>DASWRS010000307.1:0-29984 GCA_036403075.1 Kofleriaceae bacterium
CCGGGAGGATCACCGTGTCCTTGTACTTGGCCTTCGTCGGAGGAGCGCCGGACATCGGACGCGCACCATAGCATCGAGTAGAGTGCGCGCGTGGCAGACGAACACAAGCGCGCGTCGTGGGACGAGTACTTCATGAGCATCGCGCAAGTCGTCGCGACCCGCTCGACCTGCCCGCGCAAGTACGTCGGCGCGGTGATCGTCCGCAACCGGACGATCCTGTCGACCGGGTACAACGGCTCGATCCGCGGCATGCCGCACTGCTCGGACGTCGGTCACATGATGGAGGACGGCCACTGCGTGGCGACGATCCACGCCGAGGCCAACGCGATCATCCAGGCCGCGCGCAACGGCGTGAACATCGATGGCGCGACCAACTACGTCACCGCGAGCCCGTGCTGGAACTGCTTCAAGCAGCTCGCCAACGCCGGCATCGTCCGCATCGTCTACGGCGAGTTCTATCGCGACGATCGGATCTTCGAGATCGCGCGCCAGATCGGCATCGAGCTGGTCCACGTGGCGCTGCCTGGCGTCAGCCTGCCCGGGCTCCCGCCGCAGGGCCCCGCCTGACGAGCGTGCGCCGACGAGCAGTGTGCGAGCCCGCCGAGCGCCCGCGAGCACCCCACACGGCCCCGACGAGCACCCGACGAGCACCCGACAGGCACCCACGCGCGTTTGATCACGTTCCGTACAATCGGATACTGAACACCTGTCCGGAAAGACGTGTTCGAAGCGTGAATCACGTTGCCAATCGTGATTCACGCCGTCATTTTGGTTGAGCCAGCTCATCAGATCGTCCTAGGTTACCGATTCGCATGCGCCGGTCCGCCCTGCTCATCGCTGCTGTCCTGGCCTTCGCCGCCGGGAGTGCCTCCGCCGACAAGGCGGCGGCCCGGCGCAGCGTCAATGACAAGGGCACGATGCGGCAGTGCAGCGAGCGCGGCGGCAAGAAGGCGTGCCGCCGGGTCGCCGTGTTCCAGGGCCACAACGCCGCGGTGTCGTCGCTGCGGACCGAGCCACTCGAGCGGCCGTCCGGCAACATCTGGGTCCGCGCCGAGAACCTGGGCGAGGAGTTCCAGGGCAACATCTACAAGCCCGACGGCAGCTTCGACGACGCCGTGCTCGCCAGGCTCGACGATCTGTGGCGGGACACCCGCAGCGGCGACGTCCGCGCGGTCCGCGCCGAGCTCTACGAGCACCTGTCCCGGATCTGCGATCACTACGCCGGCCACCGCATCGACCTGGTCTCGGGCTTCCGGTTCCACGAGCGCGACTCGAGCCGCCACTTCCACGCCTCGGCGATGGACATCCGGATCAAGGACGTCTCGATCCGCGAGCTCTACGGCTTCGCCGAGACCCTCGATCTCGGCCCGGGCATCGGCCTCGGCCAGGCCGGCGCCCTCGGCATCGGGATCTATCCGGTCAGCCAGTTCATCCACGTCGATTTCCGCGCCCCCGGCGAGCCTAGCTATCGCTGGACCGACTGGTCGGGTCACGACGGCGGCAAGAAGAAGTCGCCGGGACGGACCCAGCCGGCACGCAAGCCGGTCAGCTGACCGCGCCCGGGTCGACGCACGGCTCAGATCGCGATCGGCTCTCCGCGGTCGATCTTGTCGAGTAGCTCGCTGAATTCGCGCTCGGCGCCGGGATACACCAGCCTCGACGGCTCGATCGCCTTGAGCTGGAGCGCGGCACCCACCTCGGTCTCCTCCAGCTCCCCGAATACTTTCCTGCCGAACGACCCGGGGCGCACGCCCGGCAGGTGTCATACCCCGGGCGTAGGCTCGCAAAGGTGATCGGGACGCAGCTCGATCTGTTCGCCGACTGGCACGCCGCGCAGGCCGTGGTGGCACAGGTCGCGGCGCGCAGTCCCGGCGGCGGTCCTCAGCTCGATCTGTTCGGAGATCGGAACCTGCAGCTCGAGCATGCGCGCCGGGCCCTCGCCGAGGCCCGCACCCGGGACGCCTGCGGCGAGCTCGTCCGCCTCCACCGCTGCTTTCCCGAGGACGCGACGATCGCCGCGGAGCTGGACCTCGCCCGCCGGCTCGAGCAGCGGCTCGTCGAGATCGAGGCGGCGTTTCCGGGCGAGCGGCCGCGCCTGTACCTCGCGCTCGCCCATGCCGCCACCGCCACCGCCACCGCCGCGGTTCGCACCGCGCTGCTGCGCCGCGCCGCCGGCGAGCTGCGGCGCCAGGGGCCGGAGGCTCTGCTCGACGGCAAGCCCGCCAGCGTGCTGTGGCTCGCGGCCGGTGACGCCGAGGCCGCATCGGCAGCGGCCGCCGACGCCGTTCGTCACAGCCCGCGCGCCCGGTTCCTGGCGTATCTCGCGGACGTCGAGCACCGCCTCGATCATCGAACACGCGCTCGCGAGCTCTATCGCCAGGCGCTCGCGCTCGATCCCACCGACGTCGACTGGGACGAGCTCGCCGACGACGACGTCCGCGCGCTGCCCGATATCGCGAGGACCGAGCTCGAGCTCGCCGACGGCGTGGCCTGGGCGGCGCCGGTCGGCGTCGTGCTGGGGGTGCTCCCGATCGGCGACCCGCCCGGGGATGGCGCCACGGATCCGCAGTCAGCCTCGGAGCTGGATCGCGCACGGCGGTTTCTCGGCGCGCTCGGACGCGCCACCCGGACGCGCGGCCCCAGCATGATCGAGGCCCGGCGCGAGATGCGGGCCTTGGCGCCGCAGCTCCTCGCCGCGTATCTCGAGCGCCGGTGAGCGACGCCCCGCACTCGCGCAGGTAGCGGTACGGTCCGGCCGGTCTTGGCGAGCGCGAGCGCGAGCGCGACGAGGCCGCACGAGGAGAGCAGCTCCGCGCGCTCCGCCGACGCGAGCTCGTCGACTCGTGCCGGCGACGGTGACGGTGAAGGGAGGCCTCAGCGCCGTGCTCCGATGGTTGGCAGGCACTCGCCGCCGGCCGCGCGGCGTCACTGCGCCGGTGCGATCGCAGCCGGGGGCGGTGCGGCGGCCGGCGCCGCCGGTGCCGGGCTCTGGGCCACCGCCTCAGGGAGGTACATGACGCACGTCGCGGTGATGCCTTTGCGACTGGCATTGATATCGGCGGTGATGCTCGCGACGGCATCGGGCGCATTGGTCACGCCGCCGAGCACGACGCCATCGCAGCCCATCCGCGCCGCCCGCTCGCGCAGCTGCGCGATGAAGTCCGATGTCCCGTCGACGCTGTACGAGCTCTCCTGCTCGGCCTCGAGGTACGCGACGTCGACGTACGGGCGATGCGGCGGCCCGCTCGAGAACATCTCGACGGTCTGCGGCGGCCGCGGCTGCATCGCGTGCGGTGCGGGATTGATCATGGTGGCGTGAAGCGAGGTGCCACACCCTGCCACGAGCGTGGCCACCAGGAGAACGAGTCGATTCGTCATGATCTCCAGCGCGAGCAAGTCGGACGCCAGCGCGCAGTGCGCCGGACGTCACGAAACCACGCGCCGTCGCCGTGCTCCGCATCACCGCCGTCGGGGCCGCACGGGGCGGGACGTGAAAATCACGCCCACTGTCGGAGGCCCAGCCGTGGTGTTGCTGCGTCAGTGCTAGGGTTTTCGACATGGACATCCGCGAGCTCACCGTCCTCGAGGTTGCCGCCCGGCTCGGCCAGCCGGGCTTCTTCGTGTTCGACAACAATGGGCCCGGCCGCTGGAAGCGCGGCCATGTCCCCGGCGCCAAGAACCTCAACGCGTACAGCTACGATCCGGGCGAGCTGCCGCCCGACAAGGCCGCGACCCTGGTGTTCTACTGCTCGGGCCCGGGTTGACACAGCTGCCATGCCGGCGCCGGGCGCGCCCAGGAGCTCGGGTACAGCGATGTGTTCGTGATGCCCGACGGCATCGCGGGATGGGAGAAGGCCAGGCAGCCGGTCGAGCCCGGATAGCTCACCGGAAATCGCATCGCGCTGCGCCCCGCCGAAGCTCGTGTTCCGGCGAGCGCGGGTTCCACGGGCTCGACGCCCGGTAGCCGCGGGTGCCGTCGGTCCGCGCCGCATCCGTGCTCCTTGACATTCGTCCGTTATAACGGATACTGCCTGAGTGACGGCTCGCCAGCGCGATGTCCCGCCGGTCGTGGCGATGGCCGCCGAGCCGCTCCGGATCGCGGTGATCGGAGGGCTGACGCGGGCCACCAACGAATGGCGGCGGGCCGGTGCGGCGATCGGCGCCATCGTCGAGCATCACGATGGGCAGACCGCCGGATCTCGCGCCGCGGCGCTGGCGGCAATCGTGCGCCGCGCGGACGTCGTCGTCTCGATCCTCGTACCCAACAGCCATGGGGCCGTGGCGATCGCGCGCCGCACGGCCGCGAGTCACCACCGCACGTTCCTCTTGTTCAAGCACCTGCGGCCGAGCGGGCTCGCAGCGGTGATCTCCGCAGCGCGCGACCTCGACCGAGCGCAGGTCGCGCGGTGCTCCACCTGATCGGGCCGCCGCTCACGCGCGGGCGGACGAGGCCTTGCGCGGCCGGGCTGCGTCGGCGAGCAGCTCCGCGGCGTGGGCCTTGGCCTTGGAGGTCGCGTGGCCGCCGAGCATGCGGGCGAGCTCGTCCTTGCGCGCGGCGGCGCTGAGCCGGCGGACGTGGGTCTCGGTCCGGCCCGCGATCTCGGTCTTCTCGACGTGGAAGTGCTGATCGGCGTACGCGGCGATCTGCGGCAGGTGGGTCACGCACAGCACCTGGCGGTGATCGGCGACCGCGCGGATCTGCGAGCCGACGACCTGCGCGGTGGCGCCGCCGATCCCGGTGTCGACCTCGTCGAATACGTAGGTCGCGACCTCGTCGGCGCGCCGCAGGGCGAGCTTGAGCGCGAGCATGATCCGCGACAGCTCGCCGCCCGAGGCCACCTTGGCCAGCGGCCGCAGGTCCTCGCCCTTGTTCGATGCCAGCATCAGCTCGATGCGGTCGGCGCCGGTGGGTCCCAGCGTGCGCGGCTCGACGACGATGCTGAGCCGCGCCGAGCCCATGCCGAGCTCGACCAGGGCCGCGCCGACCTCCTTCTCGAGCCGGCGCGCCGCCTGCTTGCGGCTGCGGGTCAGCGCCGCCGCCGCCGCCACGGCCGCCGCCTCGGCGCCCGCGCGCAGCGCCGCGAGCTCGGCGAGCCGTGCGTCGCGCCCGGTCAGCGTGGCGAGCTCGGCGCGCAGCTCGGTGGCCTTGGCGATCACGTCGTCGAGCGAGCCATTGTGCTTGCGCATCAGCCGGCGGATCAAGGCGAGCCGCTCGTCGAGCCAGGCCAGGCGCTCGGGATCGCCTTCGAGCCGGTCGGCGTAGCCGCGCAGCTGGTCCGCGGCGTCGTCGATCAGCGTCTCGATCTCGCCGAGCTGCCGGATCACCGGCTCGAGCATCGGATCGGTGCGCGCCGCGCGCTCGACCTCGCGCGCCGCCACCGCCACGCGATCGCGCGCGCTGTCATCGCCGCCGTACAGCGCGTCCTCGGCGGCCCGCGCCGCCGCCTGGAGCTGATCGACCGAGGCCAGCCGCGCGCGCTCGACGTCGATCGCGACGTCCTCGCCCGGCGCGAGCCCGGCGCCATCGAGCTCCTCGAGCTGGTAGCGCAGGTAATCGAGCCGCGCCTCGCGCTCGCGCTCGTTGCCGCCGAGCGCGACCAGCTCGTCGTCGCAGCGCCGGAGCTCGGCCCAGGCCTGGGACATCGCCGCCCCGAGCGCCGGCTCGCCGGCGAACGCGTCGAGGATCTCGAGGTGGCGGCCGGGATCGACCAGGCCCTGGTGCTGATGCTGGCCGGACAGGTCGATCAGCAGCGCGCCCAGCTCGGCGAGCCGCGCCAGCGTGGTCAGCGCGCCGTTGACGTACGTCCGGCTCCGGCCGCCGCGCTGGATCACGCGCCGGATCACGACCTCCGGATCGCGCCCCCCCGCGGCGCTCGGCGCCGGCGCCGCGAACGCGACCCCGGACACCGCGCCGGCCCCGGCCAGCGCCGGCAGCCCCGCGCCCTCGATCACCCCCGCGACCCGCGCCGCCAGGTCCTCGGGGATCGCGACGATCGCCTCGACCACCGCCTCGTCGGCTCCGGCGCGCGGGATGTCGGCCGACGCCCGCCCGCCGCGCAGCAGATTGACCGCCTCGACGATCAGCGACTTGCCGGCGCCGGTCTCGCCGGTGAGCACGTTCATGCCGTCGCCGAGATCGATCGCGACGTCGCTGAGGATCGCGAAGTTGGTGACCCGCAGGTGCCGCAGCATCATCCGCCTCCCTTCTGATCCCGGCGGTTGAACCGCGCGCCCCAGTGCAGCTTGTCGCGCATGACGTCGAAGAAGCTCTGCCTCGACGCGAACATCACCAGCGGCGTCGCCGCCGCCGCGATGTCGACGACGTCACCGTGCAGCACCGCATGGCTCCACTGCGCGTCGACCGTGATCAGCACGCCGCGCACCGCCGCGCCGAGCTGCAGCCGGATCGTGTTGCTCGCCGAGATCACCAGCGGCCGGTTGGTCAGCGCGTGGGCACAGATCGGCGTCAGCACCATCGCGGCCTGACCCGGCAGCACGATCGGCCCGCCCGCGGCCATGTTGTACGCGGTCGAGCCCGTCGGGGTGGCGACGATCAGGCCGTCGGCGCGGTACGACGTGATGAACTCGCCGTCGACGAACGCGTCCATCTCGACCAGGCGCGCCATGGCGCCCTGGTGCAGCACGGCGTCGTTGAGCGCGTAGCGCACCACCGGCTCGGCGTCGCGGGTCCGGAACGTCACCGCGAGCCGCATCCGCCGGGTCTTGACCAGCGTGCCCGCCAGCGCCTCGGTGAGCGCCTGCCTGGCGTCGCTCGGCGCGAACCCGACCAGGAACCCGAGCTGGCCGAGGTTGATCCCGAGCACCGGCCGGCCATGATCGGCGACCAGCCGCGCCGCGCGCAGCATGGTCCCGTCGCCGCCGAGCACGACCGCGAGGTCGATCGCCGCGCCGAGCTCGTCCTCGGGGACCACCTCGCAGCCGGCGGGCGAGATCTGGTCCTCGGAGATCACCACCGGCACGTGGCCCTGATCGCGGAGCCACGGCACGAGCTCCTCGAGCAGGACGCCCGCTTCGGACTTGTCGGGCTTCAAGATGAAACCTACCCTGGGCACGTCCCTGTGGTACCACAGGCCGCTGACACTGAACGACCGTGCAGGCGGCCAAGAACCGGGACAGTCCAGCGTGAAACCCGGCAACCAAAGGGTCCCCTGGGTACCACTTCCTATATGGTCCCGCGCCATGTCAGTCGCCCCCGTCCTGCAATTCATCGACGAGACCGCCGCGGGCGAGATGCTGCGCGAGCACGAGGTCCGGCTGCTCGGCTCCGAGACAATGAAGGCGCGCGAGCTGCTCCAGCTCCGGTTCGGCGACAACGCCGACCACGCCTGCGAGGCGTTCACCCGCGGGGCGTTCCGGCTGCAGGTCGACGGGGCCCAGATCGAGTCCCTGGACGCCCACGTCCGCCTGGCCCCCGGCCTGGCGGTCAAGTTGATCCGCCTTGCTCCCCCTGCAGACCACTGAGATGCCAGCGGACTCTCCCCGGCGGCCCTCCTGGCCCCGACCTCGCCACTTGACAGGCGTTTCGCGGTCTTGTAGACGATCGCACTCCGAGTAAACGCCCATGATGACGACCCAGAAGAGCTCCTGGCTCACCAAAGAGGCCGGCGAGGCGCAACGCGAGTGGTACGTGATCGATGCGACCGGCCACACGCTGGGTCGCCTCGCCTCGCGGATCGCCCTCGTGCTCCGCGGCAAGCACAAGGCCACCTACACCCCGAACGTGGACATGGGCGACTTCGTCATCGTGCTCAACGCCGGTGGCGTGAAGCTCACCGGGACCAAGCCGGACAAGAAGCTGTACCAGCACCACACGCTGTTCCCCGGCGGCATTCGCACCCGGCTCGCCAAGGACGTGCTCTCCGACGATCCCGAGCGAGCGATCCGCGAGGCGGTGTGGGGGATGCTGCCCAAGGGCCCGCTCGGCCGCCGCGTCATCAAGAAGCTCAAGATCTACCGCGGCACCGAGCACGATCACGCCGCGCAGAAGCCGCGCGTCCTCGAGATCCGGAATTGAGGCTGGAGACTATGCAGAAGACGTATGCAACCGGCCGCCGCAAGACGGCCGTCGCTCGCGTGTGGTTGTTCGCCGGTGAAGGCAAGTTCACGATCAACGAGCGCAGCGACGAGGATTACTTCTCGCGCCCGACCGCGCGCATGGTGATCCGCCAGGCGCTCGAGGAGGTCGCGCTGCTCACCCAGTACGACGTCCACGTCACCGTGCGCGGCGGCGGCATCGCGTCGCAGGCCGGCGCGATCCGCCACGGCATCACCCGCGCGCTCATGAAGGTCGACAGCGACCTGCGGCCCAAGCTCAAGGCGGCCGGCTACGTCACGCGCGACCCCCGCAAGAAGGAGCGCAAGAAGTACGGCCAGAAGGCCGCGCGCGCTCGCTTCCAGTTCAGCAAGCGCTGAGTCCTGCGGCGTCTCTTCGGCGGCGGACGGTGTGGCTCAGCCACCGCGCCCGGCGATCGGCGCCGCCGCTGCCCGCCCTGCGCTCTCGGCGGGCCGGCGATTTGTCGCCCGCCGCTGCCCCGCCCGCGCTCGCGGCGGGCCGGCGATTTGTCGCCCGCTGCTGCTCGCCCGCGCTCGCGGCGGGCCGGCGATGACCGCGGCCCAGGCGTGTCCGTCCACGACCAGGGCGTGATACGGCGCGGCCGGGAACAGTTGACCCGCGGACCGCTGACCCCACTGTCCGGTGGTCGGACAAGATCGGCGAGCGCCGACGCGGTCACGCGAGGTTGCATCTGGCGCCGGGTTTGCTCGATCGCGCCGCGTGCCGTCGTTCTCCCACGAGATGCTGGTCGAGCTGTTCCGCAACGGCGACGAGCTCGCGCCCGCGTTGCTCGACGCCTGTGCCCGGATCACGGTCCCGCACGACCGTGTCGATCAGGCGTCGATCGACCTGTCGCAGGTGGTCTCGACCGAGTATCGCGCCGACGCCGTCGTCGTGTTGCGCGGCGGCGAGGCCGCCGTGTCGGCGATCATCGTCGAGGTCCAGCTGGGGATCGATCATGACAAGGAACGCACCTGGCCGGTCTACGTCACGGCCCTGCGGGCCAAGCTCGGCTGTTCCACCTTCCTCCTGGTCCTGGCCACCGATCCGCGCGTGGCGAGCTGGGCCCGGGCGCCGATCGCGATCGGCCAGCCCGGCTTTCAGCTCGTGCCGCTGGTGATCGAATTCCGCGACCTGCCGCGCGTCACCGATCCTGACCAGGCCAGGCGCTTGCCGGAGCTCGCCGTGCTGTCGGCGATGGCCCACCCCGAGCTCGACGTCGTCACCGCGGCGATCCCCGCAATCTCGGAGCTGCCGGAGGATCGCGCCCGGCTATACTTGGACGTCATCATGGCGGCGTTGTCGCCGTCGCTTCGCAAGCAGCTGCTGGAGACCCAGATGCAAGGCTACGTGTACCAGAGCGAATTTGCGCGCAAGTACTACTCGCAGGGTCTCGAGGAAGGCCGCGAGCAGGGTCTCGAGCAAGGCCTACGAAGTGCCGTGCTGGCGCTCCTGCGGGCCAAGCTGGACGTGATCACCGCCGAGGATGAGGCTGCGCTCGCCGCGGTGCACCACGAGCGCGGGTGGACCGAGCTGATCGGCGCGCTCGGTCGCGCGACGAATGCGCTCGAGGTCCGGGCCGCCCTGGCAACGGCCCGTTCCGGCGGCACGGCCTCGCCCGGTTCGACGTCGACCTGAGGAACAGGACCTAGCCGCCGCTCAAGGCGCCGACGATCTGCAGGTCGGCGCCCGGGCGGATCGCGGCGCCGAGGTCGTCCTGGCGCTCGCTGCCGACGAACAGCAGGATGTGGCGGCGGACGCGATCCTGCTCGTCGATCACCCGGAACCGGAAGCCCGGGAACTGGCGATCGAGGTCGGCGAGGACCTCGGCCAGCGTGGCGCCCTCGGCGTGGACCTCGGCGGCACCGGCGGTGTAGCCGCGCAGCTGGGTCGGCACGATGACGCGCATGATCAGGCCGGGTCGCCGGACGTGACCGAGTAGATGTGCGGCAGGTGGCGGAACAGGCAGTGGAAGCTCGCCGCCTCGTCGGTGGTGGCCCACAGCTCGCCCGACGTGGTGCCGAAGTACAGGCCGACCGGGTCGCGGCCGTCGGCGCACATCGCCTGGCGCTTCACCGTCCACCATGCCTGATCGTGGGGCAGCCCCTCGTCGCGACGCTGCCAGCTCGCGCCGCCGTCGCGGGTGGCGAACACGGCGGGCTTGCCGCCGGGCGAGGTTCGCGGCCAGTCGCCCGAGCCGTCCATCGGGAACACCCACGCGGTGTCCGGATCGCGCGGGTGCACGACGACCGGAAAGCCGATGTCGCCGACGTCGGCCGGCATCGCCTTGCCGACCCGCACCCAGCGCGGCTCCGGCCGATCGAGGCGATAGATCCCGCAGTGGTTCTGCTGCCATAGCCGGTCCGGCGCGGCGGGGTGCAGCACCACGCAGTGCGGATCGTGGCCGTACGCGCGCTCGCTGCCATCCTCTGTGGGCGGGAAGAAGTCGGCGGCGACGCCGAGGTTGAGCGGCCGCCAGTCCGCGCCGCGGTCGAGCGACTCGAAGGTCCCACCGCCGGACATCGACAGGTAGAGGTGCGCCGGGTCGCGCGGGTCGACGAGGATCGAGTGCAGCTTGCCGCCGTCGGGCGTCTCGTCCTTGTCGCTGCCGACCCAGCGGTGCTGCTCGGGGTGGTCGTTGAACCCCGCGACCGGCGCCCAGGTGACGCCACCGTCGTCGCTGCGGAACAGCCCCTTGGGCGAGGTCCCCGCGTACCACGTGCCCGGCTCGCTCGCGTGCCCCGGGGTCAACCAGAACACGTGGTCGACGGCGCGGCCGCGCGGCTCGCCCTTGACGAACTGCGGCGGCGTCGCGGCCTCCTTCCAGGTCTCTCCGCCGTCGCTGCTGCGGAACACGGTGGGCCCGAGGTGCCACTGGCGCGACGCGCACAGCAGGGTCTTGCGATCACGCGGATCGAGCACGATGTGGTGGCACTGCTGGCCCAGGAACGTCGGCCCGCGCAACGACCAGCCGCGCCGATCGGCGGAGGTCGCGATCCAGAAGCCCTTGCGGGTAGCGATGTAGAGCTGGAGTGGCATGCCCGCCGAACGTAGCCACGGGTTTGCCAGCCGGCGCAAGTGCGAAGCAGCGAGCCGCGGGTGTATCGTCCGGCCATGCGCAGTTTCGGTGCCAGGGTCATGAGCGGCGGCTGTCTGGTCGTGCTCGCAGTAGTTCTCGCAGCCACGCGGGCCGAAGCCGCCCCCCGGGCGGACGCGGCGCCGGCGGAGCTGCTCGCGACCGTGGCGATCGGTCCGGTGACCACGCTGCGCGGGCTGCAGGCCTACCTCGAGGCGGTGACGCCGGGCGCCGGAGCGGGCCTGAACGATCGCGTGCTGCGCCGCGCGATCACCCAGCTGATCGGCGTCAGCTCGCTCGACGGCGTCGATCCGGCGTCGTGGATGTACCTGCTGGTGGTCAGCACGGTCGACACACCGTCGATCGGGCTGCTCACCCGGGTCGCTGATGCCCAGGTGCTCGCGGCCAGCGCGGGCGGCAAGCTGGTGATCAAGGGCGGCTGGGCGGTGATCGGCGGCAAGCCGGTGATCGATCGCGCCGCCGGCTTCGCCTTCGCGACGCTCGCGACCCAGCCGACGCCCACCGCCCCCAGCGCGACCGTGTACTTCGCCCACGTGCTGTCCCGTTACCGCAACGAGATCGACGTCGCCCGCCGGCAGGTCGCGGCCGCGGTCGTGCAGGCCGGATCGTCCAACGGGATGATGCGGATGATGGGCGGGTTCGTCGACGACCTCCACGCCGCGCTGGGCGACATCGAGCGGATCGACGTGACCATCGAGGCCACCCCGGAGCTCGCCGCGATCGATCTGGCGCTGGCGCCGCGGCCGAAGTCGCGGTTCGCCAGCTTCGTCGCGGTGCAGCGCCCGAGCGACTACGGGCTGCTCGGCAAGCTGCCGGCGGCGCCCCGGGCGGCGGGCGTGGTCGCCGGCCACTTCGAGGCTGGTCCGTACCACGACGGCATGGTCGAGATGAGCGCGGCGGTCTACGGCACGGGGGTCGACGAGCTCCGGACCACGATCGGCGCGCTGATGAAGGTCTGCACCGGAGACCTCGCGATGATCCTGCAGATGTCGCCGGACACCGGGATGTCGGCCGGACAGCTGTTCGGCGTGTCCGACACCGCGGCCGCCAACCGGGCGATCTCGGGCATGCTCGACATGTTCAAGTCCGGCCGCACGCTCGATGCCAACAATATCTCGACCACGCTCACGACGCTTCCGGACGCGCCCAGCCACCAGGGTGTCGTGCTGCGCGGCTACCGCACCACCTATGATCTGTCGAAGGCCCCGCCCGCGCAGCGCAAGGCGATCGAGCGGATCTCCAGGGCCGGAGGCACGGACACGCGAATGGCCGCATTCGACAAGGTCGGCACGGTCGTTGCCGGACCGGACGCCGTGGCCGATGCCGGCCGGTTGATCGACGCCGCGCGCGGCAAGGCGGCGCGGTTCGTGCCGTCGCCCGCCCTCGCCGAGTTCCTCGCAGACTCTCGGGCGCGCAAGGACAGCATGGTGATGACGTTCGATATCGCCGGGCTGATGGCGATCGCGACCGGGGCCCCACCGCAGGGCGGGCCGGAGGCACCGTTCGTGATGTCGCTCCGGTTTGCCGACCGCCGCGCGCACCTCCGGATCGACGCGCCGGTGGCGAGCGTGCGCGCGGCCGCGGCCGCGGCCGCCAGCAAGCCGTAGTAAGCTCGCGGCGTGCGCTTTCGCGCCACGATCCTCGTCAAGCTGCTGGTCGCCCTGGTCGTACCGACGGTCGCGCTGTTCACGCTGTTCGCGTTCGTCGCCTTCGAGGTCAGCCGGCGCGATCTCGATCACGAGCTCGGCCAGCGGCTCGAATCGATCGCGGCGTCGGCGACCACCCAGATCCGCGGCAAGTACCTGACCGAGCTGGTGCCCGGCAACGAGGAGGACCGCGGCTACCAGAACGCGGTCAAGAAGCTCGAGACCGTGGCCGAGACCACCGGCGCGCACCTGTTCGTGTTCGACGCCCAGTTCGCGTCGCGCGCCGACACCGCGCCCGGCGTCCGGATCGGCACCCACTACTTCCGCGCGGAGCTCGATCGCGCCGAGCTCGCGCGCGTGTTCGAGCTCGGCCGCACCGCGTCGTCGGTGACCTTCGTCGGCAACGACCACAAGAACTACAAGACCGGCTACGCCCCGGTGCGCGCGTCCGAGACCGATCCGCAGATCGTGCTCGCGCTCGGCGCCCAGGCGCCGGCGTCGTACTTCTCGCGGCTCGCCGACCTGCGCGATCGGCTGTTCGCGTGGGGCGCCGGGCTGATGGCGGTCAGCGTCGTGGCCGCGTTCGTCGCGACCCTCCTGATCACGCGCAACGTCCGCCGCCTGGTCGTGGCCGCCGAGCGGATCGGCGCCGGCAACCTGCGCGAGCCGGTGCGGGTCACCTCCGACGACGAGCTCGGCGTGCTCGGCCAGACCATGGAGCGGATGCGCCAGCAGCTCGCCGAGCGCGACGCGCGCACCCAGCAGATGCTCGCCGGGATCGCGCACGAGGTCCGGAACCCGCTCGCCGGCATGACGCTGTTCGTCGGCATCCTGCGCGACGAGCTGCCCGAGCACGACGAGCGCCGAGGCCATGTCGAGCGGATCCGCCGCGAGCTCGGCTACCTCGAGCTCGTGGTCAACGACTTCCTCGAGTACGCGCGCCGGCCCAAGCCCGAGCTGCGCGACGCGCCGTGCGGCGAGCTGCTCGCCGAGGTCGCCCAGCTCGCCGGCAACGACGAGGTGCCGGTCGTGGTCGAGCCCTGCGGCGAGCTGGTCGCGCGCGCCGATCGCGCCCAGATCCGCCGCGCGCTGCTGAACCTGGCCAAGAACGCGGTCCAGGCCGCCGTCGCCGCCGGCCACCGCGGCCGCGGCGCCGTCCGGCTATCGGCGGAGATCCGCGGCCACGAGCTCGCACTCGCGGTGTGGAACCGCGGCAAGGAGATCCCCCCGGAGGCCTGCGAGCGGCTGTTCGAGCCGTTCTACACGACGCGCGAGAAGGGCACCGGCCTGGGCCTGGCGTTCGTGCGCGAGATCGCAGCCGACCACGGCGGCCGGATCGAGGTCAGGAGCGCCGCGGGCGAGACCACGTTCACCCTGGTGCTGCCGTACGTCCAGGTATGACCTGATTGTTATTCGGGACACTCCTCACAGCGGGTGAAGCCGCGGCGTCAGCCAGATCCGCACGCTTTGCTACACCGCTGTATGCCAGCTGACGGGATCAACGCCCAGCAGCGCGGGCTGTGCAGCGATCGTCCGGTGCCTCGCTGGTTGCTGCGCTCCCTCGCACGGCGTCGGTGTACGATGATCGTGAGAGAATGCCCACGATCCTCATCATCGACGATAACGAGACCATTCGCGAGGGGCTCGCGCACACCGTCAGGAAGCTCGGGCACGAGGCGATCACCGCCACCGGAGGCGTCGCGGGGATCGAGGCATTCAAGGCCAGGCGGCCCGACTTCGTGATCTCGGATCTCAAGATGGACGGGCCATCGGGCGTCGACGTGCTGCGCACGCTGACCAGCATCGATGCCGACGTGCCGATCATGATCATCACCGGGTTCGGCACGGTGGAGACCGCGGTCGAGGCGATGAAGCTCGGCGCGTTCGACTTCATCACCAAGCCGATCCAGCCCGAGGTCGTCCGGCTCAAGACCGAGCGCGCGCTCGAGCTGTGCGCGGCGCGGCGCGGCCGGCGCAAGGCCGACGCGCTCACCGATTACCTGACCGCCGAGGCCGAGGCCCACTTCCCCGAGCTGGTCGGCAACGGCGACAAGATGCAGGCCGTGCGCCGCACCGTCGAGAAGATCGCCGCGAGCGACACCACGGTATTCATCTGCGGCGAGAGCGGCACCGGCAAGGAGCTGGTCGCGCGCGCGATCCACCGCCTGAGCAAGCGCGCCGCCGGCCCGTTCATCAAGGTCAACTGCGGCGCGCTGACCGAGACCCTGCTCGAGAGCGAGCTGTTCGGCCACGAGAAGGGCGCGTTCACCGGCGCGATCAAGCAGAAGCCCGGCCGGTTCGAGCTCGCCGACAACGGCACGCTGTTCCTCGACGAGGTCGGCGACGTGCCGCCGGCGATGCAGGTCAAGCTCTTGCGCGCGCTGCAGGAGCAGGAGTTCGAGCGGGTCGGCGGCGAGGCGCCGATCAAGGTCGACGTCCGCGTCGTGTCGGCGACCAACAAGAACCTCGAGGCCGAGGTCGCGGCGGGCCGGTTCCGCCAGGACTTGTTCTTCCGGCTCCACGTCCTGCCGGTCAAGCTGCCGCCGCTGCGCGAGCGCCGCGAGGACATCCCGGTCTTGTGCCAGCACTTCATCGGCAAGCTCGCGCCCAAGACCAACACCCGGGTCCGCGCGGTCAGCGACGCCGCGCTCGGCCGGATCATGGCGTACCACTGGCCGGGCAACGTGCGCGAGCTCGAGAACGCGATCGAGCAGGCGCTGGTGTTCGCCGAGGGCGAGGAGATCGCACCGGGCGCGCTGCCCCAGTTCCTCCAGGGCGGCGCCGAGGAGGACCGGCTCGACGTGCCGCGCGAGCTGTCGCTGCCCGAGATCCTCGACGATCTCGAGCGCCAGCTGATCCTCAAGGCCTACGCCAAGGCGAGCCGCGTCAAGACCGAGACCGCCCGGCTGCTCGGGATCAAGACCTCGGCGCTGTACTACAAGCTCGAGAAGTACAGCATCGAATAACTCCGCGCGCGCCGTGTGCACGTGCGAAGCTCGCGGCCACAAGGAGCAAGCCATGGCCGACCGAAGCAATCTGCAGTCTCTCGCAGGCGCCGCACTACGGATCATCGCCGGCGGCATGTTCGCGTGTCACGGCGCGCAGAAGATCCTGGGCTGGTTCACCGACAAGCCCGGACCACCGACCGGTTCGCAGCTGTGGATCGGCGGGATCATCGAGCTGGTCTGCGGCATCCTGGTCGCGCTCGGACTGTTCACCCGGCCCGCCGCGCTGCTCGCCGCGGGCACGATGGCGGTGGCCTACTTCCAGTTCCACTGGAAGCTCGCCATGGACCACACGATGTTCTTGCCGATCAAGAACGGCGGCGAGCTGGCAGTGCTGTATTGCTTCGTGTTCCTGGTATTCGCGGTGTCGGGCGCGGGCGCGCTGTCGCTGGACCGCCGGCGCGGCCGGATCTGATCAGCGCTCCGGGTCAACGCGCGGTGGCCGCTGCCGCCGGCGGGAACCGGCGGCGCGCCCAGGCCAGGAACTCCTCGCCCTGCAGATCGAGCGCCGCGCGGCAGACCTCGCCGACGTGGACCGGGAAGTCCTTCTCGACCACCCAGCGCAGGAAGCTGCGGTCGGGGCCCGCGGCGAGCTGATGCAGCGGCGCGTTGGCGTACTTGCCAAAGCCCAGCACCACGACCTCGCCCTCCCAGCGCAGGTGGCGCGACGGGCCGACCCAGCTCGCGCGCGCGCCGTGCTGGGGATCGCACTTGCACGCGATCGCCTCCCAGTCCTGGCCGTCGAGCTGGAACGCGCGGAGCATGCCGGCGAGCACGCGGCCGGTGGCGGCGACGTCGGCGCTGGCGCTGTGCGCGGCGGCAAAGCCGTTGCCGACGAAGCGCTGGTGAGCGTGCTGCAGGCTGCGCGGCTCGCACTGCTGCCACAGCCGGAACGCATCGACGACCTTCTTGCCGGCGAGGTCGAGCATCGGCCGGCCGATCCGGGTGTACTCGGCCTGCAGCATGTCGATGTCGAACGCGATGTTGTAGCCGACGATCACGTCGGTCTCGGCGAACACCGCGGCGATGTCATCGGCGACCGCGGCGAACGGCGGACAGCTCTCGAGGTCAGCCATGGTGATGCCGTGGACCGCCAGCGCGCCGGGGTGGATCGGCGCGCTCGGCTTGATCCGCCAGGTCTGGCTCGGCGCATCGTCGGCCAGGCCGCGCTGGATGCACAGCTCGATCACCTGATCGGTCAGCCGATCGGTCCCGGTGGTCTCGCAGTCGAAGATCACGATGCGCGCGCCGAGATCGATGCCGGCGGCGCCGATGCCCGCGGCGACCCCGGACGGCGCAGCGTCGGCCTGGACCCCGGCATCGGGCCGGGCATCGGGCTCGGCATCGGCATCGGCCTCGGCCTCCGGCTCACCCGGTGGCCCGATCTGCAGGCACGGCCCGCTCCCCTCCGGCAGTGGGCCCACGGGCGCCTGAGGTGCCGGGCGCCACTCGAACAGCGACAGCGTGCCTTCCACGCTTGCCACCCTAGGTCATCGGTCTGACACCGAATTTACTTCGGGGACCGTCCAAGATCGCAAGCGATCGAATACGTTAGGGTTCACCGAGATCGCGTACGATGCATGGCGATGCGCGCCTGGCTCGCGATCCCGCTCGCCCTTGCCGCCTGCAAGGTCCGCGAGCAGCCCCCGATCACCGAGACCTGGACCTGTGACTTCGAGGCCGGCCTGGGCGACGTGTTCTACGCCACCGGCGATGGCTACCACGCCGAGCACGGCGCGCTGTCGGCCCGCGGCGCGCACAACCACCCGCTGTGGCTGCGCAAGAAGCTTCCGCGCGAGGTCCGGATCGATCTCGACGCGTGGTCGACCGAGCCGCGCGGCGACATCAAGATCGAGGTGTTCGGCGACGGCCACTCGTTCGATCCCGACGGCGGCCGCTACACCGCGACCGGCTACGAGGTGATCTTCGGCGGCTGGTACAACACGAAGTCGATCATCGCGCGGCTCGACGAGCACGGCAGTAACCTCGCGCAGCGCACCGAGCCCAAGGTCGTCCCCGGCCGGCACTACCACTGGCGGATCGAGCGCCGCGGCAACGCGATCACCTGGTTCGTCGACGATCTCCAGACGCCGTTCCTGCGCTACGAGGATCCGAGGCCGCTCGACGGCGCCGGCCACGAATATTTCGGCTTCAACAACTGGGAAACCGATACCTGGTTCGACCACCTCGTGATCACCCCGCTGTGAGCCGGATGTGAGCTAGAATGGCGCTCCGACCGGCACCGGCGTCGTCGGACCACGGGGCATGGAGCAGTTCGGCAAATATTCGCTGATCCGCAAGATCGGCACCGGGGGCATGGCCGAGGTGTTCCTGGCCCGCACCACGGTCGCGCAGGGCCTCAACAAGACCCTGGTCATCAAGAAGATCCACACCGCGTACGCGCGCAGCCGCCAGTTCGTCGCGATGTTCGTCGACGAGGCCAAGATCGCGCTCGGCCTGAACCACCCCAACATCACCCAGGTGTTCGACTTCGGCGCGGTCGCCGACACCTACTTCCTGGCGATGGAGCACGTCGAGGGCATCGACCTGCTGCGCCTGCTGCAGGAGGCCGCGCGCGCCCACCAGCGCGTGCCCTACGGCGTGTCGGCGTACATCGTCCAGCAGCTGGCCAAGGGCCTGGACTACGCGCACCGCAAGACCGACGAGTTCGGCCAGCCGCTCGGCATCGTCCACCGCGACGTCTCGCCTCAGAACATCCTGCTGTCGTGGGACGGCAGCGTGAAGATCGTCGACTTCGGGATCGCGCGCGCCCGCGACGTCCACGAGGAGGAGGGCGTCATCAAGGGCAAGTACGCGTACATGTCGCCCGAGCAGGCGCGCGGCGAGCCGGTCGATTGCCGCAGCGACGTGTTCGCCGCGGGCATCGTGCTGTTCGAGCTGGTGTGCGCGCGGCCGCTGTTCCACGGCAAGGGCAAGGAGGCGCTCGAGATGGTCAAGTCGGGCGCGATCCCGCGGCCGCGCGACTTCGCGCCGGACCTGCCCGAGACCCTCGAGCGCATCATCCTGCGCGCGCTCGCGTTCCACCGCGCCGATCGGTTCGCCACGGCGCGCGACCTCCAGCACGAGCTCGGCAAGTTCCAGCTCGAGCACGCCCACAAGCTCGGCGCGCTGATCGATTCCGGAATGCTCGCCCAGACCCTCGCGCAGCTGGTGCCCGACGAGCGCGCGATCGCGCCGCGGCCGCCCGCCGAGGGCGACGTCCGGCCCGCCGGCCGCCCCGCCGCGCGTGGCACCCCGGGCGCGGGCTCGGCCCCGGGCTCGGGCTCGGGCTCGGGCGACGATGCGAGCGACGCGGGCGACGCCAGCGACCCCGACGCGCCGGGCGCGAGCGACGCCGGCGACGTGCCGGGATCCAGTCAGGTCGGCGAGGCGAGCGATGCCGGCGCGCCGAGCGAGCTCCACACCCCGCGGGCGCGAAGCGCGCGCGACGCCTCGGGCGCCACGCCGATCGCGCGCGGCCCCGCCGAGCCTCGCCACCACGTCCGGACCGCGACCCCGCGGCCCGAGCCCCGCCGCGATCCGCGCGAGCGCAAGTACGTCTACGTGCTCGAGGGCGTGCTGCGCGGCATGCCCGCGCTCGAGCGCCGGCTCGGCAGCGACGGCGCGGCCCGCCTGGTCAACGAGTTCTACCAGGTCGCGCGCGACGTCGCGTTCAAGCACGAGGCCCTGGTCGACGCGCCCCCCGGCACGCAGCTCCCCGCCGCCGCGACCACCGGCGCGGGCCACGAGGCCACCCTGCGCATCGTGGTCGGCCTGCCGGTCGCCTCCGAGGATGACGCCGGCCGCGCGATCCGCCTCGCGCTCGCGCTGGTCGACGCGCTCGACGGCATCGGCTCGGACGTCGAGCCCGAGCTCCGGCTCGCGCTCGCGGTGCAGCGCGGCGTGGCGCTGGTCCGCCGTGCCCCGCCCGCCCGGCGCGGCGCCGGCGGCGCCCCGGCCGATCCGGCGCCCGGTCCGGCGTTCGAGATCGAGGACGCCACCGCGGCGTTCGCGCACAAGCTCGCGCGCCAGGCCCGCGGCGCCGAGATCCTGGTCGGCGGCCGCGTGTTCCGCGCCGCGCGCGCCGACTGGACGTTCGAGGCGCTCGCCGCGATCGACCTGCCCGAGGAGCCGAGCACGTCGTCGGGCCGGATCCCGGTCGACGACGACACCGATCCGGGCGTCAAGCGCGCGCGGGTCTACCGGCTGCGCGGCCCCAAGGAGCGCGCCCAGCGGCTGCGCGAGCGCCGCGACGCCGGCCGGCTCTACGGCCGCGACCTCGAGCTCAAGGCGCTGCGCGACGCGTGGCGCGACGTCCTGGTCAGCCGGAAGAAGCGCCAGATCGTCATCATCGGCGATACCGGCGTCGGCAAGCGCCTGCTCGTGCGCAAGTTCCTCGAGGGCATCAGCCCGACCGAGGCGGTCGTGATCCGGACCTCGGCGCGCGTCGGCACGTCGATGACCCCGTACGGCGTGCTCGCCGATCTCGCGCGCGACGTGCTCGGCCTGGCCGAGGACGCCGAGCCCCACGAGGTCGAGCGCCGGCTGCTGCGCGCGCTGCCGCTGATCTATCCCGGCGACGAGACCTCGCGCGAGGCGCGGGCGGCGCTGCAGGTGCTCGGCATGCTGCTCGGCGCGCGCGGCCTGGCTTCCGCCGGCGAGCCGGATGTCACGCTCGACGCCAAGCCAGGCGCCAGGCTCGATGCCAAGCTCGACCCGAAGCTCGACGCCAAGATCGACGCCGAGACCCGGCGCCAGACCCTGATCCAGATGCTCGCGCGGGTCGAGCAGCGCCTCGAGAGCGACAAGCCTCTGGTGATGTTCGCCGAGGACGTCCACTGGGCCGACCAGGACAGCCAGGAGCTGTTCGCGGCGCTGCTCAAGGTCCGGACTCCGCGGCCGATCCTCGGCCTCATGACCAGCCGACCCGACCCGCGGATCCACAAGCTGGCCAAGGAGCTCGGCACCGAGATCGTGCTGCTCGACGAGCTGACCGACACCGCGCGCCGCGAGATGGTCGCCGAGCGCCTCGCCCCCGGCCCCGGGGTCGACGAGCTCGTCGAGCAGATCGCCGCGCGCTGCGGCGGCAACGCGTTCTTCATCCAGGAGCTGCTCGACACCCTCGTCGAGCGCGGCATCCTGGTGCCGGAGAGCGATGGCGGCAGCAGCGACGGCCGGCCGCCGCTGCTGCGCTGGGTCAAGCGCGACGCGCCGATCCAGGTGCCGTCGACGGTCGAGGACCTGCTGCTGTCGCGGATCGACTCGCTGCCCGCCACCGAGCGCGAGACCATGATCCACGCCGCCGTGCTGGGTCGCCACGTCCCGGCGGCTGCGCTGTCCCACCTGCTCGGCCGCCCGGCCCGCCTCGACCTCGACGACCTCGTCCGCCGCGGCCTCTTGTCGCCGCGCCCCGAGGTCGACGAGTACCGGTTCAAGAACGACATGACCATGACCGTGGCCTACGGTCTGATCGCGCCGGAGACCCGCGTCCAGATGCACCGCTCCGTCGCCGCCAGGCTCGCCGGCGCGCCGGGCTATCGCCTCGGCCAGGACGACGCGCTGATCGCACGCCACCTCGAGCTCGCCGGTGACGAGCTCGCCGCGGCCGATCGCTACCTGCGCGCCGCCGGCCACGCCGTCGACATCGGCGGCAACGCCGACGGCTTCCGCCAGCTGTCGCACGCGCTCAAGCTGATCGCCCCCGACGACCACGCGCGCCGGTTCACCGCCCACCGGCTGCGCGAGGAGATCCTGCGCCGCCTCGCCCGCCGGCCGGCCCAGCTGCGCGAGCTCCATGCCCTGCGCAAGGCCGCCGAGCAGCTCGGCGAGCCCGGCAAGCTCGCCACCGCGCACTGCGCCCTCGCCCAGTTCTACATCGACGTCGGCAAGGCACCGGCGGCCCTGCGCGCCGCCGCACCGGCCCTGCAGTACGCGCGCGACGCCGGCGACGCCCTGCTCGAGGCCGAGGTCCTGCGGCTGCGCGCCGCGATCGCCCGCCTGGTCGGCAACGCCGAGGACTCGCTGCGCCTGGTCGAGCAGGCCCTCGCGCTGTGCGATCGCACCGCGACCGACACCGGCCGCCCCGCCGCGCCGATCCTGATCGCGCGCGCCACCATCCTCAACCAGCGCGGCGCCACGCTGTGGAACATCGGCCGGCTCGAGGCCGCGATCGAGAGCTACGCCGAGTCCCTGGTCATCTATCGCGCCCTCGGCATGGGCCGCCAGGAGGCCCGCGCGCTCAACAACATGGGCATGGTGTTCTCCGCCCTGGGCGAGTACGAGGAGGCCCTGGCGCACTACAAGAGCGCGCTCAAGCTCGATCAGGCCCTCGGCGACCGCTCCAACATCGCCCAGAAGCTCGGCAACATCGGCCAGTGCTACTCCGATCTCGGCGACGTCGAGCGCGCCGAGGGCTTCCTGCGCAAGGCGCTCAAGCTCGCCGAGCAGACCGGCGATCTGTCCGCCGCGGCCGAGGCCGCCGTGTCCTGGGGCCAGGCCCGGCTGCAGCGCGGCCAGGGCAAGGCCGCCCTCGATCTGTTCGAGCGTGGCCTCGGCCTCGCCACCGAGAACCGCGATCGCTACCAGGAGGTCCGCGCCCTCCAGTACATCGCCCTGGCCCACCTGAGCCTCGGCAACCCGCCCGAGGCGGCGCTCGAGATCGCGCGCTCGGCCACCGAGTGGGCCCGCAAGATGCCCATGCTCGTCGGCATCGTCTACGGCCTCGCCTTCCAGGGCCTCGCGCTGTCCCGCCTCGGCCGGCACGACGAGGCGATCGCCTGCGTCGACGACGCCGTCTACCGCCTCGAGGGCGCCCGCCCCGACGGCGCCGAGCACGTCCACCGCTGGCGCGCCGAGGTCCTCGCCGCGGCCGGCCAGGTCGACGCCGCCCGCGCCGCCCTCGAGCGCGCCGCCGCCGAGATCGACACCAAGGCCGCCAAGCTCCGCGACCCGGCGCTGCGCGCGATCTATCTCGGCAGCCGCCAGCTGCCGCGGTAGCCGCCGGATGACAACAAAGCTAACGCCTGACCAAGCCGTGATGTTGCCGATGCTCGTCGACACCGGCGCCGATTGCACGCTGGTACCGTTGCCGATCGTCCGACAGCTCGGCCTCCCCGAGGTCGATGTCGTCGGCGTTACCGGGGTCGGCGGCGCCAGGCAACGAGCCACCGTGCACGCCGCTTCGATCGAGGTGGGAGGACTTCGCTTGCTTGCGCGAGTGGTCGCCTTGGTCGACGAACCGATCCTGGGTCGCGACGTCTTGAACCAGGCCGTCGTGACGCCGGATGGCCCCGGTCTCACCGTGTCCGTCGCGGACCGAGCTCGAACGCGGCGCCGGCCGCGTGCGAGGTAGCGCCGGTCGGTGACGCCGACTCCCGTCCAACCAGCCGGACCGCACAACCGGCGCGCGCCGCCGTCACAGGTGCACAGGCACTGACATGGCATGGCGCCCTGCACTGCTCGACGACATCGCGACCACCGGGTCACGCTGCAGCCGTGCGAGCTCCGGACGCGGCATGACGCTGGCGCACACGGTCGCCAGATCCGGAGCGGATATGCCACGTGTGCCGCTGGAACCAAATCGACGCTCGCTCGTTCTCCCCGGCGCTCGATGATCGCCGAGTCGTTCGTCGACTCGTTCGTCGGCTCGTTCGTCGACCCGGCGGTCATCCCAAGAAGGCCTGCAAAGCCAACCAGGAGAACTACCATGAAGAGCCGTATCTTACTGATCTCGTCGCTCACCGCCGCAATCGTGATCTCCGCGGGGCTGGGAATCCGCGCCTACGCAGACCATCGCGACATCACGCTGCGCGCGTCGCTGCGCGGCCTCAACGAGGTGCCGCCTACCGCGAGCCCTGCCACCGCGACCCTGCGCGCGTCGCTCGACGAGGACGCGCAGACGATCACCTTCACGCTCGACTACCGCAACCTGACGGCGAACCCGGGAGCCGCGCACATTCACTTCGGCCCGAGCAAGGTCAACGGCGGCGTCATGGTGTTCTTCTGCGGCGGCGGCGGCAAGCCGGCGTGCCCGGCGGCGACGTCGGGCACCGTGACCGGCACCATCACCGCGGCGGACGTCGTCGGCCCGGTCGCGCAAGGCATTGCGGCCGGTGACTTCGCCAGCGTCGCGCGCGCGATCCGCACCGGCAACTCCTACGCCAACATGCACAACGACCGGTTCCCCGCCGGCGAGCTTCGCGGCCAGGTCATTGCCTCGGGCTTCACCCGCTCGGACGACGACGACGACCACGACTAGCCGGCAGCGCGTGATCAGATTCAGAAGATCTCGTCGGCCACGACGTACGCGCCGACCGGCCGCGCATCGGGCGACCACGCGACGTCGGCGCGGACCACGAAGGCCTTGCCTTGCTGCAGGCGAAGGCCTCCTCCGATCCCGTAGTGAAGCCCCACGCCTGTCCCGTCGAGCTCGGGGCGCGGGTTGTCCATCCCGCTCCACAGCCGGCCGGCATCGAAGAAACTGGCGACGCGGAGCTGGAACGACCGTCCGAACATGCTGAAGCCGGTCACCGCTGTACGAAGCTCGACATTTCCGAATGCCTTGATCTTGCCGTAGTAGCGGTACGCCGGCACGCCGCGGATCGCCATGCCTCCGCCGATCGCGCTCGTGTCTTCGTAGCGGGCCAGCTCGTAGAACGGGACGTCGCCGATCTGCATGTCGAACACGCCTCGTAAAGCGAGCACCATGCGCTTGGGGATCAGCGTGAGATAGAATCTCGCCATCGCATCGACCTGCTCGTACTGGTAGGGGAACGCGTCGCGCATGGCCGGGCTGACGCGCAACGTGACCTGGTGGAACTGTCCACGGTTCGGCGAGATCTCGTTGTCACGCGTGTCGTAGACCAGCCCGGTCTGCAATTTGAGCACGCTGTGTGGCCGCGCAGCGCCGGGATCGATCATCGCGAGGTCGGTCGCGGCCGTGCTCGCCGGCTCGAGCGCCGTCTGGTTATAGATGTACTGAGCGCCGACGAGCACCGACCAGGTCGGCAACAGCGTCCACCGGCTGAGCACCGCCATCGCGGGGTGGATGCGCTGGTAGAAGTCGCGCTGCGGCACGGTTTGCGTCGGAGCCGGCGCGCGATTGCCGATGCCGTAGTACGGCAGCGTGGTGTCTCGGGTGAACGATGGGCGGAGCTCGAGGCGGAGACGGCGATCGAGCAGCTGCGGGAACGTGGCGAGGGCGTACGCGTCCTCGTAGCTGGGCGACATCAGATCGGTCTTCGTGGCGATGAACGCGCTGAACTGGATCTGCCAGCGATAGGGACGATGGCTGCGGTCGAACATGGCGACGGAGCCGATCGCGCCGACCCCCACGCCAATGTCGGTATCACCGCCGACGAGTGGGAGCAGTCCGGTCTCGCGAGTCGGCACGTCCGGCGCCTTGGGATCGTTGTCCGCTCCTGCCGGCGAGCTGGCTGCGACGACAAGAATGGCAGCTAACCAGCGCCATGCGGTGCGCCCTCGTTCGCAGCTCGACAGCGCAAACAGGGGATGGATGGCGTTTCGGTTCACAACGGCTCATTGTGCAATACGCATACTCGCTGCGATGACCGATCCGAGGATCCCGAGGCTGCGCGACCGAGCGCTCGTGACAGGAGCGCTCGGTCGACCCGAGAGAGCGAGCGGGCGGCGTCAGGCGGATCGACGATCGATGCGCGGGCCGATGGCGCAAGGCGGCGGACCGGAGATGCCCGGAAACCGCAAGGACGGTCGGATGTACATCCCTACGAGTTCGTCGGATGGCGAGCACGGCGACGTCGAGCGGGCCGCGTGGTGCACGACCAGGCGCCGTGCGGCCATACGGTTCACCGGATGCGGGCCTTCGCTCTCGCGCGCCGGACCGGCGGCCTTCCTGCCAGGGAGCCGCGGGGTACGCCCCCGCCTGCGTCACGCCGCGGCTAGGTCGCGACGGCGTCGAGCGGCTCGATGTGGATGTTGCGGTCCTTGGTGTCCGGCTCGCGGACGGCGGCGGCGAACCGCTCGCTGACGTCGCGCGAGATCTCGACCCGGGTCTCGCGCGCGAGGATCTGGAACGCGCCGATCGCGTTCTTGGTGATGCCGCCGCGCCGGCACAAGAGCGGGATCAGCCACTTCGGGTCGGCGTTCTTCGAGCGGCCGATGTTGATCGTGAACCACACGAGGTTCTGCGCGTCATGGCCATTCGCCGGGCCATTCGCCGGGCCGTTGGCTGCGCCATTCGCCGGGGACGGTCGGGCGGCACGGGCCGGTCGCTCGGCGCGGGCGGGGCGGGCATGGGCCGCGCGATCGGCCGGCGCCAGGAACGGCGCCCGGGCGGGGCGAGCCGCCGGGCCCGGGCCGTGGCCGTGGCCGTGGCGAGCCGCGGGGCCGGGACAAGCCGCCGGGGCATGGCGATCGACCGGCGGGCGCGGGCGCATCGACGGCGGGATCGTGAGCTCCTCGGGCTCGGGGCGGGCCTCGCGGCGCAGCCGGACCAGCGCCGCGACGAGGTCCTCGGCGCTGCGATCGGTGAGCAGCGTCCGCGCGACGTCGCGATCGGCGTCGGTGAGCTCCTCGGTCAGGGCGCGGATCTCGACCGCGAGATGGTCGCGATCGCGGTCGCGGATGTCGTCGGACGACGGTGGCAGCCGCCAGGTCGCCTCGATGCGCGCAGAGTGCAGGAGGCGCTCGACGAACCGGCGCGCGGCATCGACCGCGACGATGATCGCCAGGCCCTTCTTGCCGGCGCGGCCGGTGCGGCCGCTGCGGTGGACGAGCATCTCCTTGTTCTGCGGGAGGTCGGCGTGGATCACGAGGCCGAGATCCGGCAGGTCGAGACCGCGGGCGGCGACGTCGGTCGCGACGCAGACCCGTGCCCGGCCGTCGCGCAGCGCCTGGAGCGCCTGGTTGCGCTCGCGCTGAGACAGCTCGCCCGACAGCGCCGCGACCGAGAACCCGCGCTCGCTGAGGTTCGCGGCGAGGTGGGTGACGCCGTCGCGCGTGCCGCAGAACACCAGCGCGCCCGGCGGGTCGTGGAACCGCAGCAGGTTGACGACGGCGAGGTCGCGCTCGCGCGGGACGATCGAGACCACCTGGTACTCGATGTCGCGGTGCCGGTCGCCCTCGCCCGAGGTCGCGATCCGCAGCGCGTCGCGCTGGTAGCGCTTCGCGAGCTGGGCGATCGGCGGCGGGATCGTCGCCGAGAACATCAGCGTGCGGCGCTCCTTCGGAGCGGCGTCGAGCAGCCGCTCGAGGTCCTCGCGAAACCCCATGTCGAGCATCTCGTCGGCCTCGTCGAGCACGATCGCGGCGATGCGCTCGAGCACGAGCGAGCCCCGCGCGAGGTGATCGCACAGCCGGCCAGGCGTGCCGACCACGATGTGGACGCCCTGGCCGAGCGCGTGGCGCTCACGCCGCGGGTCCATGCCACCGACGCAGGTGGTGATCCGCGCCCCGGTCTCGGCGTAGAGCCAGCTGAGCTCGCGGTGGACCTGCATCGCGAGCTCGCGCGTCGGCGTCACGATCAGCGCACGCGGCGCGCCGGCCGCGGCGAATCGCTCCTCGGCGCCGAGCAGCGTCCGGGCGAGCGCGAGGCCGAACGCGACGGTCTTGCCCGAGCCGGTCTGGGCCGAGACCAGCACGTCGCGGACGTCGACCTCGGGGGCCAGGATCGCGGCCTGGACCGGGGTTGCGGCGACGAAGCCGCGTGTCGTGAGCGCGCGGCGGAGGCTATCGGGGGCAGAGGAGAACGGCATCGGGAGTCGCGCAACGTAATCGCTCCCAGGCCAACGCGCAACCGCGCCGGAACCTGTCAGGAGAACCCTGAATTCGCTGGGGTTTCGGCGCGCGACGTCGCGGCATGGAGCGCGGCAAGGACCGCGGCGCTCGCGGTCACGCCGGCCGCGATGCCGAACACCAGCCGCCCGCCGCCGCGCTCGAGCAGCGCACCGCCGCTGAGGTTGGCGGCGATGCTGCCGACCGCGACCGCGGCCGTGAGCAGTCCCTGGCCGGCGGCAGAGGCCCGCGGGCCGGCGTACTCGCGCACCAGCGTGGTCGCCGACACCCAGTACAGCCCGAAGCTGAACGCGTGGAGCGGCGCCTGGGCGAGGATCGCGATCCTCGACGTCGCCAGCGACAGGAACAGCCAGCGCAGCGCGGACACCGCGAACGCCGCGGCGAGGGTGTGCTGGCTGCGAAACCGCGTCAGGATCGAGCCGCTGGCCGCGATCAGCACGGTCTCGGCCCCGACCCCGATGGCGACGACGAGACCGAGAAAGTCCTTGCCGTAGCCGAGGTGGCCGAGGTGCAGCGCCAGCGTGGCGTCGTACCAGGTGCCCGCCACCTGGCCGACGGAGATCGCCGCGAGCAGCAGCCACAGCGCACGCGTCCGGAGCAGCCGGCGGACCTCGTCGAGCATGCCGAGCTCCCGGCGCGGGGTGGGTGCGGGCATCCACCACGCGCACAGGAACAGGACGCCGAGCGCGGCCGTGGTCACCCAGACGACCATGCCGATCGAGGACAGGTCGTAGAGCTTGCCGGCGAGCAGCGCGGCGAGCAGAAAGCCGAGCGAACCCCAGGTGCGCAGCCGGCCGTAGCTGCCGCCGTGGTGGCGGACGTGCTCGTGCGCCGTGGCGTCGGTCAGCGCCATCAGCGGCGATCGCGCGAGCGCGAACGCCGCGAGCACCACGGTGATCGCGCCCGCGTCGTGGCCGGCGAGGCCGAGGACCGCGAACATCAGCGCCGCCGCCGCGCTGAAGCCGCGCAGCAGCCAGACCCGCACGTGCCGCGCGTCGGCGAGCACGCCGAGCAGCGGTGGCACGAACAGGCTCATCAACGGGATCACCGCCTGGACCCGGACCGCCGCGGACTCCGACAGCCCGACCGACGACAGGTAGAGCGACAGGTACGGCAGGTACAGCCCCATCGCCCCACACAGCGCCAGGTAGAAGGCCGCGATCGGCGCGGCGGAGGGTCGCATCGCCGCGTTGGTCTACGTCACGGGCTCGAGCTGTCAAGCACGGCCGGCGGGCGCCTCGGGCACCGCGGTCAGAGCCGCTGCTCGCGGAACCAGCCGAGCTTGTCCTGGGCGGCGCGCTCCGAGTACGAGAACACCACGAGATCGGCGCCGGGGTCGGCGGCGATCGTGTAGGCCAGCCAGCCGGGGACCACCGCGATGTCGCGAGGCGCGAGGTCGAAGCGCGTCCCGGCGACGTCGATCGCGCCCCGGCCCTCGACGACGACGAACACCACGCTGTCGCTCGAGCGGTACGGCGCCGAGGTGAAGCCGGCCGGCACCAGCCGCGCCATCATCGCGATCGTCGGCAACGCCCAGCCGCCGGTCGCAGGATCGAGGTAGGGCAACAGGTAGCCGGTGTGGCGGTCCGGGGGACCGGCCCGGCGCATCGCCTCGAGCGAGGCCCGTATCGTCGCGTACGGGAAGTGGATCGGCGGCAGCGGCGCCGGGTTATCCTCGGCGGTGGTGCGGTCGTGCGCGTCCTCGCGGAACGTGCCGCCGAGGTAGGTCGCGAGCGGGATGTCAAGCCCGTCGAGCCACACCATCGGGCTCGCGGTGGCGTTGCCGTGGAGGTGCCAGCGCCACGCCGGCGTGAGGATCAGGTCGCCGGGGCGCATGACGACCCGGTCGTCGTCCACGGTGGTGTGGGCGCCGTCGCCCTCGAGCACGAAGCGCAGCGCCGACTGCGTGTGGCGGTGGGCCGGCGCCGTCTCGCCCGCCATGATCAGCTGCAGCCCGGCGTAGAGATTGCCGGTGATCTGCGACGAGCCGCGCAGCCCGGGGTTCTCGAGGATCAGGACGCGGCGCTCGGCCTCCTCGGCGGTGATGTGCTCGGCGGCCTCGAGCACGTGGGGCCGGACGTCGGCGTAGCGCCAGCGGTGGGCGACGCCGGTCGGCACCGGCTCGCGCGGCACGAGCGCCTTGAGCCGGGTCCATAGCGGCGCCATGCTGTGGGGCTCGAGGCGGCGATAGAACTGCTCTCGCCGCGGCTCCGCGGCACGCGGCCGGGCCGTGTCGCTCCGCCAGCTGTAGAGCCACTCGAGCGCGTCGTGGTAGCGGCCGGCAGTGCGGCCGCGCCACAGCTCGTTGCGCACCAGCCGCTCGACGCCCTTGGCGTGATAGATCCGGCCCATCTCGCGCGTCATCAGCACGACGCGCGCGGTGCGCGCCA
>DASWRS010000308.1:0-31377 GCA_036403075.1 Kofleriaceae bacterium
ACGTGTGCTTCATCCACCCCAAGGGCGACGCGAGCTCGCCGCTATCCGGCGAGGTCGTGCTGATCGAGCTGGTCCAGGCACCTCCCGACGTGATCGCCACGCTCGGCGGCTGAGCCCGGCGTCGATGACGGCGCGCCACCGTCGACGTTACCGGGGCGCCGCCCCCGGGTCGATGCGTCACCCGGCGAGGCCACCCGGGCCGCCGCGTTCCCGGGTCAGTCCTGGAACAGGTTCTCGGCCTCGGTCTCCTGACCGTGGCGATCGCCGTGCAGGGCGTCCGAGAGATCGTTGGTGGTCTTGCGCAGCCGCGCGCCGAGCACCTGGACGAAGCTCCACAGCATCTTGGTCGCGAGCGCGGGCTCGCGCTTGATGATCTCGTAGAAGTCCTTGCGGTGGATGACGACCAGCCGCGTGCCCTCGGCGGCGGTGGCGGTCAACGACCGGACCGAGCGATCGACCAGCGCCATCTCGCCGAAGTGGGCGCCGCGGATCAGCTCGGCGACGACCGTGTCGGCCTTGGCGAGCTTGACCGTGCCGGACAGCACGACGTACATCGCGTCGCCGGGCTGGCCGGTCGAGAAGATCACCTGATCGGTCGACAGCTCGATCATCTCGGCGATGTTCGAGATCCGCACCAGCTCCTTGTAGGACATGTAGCGGAACATCTGCATGCCCTTCAAGACCTCGAGCTTGAGCGAGACCTCGGTGGTGCGCGGCGCGACCTCGGTCGACGAGGTCTCGCCGATCCGGACCACGACGGCGGTGATGTTGTCGTGGCCGCCGCCGTGGTTGGCGAGCTCGACCAGCTTCTTGGGGACGTCCTTGACCTCGCCGTCGGCGAGCTGCGTGGGGAGCTCGTCCTCGTCGACGTAGGCGTACATGCCGTCGGAGCACAGGAGGAAGCGATCGCCGGGGAGGATGTCGAAGTCGAAGGTGTCGACCTCGACCGAGCCGTAGACCCCGACGGCGCGGGTCACGGCGTTCTTGTACTGCTTGTAGGGCGAGCTCTCGATCTGCTCGCGGTTGAGCTTGCCGCGGCGGACCAGCTCGTTCATCAGCGAGTGGTCCTCGGTCAGGACGTGGCACTGGTTCTGGCGCGCGAGGTAGACCCGGCTGTCGCCGACGTGGGCGATGAAGCCGCGCAGGTGGTCGCCGCCGCCGGCGATCAGCAGCACGGTCGCCGTGGTGCCCATGCCGCGCTTGTCGGGCTCGGCCTGGGCGCGGGCGTGGACGACGCTGCACGCCGACTGGATCGCGTGCTCGAGGACCTGGAGGATCTCGTATCCCTGGACGCCGGGATGATCGACGCGATAGCGATCGATCAGGTCGCGGCTGTTATGGACCGCGTCGCGGATCTCGTGGACCGCGATCGACGACGCGACCTCGCCCGCCGCGTGGCCGCCCATGCCGTCGGCGACCAGGAACAACCGGAGCTTCTTGTCGATGAGGAAGTTGTCCTCGTTGTGCGTGCGCTGCCGACCGGTATCGGTCGCTGCGGCGAACGTCAGCTCCACCTTCATCGGGTAACATGCGCGGCTCGGAGGGTCAAACCAGCGACTCGCCCAGATATCTCGGATTCTTGGCGACGGGTGGACGTCAGCGATGCCAGCGGGGCAGCGAGCCGAGCACCCCCGGCGCCAGCTCGGCTTCCACGAGCTCCTGGATCAGCGTCGGATCGGACAGGCCGGTGTAGATCCGGCCGCCGATCACCACGGCGGTGTTGGCGCGCGGCACCCCCGAGCGCCGGGCCTGGGTGATCCAGGTCAGCGACGCGCCGGCCAGCCTCGCCCGGCACGCCGAGAGCGCGCGGCCGTCGACGTCGAGCTTGGCGGCGACCGCGTCGATCAGCTTGTCGGCGGCCGGCCGCTTGCCATGGACCCGCGACGCCTGCGCGTACATCTCCTTGACCCAGACCCAGCCGGGGGACGTCGTTAGCTCGCCCTGATTCGAGCTGACGGTCTCGGCGCAAAGTGCTGCATCACCCAGGAGCGACAGCTCGGCCGCGTCATCCCGGCCGACATCGAACCACGGCGCCCAGACCACGCGGACCTCGTCCGGATAGAGCCGGACCTCGGGCTCGATCACGCGCAGGAGGTTACTGCACGACATGTCGTTGGGCCGGCACAGCACGATGACCGGGACCCGACCGGCGACCCCGGGCTTGCCGAGCGCCGGCAGGCCATCGAGCTGGAGCGGCGGCGTGGCGAGCGGGTGCTCGAGCGGCGAGCGGTCGGCGTCGTCGTCCGGAGTCCCGACCGACATCACGACCGGCTGGGCCCCGGGGATCGCCTCGTCGTCGAACGCGGCGGCGAGCTGCTCGGGGGCGAAGCCGCGATCGAGCTTGTCGAGCGCGCGATCGTAGGCCGCCTCGTACTCGCGATCGAGGTCCGCGGCGTTGATCCCGCCCAGGCCGACCCGCGTCGGCCGCGCGTTGAACAGCGCGCTCGGAGGGGTGCCGCCGTGCAGGCGCTCGAAGCGGTGCTGGTTGGCCTCGAGCACGTCGACGTAGTGCTCGAACCTGGTCGCGAGCTCGACGCGCTGCGGATCGACGCCGACCTTGCGGGCGAGCTCGAGCAGGTCCTCCAGCTTGAGCACGCCGCGCTGCTTGCCGACCTCGTCCATCAGCTCGAAGAACTTGCCCTCGGTGTGGGCCTCGAGCGCGGCGCTCGGGACCAGCAGCGCCGAGCCGCTCTTGAGGATCCGGTAGATCAGCCGGACCCGCGCGGGGTGGCGCTCCTGGAGCTGCTGGAGCAGGCGCAGGGCGACCGATGGCATGCTCGGGCCGGGCACGAAGAAGACTTCGATGGTGACCAGCGCGCTGGACGGTCCGCGCGACGGCGCCGAGCTCGGATCGCGGTGCTCGATGCGCTCGGTGTGGCCCGAGGCCGCCGGCGCGGCCGCGGCGGTGGGCGCGCCGGTGCTCGCGGCGGTGATCGCGGCGACGACGCCGAGCAGCGCGCGGCCGATCATGGCGCCGGGCTCGCGGCGTCGCCGGTGGCTCCGGGCGACGGCGGTCCGGCGGCCGGCGGCTCGGCCGCGTCATCGGCGGGCTCCGGCTCGACGGGCTCGACGGACGGCCACAGGTAGGCGAAGTACAGGCCGGCGGAAATGATGAGTCCGAGCACCAGCGCGAGCACGAATGGTTCCCAGATCACGCCGCGATCATAGCGCGGCCCTCGCCCTGGTGTAGGCTCACGGCACATGTACGCCCGCGCCTTCCTGATGCTAGCCGGGGCCTCCGCGGCGACGACCGGCTTGCCGTACTTCCATCTCGGAACGCTCGACATCGGCCTCCCGATCCAGTGGTTCGGGATGATCGTCGCGGCCGGCGTGCTGATCGGCGCCGTCCCGCTGCGCCGCTACGCCGAGTGGCACGGGGTCAGCGACGAGCACATCCGCGGCCTCTTGACCTGGGTGATGATCAGCGGCTTTCTGGGTGCGCACGAGTTCGACGTGCTCGCCTACCAGTGGAACCGGATCGGCGAGGTGGCGACGGCGCACCCGGCCGGGTGGTGGATCCTCCCCGACGCGCTGTGGCCGTCGAACTGGCCGCTCGTGATCCGGATCTGGGACGGTATCTCGTCGTACGGCGGGTTCATCGGCGGCGCGCTCGGATACGCCGCGTACGTGTGGTGGAAGCGCCTGCCGCCGCGGCTGTTCGCCGACATCACGATCATCGGTCTGTTGCCGGCGTTCACGATCGGCCGGATCGGCTGCACCGTGGTCAGCGATCACATCGGCGCCAAGGTCGATCCCGATAGCTGGTACGCGTTCCTCGCGATGGACTATCCGCGCAAGCTCAACCTCGGGCGCCTCGCCGAGTTCTACCCGGGGACGTCGGACGACATCCGCGCGTGGAACCTCGGGCTGATCGAGTTCCTCTACCTGGTGCCGGTCACCCTGATCGTCCTGTGGCTGGCGTTCCGGCCGAGCAAGCGCATGCCGGCGGGCTTCGTCACCGTGCTGACCGGCGTGCTCTACGCGCCGGTGCGGTTCTTCCTCGACTTCCTGCGCCCCGCGGACACCGATCCGCCGTACTGGGGCCTGACGTTCGCGCAGTGGAGCTCGATCCTGGCGTTCGGCGCCGCGCTGTACGCGGGTCGCCGCATCCTCCAGACCGGCAAGCCCGCCGAGCCCGTGACCCGGACGTCGCGTGAGGCCCAGGAGCGGCTCAAGATCATCCTGCGCGAGGACGAGGAGGCGCAGAAGCAGCACGAGGTCGACAAGAAGACGCGGGCCGAGGCGGAGGCCGAGCGCAAGCAGGCCGAGATCGCCAGGGCGCGGGCCGAGCGCGATCGCGAGGATGCCGAGATCGAGCGCGCCGAGCGCGCGGCGGCGAAGGCTGCGGCAACCGCGGCGGCGAAGTCCGATGCGGCTGCCGCGGACAGCGACGATGAGGGTGCCGATGCCGATGCCGCGGTCAAGCCGGTGGTCGCGGCCGACGCCAAGCTCGAGGCGGGTGCGGGTGGCAAGGCGAGCGGCGCCGGGCCTGCCGCCAAGCCCGGCGGGGCCAGGGCCGGCGCGACGTCGGGTGGCACGAAGGCCGGCGGCAAGCCCGGCGCCGCGAAGCAGAACAAGAACCGGAAGCGCTAGCGGCCGTTAGCGGCCGTTTCCGGCGCCGCGACAGGCTCGACTACCGCTTGCCCCGGGCCGGACGGGGCGGCTTGCTCGTCGCACGTGCAGGTTTGACGGGGGTGGCGGTCCTGGCCGGCCTGGTTGCCACGGTCTTCGCGGCTCGCTGTGGGCCCGTGCGTGCCGCGACCGATGCTCGCTTCGTGGCGGACATCAGCTTGGGCGAAGATGTCGCTCGCCTGGCTGACTTCGCGATGGTAGTGGCGGCGGGCGGCTTGGTCGGCGGTCTGGCTGGCTTCGGCGAGGCCGCGCGCGAGGGTGGCTCGGCGGGCGGCGCCGACGGAGACCGGCCGACACCACCGGCACCGCGACCGCCACCGGCACCGGGACCGCTACCGCTACCGCTACCGGCACCGCTACCGCTACCGGGACCGCTACCGGCACCGGCACCGCTGCCGGCACCGCCACCGCTGCCGGCACCGCGACCGCCACCGCCACCGCGACCGCCACCGCCGCCGCCACCGCGTCCGCCGCCGCCGCGACCGCCACCGCCGCCACCGCCACCGCCGCCGCCGCCACCGCCGCCACCACCATCCTCGCGGCCGCGGCGCATCTCCATCTCGGCGACGATCTCGGCGTCGTCCTCGGCGGTCAGCGCCTCGTGCGCACCGGCAAAGATCTCGTCCTCTCGCACGACGTGGGCGCGGTGAGCGTCGGCGAGCCGGTTGGCGGCATCGAGCAGCGCCTTGCCGGCGGCTGGCCGGGCGTCCCCGGCCAGATCGCGCGCTGCCGCGGCGACCTCGGCGTGCATGGCGATCTGCGCGGGGTGCTCGGCCGACAGCTCGGCGAGCGCCCCGGCGAGCTCGGGCCGCCGGGTCGACAGCCGCGGGAACACCGAGCCTTCCTCGTCGACGAAGTGCCGGGTCGCGGCGCGCGCGAAGTAGCCGACGGCCTGGTGCACGCGGTCGAGGTCGCCGTCGTCGGGGCGCCCGGCCGCAAACCGGCGGGCCGCATCGAGGAGCTCGGCCATCATCTCGTCGTGGCGGCGGTGGGATCGCTCGAGTTGCGCGAGGCTGGCCAGCTCCATAGCGCTCAAGGATCCACGCCGGGTGGCGCTGCGACAAGCGCCGGTGGTCGTTGAAACATAGGCGGATCGCTTGCTAGACCTAACGGCCCATGCCCGAGCACGTCGTCATCATCGGTAGCGGTCCCGCCGCTCATACCGCCGCCATCTACGCCGCGCGCGCGAACCTCGCGCCGGTCCTGTTCGAGGGCTTCCTCGCCGGCGGCGTCGCGGCCGGAGGGCAGCTCACGACGACGACCGACGTCGAGAACTTCCCGGGGTTCCCGGACGGGATCCAGGGTCCCGAGCTGTGCGAGCGGTTCCGCGCGCAGTCGGTCCGGTTCGGCACGCGGATCTACACCGAGACGGTCGATCGGGTCGATCTGTCGCGGCGGCCGTTCCGGTACTGGACCGAGGAGCAGGAGGGCGCCGCCAGCGCGCTGATCATCGCGACCGGCGCCACCGCCAAGCGCGACGACATCCCCGGGACCCGCGACAACGAGCTGTGGCAGAAGGGCGTGTCCGCGTGCGCGGTGTGCGACGGTGCGCTGCCGATGTTCCGGCACAAGCCGCTGTTCGTGGTCGGCGGCGGCGACTCGGCGATGGAGGAGGCCAGCTTCCTCAGCAAGTTCGCGTCGAAGGTCTACATCGTGCATCGCCGCGACGAGCTGCGCGCCTCGGCGATCATGCAGCAGCGCGCGCGCGACAACCCCAAGATCGAGATGCTGCTGTCGCACCGCGTGGCCAAGGTCGAGGGCGGGCAGGGGGTCGAGGCGGTCCGCGTGGTCGATCTCAAGACCGATGCCGAACGCACGATCCCGGCCGCCGGGCTGTTCTTCGCGATCGGCCACGTGCCCAACACCCGGTTCCTCGACGGCCAGCTCGCGGTCGACGACCAGGGCTACGTGCTGACCACGCCGGGGACGACGCAGACCTCGGTGACCGGGGTGTTCGCGGCTGGCGACGTCCAGGACAAGAAGTATCGCCAGGCGATCACCGCCGCGGGCTCCGGCTGCATGGCGGCGCTCGAGGCCGAGCAGTTCCTCAGCCATCACAGGTAGGGGGCGTTCCCGCCCCCTCTCGCCCGGCAGAGCCGGTCGATTCACCCCCCCGCGCGTCGCGTCGCGCGGCCCCAGATCCCAGATCCAGATCCCAGACCCCAGATCCCAGACCCCCGATCCCAGATCCCAGATCCCAGATCCCCGATCCCCGATCCCAGATCCCCGATCCCAGATCCCAGATCCCAGATCCCCGATCCCCGATCCCAGATCCCAGATCCCAGATCCCAGACCCCAGATCCCAGATCCCAGATCCCAGACCCCAGATCCCAGATCCCCGCTCGCGTGCCGCTCACCACGCGTTCCGCCGAGGCATGTGCGCCGCGCGGCCGGCGCAGCGCCGGCGCGGGCGCGTGCGAGGTCGTGCGCTGGCGCGCTCGCGGCGCGTGATCGGCGTCGCATGCGACGCTCGCCGAGGGCCGCGGGCCGCGCGGAATATCGCTCGTGGCGCGCCGGTAGACCCGGAGAGGCCCAGCCATGTCACAATTCCTCTACCCCGTGAGCCGAGAGCCACATCCGCCGTACCGCGAGTCTGGCATGACGAAAATCCTCGCCCTGTTGCTGCTGATCGTCGCCGGCGCGCTGGTGTTCACCGTGATCCAGCAGCGCCGCCAGCCCGAACACTTCGTGTCGTTCGAGCCTCGCCCGGTCGCGCAGCGGCCCGACGACAAGCTCGGCGCCGACGAGCAGTCGACGATCGACGTGTTCTCGAAGTTCTCGCGCTCGGTGGTGCACATCACCAGCCTGCAGACCCGCCGCGATCGGATGACGCTCGACGTCGCCGAGATCCCGCAGGGCACCGGCTCGGGCTTCGTGTGGGACCAGCAGGGTCACATCGTCACCAACTTCCACGTGGTCCAGATGGGCAACCGCGCCTCGGTCACGCTCAACGACAACACCACGTACCCCGCGACCATCGTCGGGGTGGCTCCCGACAAGGACATCGCGGTGCTCCACATCGACGCGCCGCCGCAGAAGCTCTTGCCGCTGCCGATCGGCCAGTCGGCGACGCTCAAGGTCGGCCAGAAGGTGCTCGCGATCGGCAACCCGTTCGGCCTCGATCAGACGCTGACCACCGGGGTGGTCTCGGGCCTGGGTCGCGAGATCAAGAGCGTCACCCAGCACTCGATCAGCGACGTGATCCAGACCGACGCATCGATCAACCCGGGCAACTCCGGCGGCCCGCTGCTCGACAGCGCCGGGCGGCTGATCGGGATCAACACGGCGATCTACTCGCCGTCGGGCGCCAACGCCGGGATCGGCTTCGCGGTGCCGGTCGACACCGTCAACTCGATCGTCCCGCGGCTTCTGCGCGACGGCAAGATCCTGCGACCCGGCCTGGGCCTCCAGCCGCTGTCCGATCAGGCCGCGATGCAGAACGGCATCGACGGCGTGATCGTGTTGCAGGTCCAGCCCGGCGGCGCGGCCGACCATGCCGGCATCAAGGGCGTCACCCGCGATCCCGACGGGCTGCAGCTCGGCGACGTGATCGTGAAGATCGACCGCATCGACGTCCACGTCTCGAACGATCTGTTCCGGGCGCTCGACGCCCACAGCGTCGGCGACGAGGTCGACGTCACGGTCGCCAACCGGGGCAAGCGGCGGACGGTCAAGGTGACGTTGCAAGCGATCCAGTGAGCCGGGCATCCAGCGCAGCGCAGGCGGGGCTTCGCGCGTCGGGGCCGGCCGCGGCATCGCTCCACGCCGCGTCGCGCAACCCGCTGCGCCGCGTGCGCTCGCTGGCGGCCGAGACCATGTTCCAGGCCATGGCGTCGCTGGTCGCGCTCCACCCGGCGGCGCGGCCCGCCCGCCACGGCATCGAGGTCGAGCGCGACGTGGTCTACGGCGACGACCGGCGCTGGCACCAGCTCGACGTGTACCGGCCGGTGCACCGGCCCGGGCCGTGGCCGGTGGTGTTCTACGTCCACGGCGGCGCGTTCCACCTGCTGTCGAAGGACACCCACTGGCTGATGGGGCTGGTGTTCGCGCGCTACGGCTACCTGGTCGTCAACATCTCCTACCGTCTCGCACCTCGGCACCCCTATCCCGCGGCGCTCGAGGACACCTGCGCGGCGTATCGCTGGCTCGCGGCGCGGATCGAGGCGCTCGGCGGTGATCCGGATCGCGTCGCGCTGGCCGGCGAGTCCGCGGGCGGCAACCTGATCACCGCGCTCGCGCTGATCGCCTGCCAGCGCCGCGACGAGCCCTGGGCCCGCGCGGTGTTCGATGCCGGCCTCGTGCCACGCGCGGTCCTGCCGTTCTGCGCCATGCTCGAGGTCTCACGCCCCGAGAGATTCTCGCAGCGCCGGCGCCTGCCGCGCTGGATCGATGGAATGATCCACGACGCGAGCACGTCGTACCTCCATGGCCACCCGCGCGAGCCCGGCCCGACGATCGCGCTCGCCGATCCGCTGCGCGTGCTCGAGCAGGCGGTCGCGGGCCTGCCGGTGCAGCGCGGCTGGGATCGCCCGCTGCCGCCGTTCTTCGCGCCGGTCGGCACGCGCGATCCCTTGCTCGACGACACCCGCCGGCTCGAGAAGGCGCTCGCCGGGCTCGGCGTGCCGTGCGAGGCGCGGTATTACCCGGGCGGCATTCATGCCTTTCACGCCCTGGTGTGGGACCCGGCCGCGCGGCGGTGCTGGCGCGACGCGCTGGCGTTCCTCGATCGCCACATGCGCCCGCGGTAGGACGCCGTGACCCCACCACGCCGTCAGCTCGGGTTCTCGATCACCGCGGCGATCGTGATCGCCAACATGATCGGCACCGGCGTGTTCACCAGCACCGGCTATCAGGCGCAGAGCCTCCACGATCCGGCGACGATCCTGATCGCCTGGATCGTCGGCGGCGTGCTCGCGCTGTGCGGCGCGGCGGCGTACGCCGAGCTCGGCGCGATGATGCCGCAGGCCGGCGGCGAGTACGTCTACCTGAGCCGGGCGTACCACCCGGCGGTCGGGTTCCTCAGCGGCTGGGTGTCGTTGACCGCCGGGTTCTCGGCGCCGATCGCCGCGTCGGCGATCGCGTTCGCCACGTACCTGGCGAAGCTGGTCCCGCCGCTCGCGTCCCCCGCGGACTGGCTGACCGCGAGCCTCGACATCGGCGGCCACCACATCGTCACGATCTCGCTCGGCGCCCAGGCCGCGGTCGCGATCGCGCTGATCGTCGCGGCCACCACGCTGCACGGCTTCGACACCCGGCTCGGCGGCCGGGTCCAGACCGTGCTGACCGGCGCCAAGCTGGTGCTGATCGCCGGGTTCATCGTGCTCGGGCTGACCGCCGGCGACGGTGACTGGCACAACCTGCACGGCCAGCACGGCGGGCTCGCCAACATCACCACGCCGTCGTTCGCGATCGCGCTGATGTACGTCGGCGTCGCGTACTCGGGCTGGAACGCCGCGGCCTACGTCGCGGGCGAGGTCCGGCGGCCCGAGCGCACGCTGCCGCGCTCGCTGCTCGCCGGCACCGGGATCGTGATGGCGCTCTACGTGCTCCTGAACCTGGTGTTCCTCTACGCCGTGCCATCGGACACGCTCGCCGCGCCGGTGATCGAGGTCGGCGACGTGGCGGCGCGCCAGCTGTTCGGGCCGCGCGCGGCGAGCCTGGTGACCTCGGTGATCGCGCTCGTGCTGATGTCGGCGGTCAGCGCGATGGTGATGACCGGGCCGCGGATCTACGCCGCGATGGCCGCCCGCGGCGCGCTGCCCGAGCCGCTCGGCCGCTACAACCGGCGCGGCGTGCCGGCCGTCGCCGTGGTCACGCAGGGCGTGCTCGGCGTCGCGTTCGTGCTGGTCGGCGACCTCGGCAACCTGCTGCGGTTCGTCGGGTTCACGCTGTCGATCTTCGCCGCGCTGACCGTCGCGGCGGTGTTCGTGCTGCGCGGCCGCGGCCTCCGCGCGCCGCACCGCACGCTCGGTTATCCGGTGACGCCGATCGTGTTCATCGCGGCCTCGGGCTGGATCGCGTACGCGCAGGTCCGGGAGAACCCGCGCGAGAGCCTGGTCGTGGTCGGCGTGCTCGCGGTCGGCGGCGTGCTGTACCGCGTGCTCGGCCGCGCGGCACCGCCGCCCGCGGGCGGCCCGGAGGCGGTGGTCGAGGCGTTGCCCGAGCCGCTGCCCGAGGCCCGCGTGGTCACCGGCGAGCCGCACGCACCGTGATCGCGGGCTACGGCCGCCGGGTCGCCGCGTCGACGCAGGTCTTGTAGTCGCTCGTGCTCTGGCCGTTGCCGCCGAGGTGGATGTTCGGCAGGTACCTCCCGACGTAGGGGATCTTGTTGAGCGGGATGTCGGCATTGATGTTCCAGTTGCTGCTGCTGCCGGCAGGCGGCGGCGTGCCGCACTGGTCCCGGATGTTCGGCGGCGGGTTGCCGTTGCCGCCGAGGACGTGGGACAGCGTGCTGGAGTCGATCTCGACGAGGGAGACGATGTGACGCATGGGTTTGCTCCTGAAGGATTCGCCGCGTCGTGCGGCTTTTGGGGGGTGCTCGCCTCCTGTGCAGCGTGCGTGCCGCCCCGGCGCGCCGGCAAAATTGCGCGCTTGCGCCTTGCGCGCGCGACGACGCCGTCGCTCGCGATCGACGGATCGCCGACCGTGGTGCGCGGGCTGCGCGCGACGTCGCGCGATCCGCGCGGCTCACCGGGCTACGGCCGCCGGCTCGCCAGCCGGGCGGCGCGCATCCGTAGATAATTCTGCTCGGGCACGCTCGTGGTCCGGTCGGCGGCCGCCCGGTAGTGTGCGATCGCGGCGTCGCGGTCGCCGGCGAGCTCGTGCAGGTGGCCGCGCACGGCGTCGAGCCGGTGGTGGCCGGCGAGCCGGGCGTCGCCGTCGAGCTCGGCGAGCAGCGCCAGGCCCGCGGCCGGGCCGTGCACCATCGCCGCGGCGATCGCGCGGTTGAGGCTCACCATCGGGTTGTCGGTCATGCGCTCGAGCAGGCCGTACAGCGCCAGGATCTGCGCCCAGTCGGTGTCCTCGACCCGCGCGGCCTCGTCGTGCACGGCGGCGATCGCGGCCTGCAGCTGGTACGCGCCGACCGCGCCGCGCGACAGCGTGGCGGTGAGCAGGGCCACACCGTCAGCGATCGCCTCGCGATCCCACCGCCCGCGATCCTGCTCGTCGAGCGGGATCAGCTCGCCCTCGGGGCCGGTCCGCGCGGTCCGGCGCGCGTCGGTCAAGAGCATCAGCGCGAGCAGGCCCGCGACCTCCGGATCGCCGGGCAGGCGGTGGTGCAGCGCGCGGGCGAGCCGGATCGCCTCGCTCGACAGATCGACGCGCTGCAGCTCCGTCCCGGCGCTGGTGGCGTAGCCCTCGTTGAAGATCAGGTAGAGCACGTGGAGCACCGCCCCGAGCCGCTCGTCGCGCTCGTCGTCGGTCGGCAGCTGGAACCGCACGCCCGACTTCTGGATGCTCGCCTTGGCGCGGCTGATCCGCTGGGCCATCGTCGCCTCGGGCACGAGGAACGCGCTGGCGATCTCGGCCGTGGTCAGGCCGCCGATCGCGCGCAGGGTCAGCGCGATCGCCGAGGGCCGGGTCAGCGCGGGATGGCAGCACATGAACAGCAGGATCAGCGTGTCGTCGTCGTCGCCCGCGCCGGCGCCGGCGCCGACCGCGTCGTCGACGGCCGAGGCCTCGATCTCAGCCTCGGCCATGACGACCGCCTCGCGCCGGCGGCGGGCGATCTCGGCGCGCACGTGATCCGTCATCCGGCGCGCCGCGACGTGGATCAGCCAGCCGCGCGGGTTGGCCGGCACGCCCTGGGCCGGCCACTGCGTCGCCGCGGCGACGAGCGCCTCCTGCACGGCGTCCTCGGCGGCCGCGAAGTCGCCGAACCGGCGGACCACCGCGCCGAGCACGTGCGGCGTCAGCTCGCGAAGCAGGTGTGCGGCGGCGGCCTGCATCGGGCTCGCTCAGGCCTCGACCGGCGGCGCGCTCATCACCTCGCGGACCTCGATCGCCAGGTTGAGCGGTGCGCCGCCCGGCCCCGGCGCGGCCGAGGCGCGCGCGGCGATCGCGTAGGCCTGCTCGGGGCGCTCGACGTCGACGATCCAGTACCCGGCGAGGAACTCCTTGGCCTCGGCGAACGGCCCATCGGTCACCTCGGGGGCACCGGCCTTGCCGGCGCGCACGATGCGGGCCTGCCCGGGTGAGGCCAGCCCCTCGGCGGCGACCAGCTCGCCCGACGCGCGCAGGTCCTCGGCAAACCGCTTCATGAACCGGATGTGGGCGTGGAGATCCTCGGGCGGCCAGCGCGTCACGTTCCAGTCTCCATCTCCGCGCTGCGCATTCATCATCAGCATGAACTTCATGGTGGGCTCCTTGGCTGCGCCGCGATCGGCGCGTTCATGGCCATGTCGGAGCCGCCCGGGCGTTCTCGACATCGCCGCGGCGATTTTTTGGGCCCCACCAGCGTACAACGCGGGGCCGCCCCCCGCGGACCGTGCAAACCCGCGACGTCCTGCGCGAACTTCGGAGGCACGCCGCCGGATCAGGCCGGCCGGATCAGGCCGGGAAGATCAGCTCGACCCGGAGGCCGCCGAGCGCCGAGCGGGCGAACCCGACCGTGCCGCCGTGGTCGGCCGCGATCGCCAGGACGATCGACAGGCCCAGGCCGCTGCCGCCGCCGCGCTCGCGGCTGCGCGAGGGGTCGGCGCGCCACAGCCGGCGGCCGAGCTGCCCGAGGTGATCGGCGGGCACGCCCGGGCCGTCGTCGTCCACGGTGATCCGCGCCCCGCCGGCGTGCGGCCCGGCGGTCACCGCGATCCGCGCCGCGCGGCCGGTGCCGGCGTGGACCACGGCGTTGCGGACCAGGTTGGTCACCGCCTGCTCGATCCGCGCGGGGTCGGCGTCGATCGTGACGGTCGCTGCGTCGCAGGTGATCGCGTGGCCGGCGGCGGCGAGCTGCGCCCGCCCGGCCACGCCGCGGGCCAGCGCCGCGACGTCGCACGGCGAGCGCTCGAGCCGCAGCGCGGGCTCGTCGAGCCGCGCCAGCTCGCGGACGTCGGCGATCAGGCGCTCGAGCCGCGCGGTCTCGTGGACCAGGTGATCGAGCAGCGCGCCGGTGCGCTCGCCCGCGCCGTGCTGCAGCGCCTCGGCGACGCCGAGCAGGGTCGTGGTCGGCGTCGCCAGCTCGTGCGCCAGGTCGGCGAACAGCCGGCGGCGCTCGGCATCGGCATCGCGCAGTCGTTGGACGTGGGCGTCGAGCGCCTCGCTCATCGCGGTGAATGCCTCGCGCACGGTGACGAACTCGGCCGAGGGCGGCGGCGGCATCCGCGTGGTCAGGTCGCCGCCCGCGACCCGGCGGTAGGCATCGATCAGCGGCTGGGTGTAGCGCGCCACGATGATCCGCGTGAACAGGAACGTGCACAGCGTCGGCAGCGCGAGCGGCACCACGACCGCGGCGACGCGCGCCGGCCCGCTCGCGGCGCGATCGAGCCACCACCACTGCGCGAGCCCGGTCGCCGCGAGCACCGGCAGGGTGAGCAGCGCGAGCTTGACCGCCAGCGGCAGCCGCATCACGCGGCTCCGAGCCGGTAGCCGGCGCCGCGCACGCCGTGGATCGGCGCGGGTGACAGCCCCGCGGCCTCGAGCTTGCGCCGCAGCCGCGTGACGTGGCAATCGACGTTGCGGGCGTAGCCGTCGTGGTGGGTCGCGAACACGCGCTCGAGCAGCTCGCGGCGGGTGAACACCCGGCCCGGCGCGGCGACCAGCACGGCGAGCAGGGCGAGCTCGGTCGGGGTCAGCGCGAGCGGCACGCCGCCGACCGTCGCGCGCCGGCCGTCGCCGTCGATCTCGATGTCGCGATCGCCCGCGCCCGCGCCCGCGCCCTCGCCCGCGCGCCAGCGCGTGCTCGCCGCCGGCGCGCCCAGCCGGCGGAACAGCGCGGCGACCCGCGCGATCAGCACGCGCGGCGCGAACGGCTTGACCACGTAGTCGTCGGCGCCCGCATCGAGGCCGGTCACCATGTCGGCCTCGCTGCCGCGCGCGGTGATCATCACGACGCCGGGCGTCGGCGTGTAGCGAGCGCGCAGCTCGCGGCAGACCTCGAGGCCGGAGCGGCCCGGCAGCATCAGGTCGAGCACGACCACGCCCGAGCGGCGCTGCTCGTAGGCCGCGAGCGCCGCCTCGCCATCGCCGACCGGCTCGACCACGTAGCCCGCGCCGCCGAGGTTGTGCGCGGTCACCTCGCGTAGCGCGAGGTCGTCTTCCACGAGCAGGACCCGGTCCGCCATCAGCCTCCCCCGAGCCAGTGTACACGACGTCGCGGCGCCGCCGACGCGCAGCGCCGATCCGTGATCGCCCGACGGCGCGCGTGCGCAAGGCTTGCCCGCCGATCGTGCCGCGTGCGTCGTGCGGACGCTGCGCTCCGTGGTCACAGCGCAGTCGCCGGCGCGAGGCCGGGCGCGCGGCGCGGCAAGCGATGCCGGGTGCGCTTGTTGCAGCCGCCTCACGGGGTGACGTATCTGGCGGTCCTCGCCGCGGCCTGTCCCGACTGCCTCGCCGGGCGCGAGGCGCGCGCGCTGGTCGTGTCCGATGCGTTCTGGCTCCACGCCTGGTACGCGGCGCTGCCGTTCGCGGTCGTGACGGTCGTGGTGCGCTGGTTTGCCCGGCGCCTGGACGACGCCGGCGACCCACCCGAGGACACCCGATGAGCTCGATCAACCCGATCCATCCATCGACCCGCGCCCGCACCCGGCTCGGTCCGCTGGTCGCCGCCGGCCTCGTGCTCGGTGTCGGCCTCGGCGGCTTTGTCGACGGCATCCTGCTGCATCAGATCCTGCAGTGGCACAACATGCTGTCGAGTACGTATCCACCGCTCGACCTGGTGACGATGAAGTACAACATGGTGTGGGACGGGCTATTCCACGCGCTCACCTGGACGATGTGCGTGGTCGGCATCGGCCTGTTGTTCGCCGCGGGCCGCCGCGCCGACGTGCCGTGGTCCGGCAGGCTGCTCGTCGGCTCGATCTTCGGCGGATGGGGGCTGTTCAACCTGGTCGAGGGCCTGATCGATCACGAGCTGCTCGGCATCCACCACGTGCACCCGGGCCGGGATCAGCTCGCCTGGGACCTCGGCTTCGTGATCGCCGGCGGGCTCGGCCTGATGCTGATCGGCTACCTCGTCGGTCGCACCGGGCGGCGCGCGGAGGCGCCGGGCCGGCACGGGTCGCAGGTCTCGCACACGGTCGACGCGCGCTGAGCCGCCGGAGGTACGGCTCGGGTAGGCGGGCGCGATCCGGATCGATCCCGCATCGACATCCGGGCGCGGCGGCCGACGGATCTGGAGGATGCACCCTCGCTGTACTGCACCCTGGATCCTCGCGGCGCTGTCGGCCTGCGCGGGCTCGGCGACCGCCCGGCTCGAGCTCGCCAACCAGACCGCCGCGCCGGCCGCGCGCACCGCCGCGGTCCTCGCCGACGGCACGTCGCTGCGTCTCAAGCTGATCGCCGCGTACCTCGCCGAGGACGTCGACGCCCTGACCCAGGACAACATCGGCCGCAGCACGATGATCTGGCTCAACCCGGAGTGCGCCGACGACATCTCGGGCTGCAACGTCGCCGGCATGGCGCTGCCGCCCGGTCCGCGGGTCACGCAGTACTTCGATCTCGCGCGGCCGACCGCCGAGGTCAACGCCGAGCTCAACTCGCAGGACGCGGCGATCGAGCCCGGGACTTATCGCTACGCCCGGGTCGAGCTGTGCAAGGCGTACGGCGGCCAGACCCAGGCCGAGATCCCGACGCTGATGTGGCAGGGCCCCGGCATGGACGCCGAGCAGGCCTTCGTGTCGGGCGACTGCGGCCGCACCAGCCTGCCGTTCGATCCGCCGCTCGTCGTGGCCGCGGGCGACGCGGTGACGATCAGCCTGGGCTATGATCTCGCCGCGGCCGTCGTCGCCGGCGAGCCCCACCCCGACGCGGCGCACTGCTCGTTCTCGGTCGCCGGGCACGACGATCCGGGCGGCGGGCCGCACTGCTTTCGCGCCTGCGTCGACACCGCGCCCGATCACCGGGTGTGCATGGACTTCCCGGAGCTCGCTCCCAGCGCCGCGCGGCTGTGACCTCGAGGGGGACGGGGCACAGCCGCCGGCGAGCGGCCGCCCGCTCCGCGGCTACCACCGCGCCGACCCGGCATGCGAGAGTCGCCGCAATGCGGAAGCTCGCCTGGTCTCTTGCCGTGGTCACCGCCATGTCCTGCGCCCCCTCGCTCGCGCGCGCCGCGCCGGCCACCCCGGCTGCACCGCCGCCGGCGAGGATCGCCGACCCCAGGCCCGCCGAGGCAGCGCCCGGCGAGCCCAGGCCCAGCGAGCTCAAGCCGGAGGAGAAGACCAGCCGCGGTGCGGTCACGATCGGCGGACGCCGCATCGACTACACCGCCGTAGCCGGCACCCTGGTGGTCCGCCCCAAGGGCGCCGAGGATCCGCCGCTCGAGCCGCCGGGCGAGAAGGGCGAGCGGGGTGGGGGCGAGCCGCCGCCGCCGCTGGCCGCCGCCGCGATGTCGTACGTCGCGTACTTCGCCGCCGGCGGCGACGCCGCGCGGCCGATCATGTTCCTCTACAACGGCGGCCCGGGCTCGGCGACGGTGTGGCTGCACATGGGCGCGTTCGGCCCGCGCCGCGTCGCCACGGCCGACAATGCCCACCCGTCGGCGCCGTACCGCGTGATCGAGAATGCCTACAGCCTGCTCGACGCCAGCGACCTGGTGTTCATCGATGCCCCGGGCACCGGCTTTGGCAAGGTCGTGGGCAAGGACAAGGAGAAGGCGTTCTTCGGCGTCGATGCCGATGCCGACGCGTTCGCCGACTTCATCACCCAGTTCCTGACCCGGTACGGCCGCTGGAGCTCGCCCAAGTACCTGTTCGGCGAGAGCTACGGCACGACGCGCTCGGCGGTGCTGGCCCGCGTGCTCGAGACCGAGAAGATGGTCGACCTGAACGGCGTGATCCTGCTCGCGCAGATCCTGTGCTTCGACGCCAACCCCGACAGCCCCGAGCACAACCCGGGCGTCGATCTGGGGTACGCGCTGGTCTTGCCGACCTACGCGGCGACCGCCTGGTTCCACAAGAAGCTGCCCGAGCCGCCGGCCTCGTTCGACGCGCTGATCGCCGAGGCCGAGAAGTTCGCGCTCAACGAGTACAGCGCCGCGCTCGCCGCGGGCAACGCGCTCGATCCGGCCCAGCGCAAGGTCGTGCTCGACAAGCTGCACCGCTTCACCGGCCTGCCGGTCGCCTACCTCGACAAGGCCAACCTCCGCGTCACCGGCGGCGAGTTCGAGAAGGCGCTGCACGACGCCGACGACCTCACCACCGGCCGGCTCGACTCGCGGTTCACCGGCCCGACCCTGGATCCGCTGAGCAAGGAGGCCGACTACGATCCGCAGTCGGCGTCGATCGCCCCGGCCTACGTCTCGGCGTACAACGACTACGCGCGCAAGCAGCTCGGCGTCGCGGCCGACAAGGTTTACAAGCCGCGCCACGACGTGTTCAAGTTCTGGAGCTGGAAGCACGAGGGCCCGCTCGGCGGCTTCGGCCTGCCGACCACGACCAACGTGCTCCCCGATCTCGCCGTCGCCATGAAGTACAACCCGAACCTCGCGGTCCAGCTCGAGGCCGGCTACTTCGATCTCGCGACTCCGTTCTTCCAGGGCGTCTACGAGCTCCAGCACCTGTCGCTGCCGCCCCGGCTGCAGCGCAACATCGAGATGAAGTTCTATCCGTCGGGCCACATGATCTACGTCCACGAGCCGTCGCTGCGCGCGCTGCACGACAACGTCGCGGCGTTCGTGCAGCGGACCCGCAGCGTCCCCGCGAAGTGATCCGGCGTCGCGGTCACGCGATCACGCGCGGGTCCTCGGCGGGCGGCGACGCCGGGTCGTGGATCGGCACGATCCAACGATCGTGACCGGATCAGATGATCGAGCCGCCGCACGGCCCGCGCGACGGGAACGGGCCAGTGCCGTCGCTCAGGCTGCAGGTCGGGTTGGCGGTCAGGCCGCCGGCGACGTTCGTGAGGTGCTCGTTCGACATGACGCGGATGGTCTCGCGGGGCAGCTGGAACTTGCGAACGGATTTCTTGATCATGGAAGTCTTCCTGTCGGTCTCGTGGTGGAGTGCGGGTGACGCCACATGCGTCATGCACGCCTGCCCACCCTACGGAGCGGAGCACGGCGATGCGACGCACCTGCAGCGAGCCGGCACGTCCGAGCCGCGACACGGCATCCGGCTGCCGCGAGCCGGCAACGCCGTCGCCGGCCGGACGGCGACCACCGCGGTCTCACGTGGTCGGGAGTGCGCGATCCCGAGTCGACAGGCTGCGGGGCGCTCGAGAATCCAGTGTCGTTGTCACATCGTGGTCGACTGCCGAGCTTCGACCGACCAGACCTCTGCGGGCGTCGCGGGCCCATCGCGACGGTGTGCGCCGGGTGGGGCACCCGGCGGACCGGGGTCCGGGGCTCGCGCGCCGTCGTCGCGCCCGGCGATGTCCCTCGCCGAGCGGTCGCGGTTCGAGGTCACAACCCGCGGTCATCGGCCACACCTTGGTGTACGCTCGGGACCGTGGACGACGAGCAGCTGGCCCGCCGCTTGCGCATGCTCGAGGGCGTCGAGAACACGGTGAGCGCCGCCCTCGCCGCCGTCGTGGCAGGGCTGTACTTCTGGTACCGCTACGAGCATGGGCTGATCGCCGTCTACTCGTGGACCATTCCGTTCCTCTTCGTCGGCGGCGCGGCCAAGCTCGCGTTCGCGTTCGCCGAGGCGCGCATCGAGCGACAGCTGCGCCCCGACCGCGACGCACCCCCGCTGCCCGAGGCACGGGTGGTTCCTCCGAGCACGCCGCGCGCGGTCCTCCGGGTGCAGACCGTCGCTCCCCCGCCGCAGCCGGCGCCGCCGGCGCCGGGTCAGGGGCCAAGCCTGCTCAAGTGACGCCGTGCAGGTCGTCCGGTCCAGGCCCCGCGGATCGCGGCGGCGGCGGCGGCGGTGGCGGGTGCCGGTGGTCCGTCGGCAACACGGTGGCGCGCGACGTCGGCTTCGCCAGGGCCCCGCCGCCGGACGGTCGGCCAGCAGCAGGGCTGGAGCGGTAGCGGCCCCGCCGGCCGGGCGGCCGGGCGGCTGATCTGCAGACATTAAGTTTCCATTTGCGCGCGTCGACCATCCCCGATGTCGAGGTGACGATGAGACACTGGTCGGCCAAGTGGGTCGAAGCATCGTATGTACGCTCGTGGTCGCGGCGCTCACGGCGTGCGTGGACACCACGCCGGATCACACGCTGGTTCATGACGATGCCGTCTACTCTCGGGGTCCCAATCATTTCGTGTGGTGCGGGTTCGGCATCGACACCAAGCCCAAGCACCATATCGAGATCGACGAGATCACGCGCGCGATGCAGCGCGCCAAGCTCGAAGGCACCACGCTTCACCTGTACGCGCATGCGCCGGGCGACACGATCGCGATGGCTACCCTCGAGCGCGTGTTCGCGGCGGCAGCAGAGATCGGTGTCCAGATGACGACCTACGACGAGCTGAGCGCGGGGCAGGTCGGCGGTGGCGTGGCGCTCTCGTTCGACGACAGCTATCTCACCAGCTGGACGGCGATTCGCCCGATGCTCGCGAAATACCACGTTCACGTGACGTTCTTTGTCACGTTCTTTCTCGGGCTCACCGACGTGCAGCGCGCGCAGCTGCGGCAACTCGCCGACGATGGCAACGACATCGAGTACCACTCGACCGGGCACCTCGACGCGGCGAAGTTCTCGATCGAACACGATATCGCGACCTATCTCGCGACGGACATCGTGCCGGCGCTCGATGCGATGCGCGCCGAAGGCTACGCGACGCGGACGTTCGCCTATCCCTACGGCTCGCGGACGCTGGCCACCGACGAGGCGCTACGTCCCTACTTCGACCACCTGCGCGCCGTCGACTTCACGTGTCCGTACTGAGCTCGCGGCGGACGTTCGTGAGGAGCTCGTTCGACATGACGCGGCCTGCTCGAAGGACGCCGAGCATGTAGCCGGTCCAGGGCGCCCGATCAGTGGCCGGGCCGACTGCTGCTGGGTCGTCCGAGGAGATAGCCTTGCAAGAAATCGCAGTCGAGTGCGACGAGGCACTCATGCTCCTCGAGCGTCTCGACACCTTCGGCGACCACCTGGCATCCGACCTCGTGGCAGAGCTTGCACAGCGCGGCAATGGTCTTCTGCTTGACGGCGCTGTGGTGGACGCCGCGCACGAGTGCCATGTCAAGCTTGACGATCTCCGGCGTGAGCTCCGTGAAGCTGGAGAGGCCCGAGTAGCCGGCCCCGATATCGTCCACCGCGAGACGGAAGCCGAGCGCCCTCAGCCGCGCCAGCCTTGCGGAGAGCACCGGCGTGCTGTGCAGCGCGGTGCGTTCGGTGATCTCGAGAACCACACGCGAAGCGATCTTGGTGAGCGCCGCCTGCTCGTCGATCAAGTCGAGGTCGAGGAGGTCGTCGGGGTGGAGGTTCACGAACAACACCGACCCGGTGCGCGCGGCGACCGCGGCCGCGGAGAGTGCACGCACGCGCCGGCCCAGTTGAGGCAAGCGCCCCAGCTCGGTCGCGGCGTCGAGGATGACCTGCGGGCTGGGCATCGAGATCTCGCTCGAGCGCATCAGCGACTCCACGCCGAACAGCGCGCCGCTCTTGGCGTCGAAGATGGGTTGAAACGCCATCCACAGGCCTTCGAGGGCCTGGTCGAGACGAACCTCGAGGCCGGCGCGATCCGCCGCGCCGGGATGAGCACCGGTGACCGCAAACGCTTCGCGGCGCACCAGGGCGAGCTCGTGCGCTCGGGCGGCGTGGTGAACGAGCTCGACGAGCGCCTCTGCGTCGATCGGCTTGGTCAGGTAGCGAAACGCGCCGTATTCCACGGCCGCGGTGGCCGATGCAATGTCAGGCAATCCACTCATCAAGATCACCGGGACGTCGAGATCTACGCGACGGACCGCTCGCATGAGGTCCAGGCCGCCGATCTGCGGCATATAGACGTCGCTCAGGATCACGTCGAACTGTTTCGAATCGAGCTCCGCGATCGCTTGCTTGCCGGTATCGACCTCGACCACGTCGAACCCCGCCCGCCGGAGTAGCCTCCCCAGGACGCGGAGAAACTCCGGATCGTCCTCGGCCACGAGGACGCGGCGAGTCTCCTTGACCTCGGGCATCGATGGTGCGACGGACTCCGTGGACGTCCATTTTCGCAGCGTGATCCGGGTGCCCGTACCCGCGGACGATTCGATCTCGAACTCGTCCACGAGTCGCTGCGCGCCGGGCAGCCCGAAGCCCAGGCCCCCGTTCGTGGAGAACCCGTGTTGCATCGCCCGGTCGACGTCAGGGATGCCGGGCCCGGCGTCGAGTGCCGTCACGATCACGCCACGCCGCTTGTCATCCGCGGTGGAGAGTACGACGATCTCACCGCACCCCGCGTGCACGATGATGTTTCGCGCGATCTCCGTCACCGCGGTCGCGACGGCCTGGGTTGCCGCCCGGCTGAACCCCTGCCGCGAGGCCAGCTCTCGCGTATGTCGGCGGGCAACCACCAGGTCTGACTCATCGCGGATGGGGACGCGGATCTCGGGCCCGACGTGATCCGTCACGGTCGCCCAGCGCCGAGCGTGAAGTAGAACGTCGCGCCCTCGTCGATCTTGCTCTCGGCCCACACATGGCCGTCGTGGCGCTGCACGATGCGCTGCACGGTGGCCAGTCCGATCCCTGTGCCCTCGAATTCACTCGTGGCGTGAAGCCGTTGAAACGGCGCGAACAGCTTCTGCGCGGTCGCCATGTCGAACCCCGCGCCGTTGTCGCGAACGAAGTATGTGGCGTTCCCGTCGCGCTGCATGTGACCAAACCTGATCTCGGCATGCGCTCGCTTCGACGTGAACTTCCAGGCGTTGTCCAGCAGGTTCTCCAGGACCGCGGCGAGCAGCGTCGGGTCGCCGTGGACGCGAACATCGTCATCGATGATGACGGTGACGTTGCGCTCGGGTGACGCCGCCCGCACGCGGTCGGTGATGCGACGCGCAACATCGGTCAGGTTCAGGTCGACACGATGCAGCTCGCTGCGGGTGACATGCGCGAGCGACAGAAGATCGTCGGTCAGCTTCGCCATGTGCAGCGTAGCTTCGCGGATTCGCTCGAGGTACTGCCTCCCCGCATCGCCGAGCGCGGGGCCAAACTCGTCGAACAGAAACTGGCTGAACGCGTTGATGCGCCGGAGCGGCGAGCGAAGATCGTGCGAGATGGTATAGCTGAACGACTCGAGCTCGTGGTTGGCGAGCTCGACGGTGTCCTTCTGCTGTCGCAGCGATTCGTTGAGTCGTTGCAGCTCCTCGTTTGCGGCGCGATAACCGCGAAACGACATCTCGAACGGGGACAGCAGCTCGGTGAAGAAGTCCGAGGCCATCTGGGTGCGCTGCAGGTGGCCGGCGGGAGACGCCGCCACGACAAGCAGGCCGAGTGCGGTCTGGTGCAGGCACGCCATGTCGAGAACTCCAAGCCCCTTGCCCATGGCCTTGCGGCCGAGCTCGTAGGCCTGGCTGAGCGAGGCTTCGTCGCCGGTCACGAGGTAGGTCTCGAGCGCCGAGGCATACGTCCGGCCGAACCCGGCGAGCGGATCGCTCATGACGGGCCTTCGAGATAGCGAGCCACCACGACGTGGGCATCGTCCGAGCGCCTGGCAAACCGAGCGAGGATGGACTCGGCGAGCTCTTGCGGACTGTGCGCGATGGCGAGGCCATCCGTGAAGCCATGGCGGATGCCGTCGGTCACCATGATCAGGGTGTCGCCGGGCGAAATGCTCACCGTGCTTGCGCGCAGCGTGGGGAGCTGAAAGCCGACGACGCCGCTGCGGACGCTGATCGCCTCGCCTGGGTGGCCGTTGCCATGGATGAGCACACCATCGATGTTGCCGACGCCAAGCCAGGTGATCGACGAGTCGGCGGTCCGGAACGACGCGAGGCTCATCACGGCCCCACGCGTCTTGCGAAGCGCGTCGTGACAGCGTTGCACGAGGATCAGCACGGACTGGTCCGGGCACGCTTCGAGCACAGAAGCCGCGGCGCGCGCGGCCGCGGCAGCGTCCGGTCCGTGTCCGAGACCATCGATCATGGCGACAAGGGCACCACCTTGGAACGGGGCCACGACGTGGAGGTCACCGGACTCCGACTCCAGCGCGCTGCCGGCCCACCCCCACGCAAGGACCGAGCGGTCGTCCTGATCCACGCTGCTCATCGAATCCATTTCTTCATCGTGATGGTCGTGCCGCGGCCGAGCGCGGAGACCAGCTCGAAGTCGTCCATCACGCGCTTCGCGCCTGGCAACCCGACTCCCAGGCTGTTGGCCGTCGAGTAGCCGTCGCGCATCGCAAGCTCGATGTCGGGGATGCCGGGTCCGTCATCCCGGGCGACGATCACGACGCCGCGGCGCCCGCCTTCGTCCAGTCGCGCCAGGGTGATCTTGCCGCGCTGCGCATAGCTGATGATGTTGCGGGCGATCTCGGAGATTGCGAGCGCGATGATCGTCTGATCGGTACTCGAGAACCCGGTCGCAACGGCGAGCGCGCGGCCTTTCTGGCGCGCGGTCACGATGTCCATGTCTCGCTCGATCGAAACGCATGTTTCATCGAACACGATGCCCACCTTGGTTTGCGATTCGACCGAGCTCTGCAAGGCCATCCTCCAGATCGAGCGCAGTTGTGACGCCGTCCAGCGACAGGCCGAGTTGCACCATCGCGAACGCCACATCGGGTTGCATGCCAACGATCACGGTCTTGGCGCCACGCAGCCTGGCCGTGTACGCGACCGATCGAAGCGTCCGGGCTGCGAACGAGTCGAGGACATCGAGCGCCGTGACGTCGATGATCACGCCGCGGCTGCGAAATCGTCCGATTCGATCCGCGATCTCGTCGTGAAGCCGAACCAGGTCCTGGTCCGAGAGCGCGGCCTGGATCGAGGCAATGAGAGTATCACCCTGTTTGAGAATCGGAACGGACACGGTATCAGCTCGCCTCCAGGATCGAGGCCGCGCCGGCCTCGGTCGCGAGCACGCGATACCCGAGAATCCGCTCGCCTTCCTCGAGCCCCCCCTGAAGGTCTCCCACCGTGTTCAGCGTGGACAGCTGGATGCCGAGCGCGACGAGCGACTGTGCGACGTCCGACGACAGACCGGTCACGATCACGCGCGCCCCCATCAGGCGCGCCGCCGAGACGGTCTGCAGCAAGTGATTGGCCACTCTGGAGTCGATGGTCAGCACGCCTGTGACGTCGATGACCACGACCTTCGCGCGGTTCGCGCGGATCGAGTGAAGCAAGCTCTCGGTGATGAGCCGTGCGCGATGGGTGTCGATGACGCCGATGATGGGAAGCAAGAGCAGGCGGTCGCGGATCTGAAGCACCGGGGTCGAGAGCTCTCGGATCGCGTCTTGCTGTCGTCGGATGATGCGCTCGCGCTCGAACACGATGATGTCCACCATGAGGCAGGTGTCGAACAGCGCGACCTTCATGAGCGACATGAAGCTCTCGAAGCCAACGATCGGCGTTCGCTCGAACTGCTTCATGACCGCGTTGCCAATGTTCTCGAGCATGTGGTGGAACGCACCCAGAAAAACCCGCGGGTCGAGCCCGGCCGAGGCGTACAGCAAGCCGATCTCGAGACGCTGCTCGACATATCTTGTGCCGTAGTCGCCTTGCACCATCGCCGCCAGATGCTCTCGCTTGAGCTGCCGTGCCCGCTCCATGATGGCGCGACTCGCAAGCACCGGGCGACCATCTTCGAGTCCCGACAGGTGGCTGAAGAACGTCGCCAGGTGTTCTTCCGTGTGCTGCGTCACCACGTCCCTGAGCGTTGCGATGCGTCCGAAGTCTACCTGCTCCAAGCCGACGATCTTTCTTCGTCGCTCGATCGTCTCGTCGTTGAGCTCCATCTCGCGCATCAACGCTCGCGACGCCGCTTGCTGAGCCTGGTCGATCATGATCTCCACCCCTCGATCTCCTCGTTGTCGGTCGCGCGCGTGTAGCGCGGATGCGTCGCCGAGCCTCGTGTGCGTGCACACGTTCGCGGGATCGACGAGCGCCGTACGCGCTCGAAGCTTGCCGTGACTCTCCAAGAGAGCGCCGAGACGTCCCGATTGTCAACGCCCGAGCTACCGAGCGGCCACGAACGGCTGGTCGGGAACCACGACCGCCATCACGGCGGCCGTGAGCGTGAGGCGGTAATCGCTCACGTGTAGTAGTGCGTCGTGGACGGTCCGCCGTGGAATATTCTGCGACCACAAAGGTGTCGGTGTTTTCTGCAGCCCCGTAGCACCATGTCCACGCGAACGTCTTCGATTTGGAGCGCGGATCTCGGTGTGGTGGTCGTGGAGCAGGGCGTACCACTGCTCGACGGCCTTGCGCGTAACGACTCGACGGGTCACCTCGACGCCGCGAAGTTTACGACCGAGCAGATGAGCGGAGCGGCGAAGCGCCCGACTCCACCGGCTCGAGATGAATCTCCCGCTCGACAGGCCGCACCGTGAAGTTGAAGCGCTCGACGAAGTTCATGAAGATCTTCATCGCTCGAGCAGGAACTGCTTGAGCTGAAACATCGGCCCACGCATCGTGCCGGTGTATCGGCAGCCATAGCAGTCGTACGCGTCCAACGCTGGTCGGGCTCGCGCCACGGCCTCGGCGCGCGAGGCGCCACACGCGAGAACTCGCACCGTGTTGTACCGGGTGACGTCGTACCAGTCGTGATCGACCAGTACCACCCACTGATCCGGGTAGCGTTCGCGGATCCGTTGCCAGGCGAGCCGTTCGCTGGTGTCCATGTTCGTAGCGATGCTCGGCTCGATTTGCGGGGCAAGTTTCTCGGCGGGCCGAAGTGCTTCCTTCGTGATCTAGGCGAGCAGGTCGATCGCGCCGGGGGCGGCCCGGCGCGCGAAGTCACTGCCGTTGCGAAGTGTCTGGAGCCGCAAGGTGAACGGCAGGCCTGGTAGTGCGATGTCGATGATTTCGAAACCGGCGTCGGCGAGCGCACCGAGCAGCCCTCCGAGGTCCATCATTCGTTCAGTTCGTTCGGTCGCGATGACGGACTTCCCGTCCGGCGCGCTGCATCTTCGGCGAAGCTGCAGGCACGGCAGCCAGACGCGTGATGATGGCCGTGCCGAAGCGCCGGGGCCGCAAGCAGCGACGCCCGGCGGGAGGTGAGCCACCGGGCGTCTATCTGCTGAATTTCGTGGGCGTTGTAGGGATTGAACCTACGACTTGCACCGTGTGAAGGTGCCACTCTCCCGCTGAGTTAAACGCCCGGGTACGGGAGGAATTACCGCCGCGCTGCGGCGCTGTCAACTCCGATGGTTCGCGGGCGTGTTACGACACGCGCATGAGCACGAGACGCAGCATCGTACGTACGGCGCACGCCCCGGCGGCGATCGGGCCGTATTCCCAGGCGGTCGTGGTGCCGGTCGGGGGCCAGCGCATGGTGTTCTGCAGCGGGCAGATCGCGCTGGATCCGGCGACCGGGCAGGTGATCGAGGGCGACGTGGTGGCGCAGACCCGGCAGGTGCTGGAGAACCTGAGCGCCGTGCTGGCGGCGGCCGGGGCGAGCTTCGGCGACGTGGTGAAGACGACCATCTTCCTGGCCGACATGGCAGACTTCGCGACGGTGAACGCGATCTACGGCGAGCGGTTTCAGAGCGAGCCACCGGCCCGGTCGACGGTGGCGGCGGCGGGCTTGCCGCGCAATGTCCGGGTCGAGATCGAGATGATCGCGGTCGTCTGAGCTTCTGAGCCGTTCGCGCCGTCCCAGGCCAAGGAGTCGCCATGTCGTCGTCGTCGATCGAATCGGTACTGACCGAGACCCGGAGCTTTCCGCCGCCCGAGGACTTCGCCCGGCAGGCGCACGTCAAGAGCCTGGCCGACTACGAGGCGCTGTACGCGCGGGCGGCGTCGGACCCCGACGGGTTCTGGGCCGAGGTCGCGCGCGAGCTGGCGTGGGCCGAGCCGTGGCGCCAGGTGGTGGAGTGGAAGCTGCCCGACGCGAAGTGGTTCATCGGCGGCAAGCTCAACCTGACGGTGAGCTGCCTCGACCGGCACGTGGCGTCGTGGCGCAAGAACAAGGCCGCGATCATCTTCGAGGGCGAGCCCGGCGACACGCGGGTGCTGACCTACGGCCAGCTGCACCGCGAGGTCTGCAAGGCGGCCAACGCGCTGACCAGGATGGGGATCGGGCCCGGCGACTTCGTCGCGATCTACCTGCCGATGATCCCCGAGGCGGCGATCGCGATGCTGGCGTGCGCGCGGATCGGTGCGCCGCACACGGTGGTGTTCGGCGGGTTCTCGGCCGAGGCGCTGCGCGACCGCGTGGTCGACGCCAAGGCCAAGCTGGTGATCACGTCGGACGGCGGCTGGCGGCGCGGCCAGATCATCCCGCTCAAGGACAACGTCGACAAGGCCGTCGAGGGCACGGCGGTCGAGAAGGTCCTGGTGGTGCGGCGGTGCTCGAGCCCGGTGGCGTGGCACGCGCGCGACGTGTGGTGGCACGAGGCGGTCGACAGCGAGTCGCCGCGTCACACCGCCGAGCCGTTCGACAGCGAGCACACGCTGTTCACGCTGTACACCAGCGGCACGACGGGCAAGCCCAAGGGGATCCTGCACACCACCGGTGGCTACCTGACGCACGCGGCGTACTCGACGAAGATCGTGTTCGACCTGCGCGACGACGACGTGTACTGGTGCACGGCCGACATCGGCTGGGTCACCGGGCACAGCTACGTGGTGTACGGGCCGCTCGCCAACGGCGCGACGACGTTGATGTACGAGGGCGCGCCCAACCAGCCCGGGCCGGATCGGCTGTGGCAGATCATCGAGCGCTGGGGCGTGACGATCTTCTACACCGCGCCGACGGCGATCCGCGCGTTCATGCGCTGGGGCGATCAGTGGCCGGCCAAGCACGACCTGTCGTCGCTGCGGCTGCTCGGCTCGGTCGGCGAGCCGATCAACCCCGAGGCCTGGATGTGGTACCGCGACAAGATCGGCGGCAACCGCTGTCCGATCGTCGACACGTGGTGGCAGACCGAGACCGGCGGGATCATGATCTCGCCGCTGCCCGGGGCGACGCCGACCAAGCCGGGCTCGGCGACGCGGCCGCTGCCGGGGGTGGCCGCCGACGTGGTGCAGCGGGACGGCACGCCGTGCGCGCCCAACGAGGGCGGGTTCCTGGTGATCAAGCGGCCGTGGCCGTCGATGCTGCGCACGATCTTCGGCGACCACGAGCGGTTCGTGAAGACCTACTTCGGCGAGGTCGATGGCTGCTACTTCGCCGGCGACGGGGCGCGCAAGGACGAGGACGGCTACTTCTGGGTGATGGGCCGGGTCGACGATGTGATCAACGTCGCGGGCCACCGGCTGTCGACGATGGAGGTCGAGTCGGCGCTGGTCTCGCATCCCAAGGTCGCCGAGGCTGCGGTGGTCGGCCGCCCGGATGACCTGAAGGGCCAGGCGCTCGTGGCATTCGTCACGCCACGCATGGGGGTGATGGCGGACGAGGCGCTGGCCAAGGAGCTGCGCGACCACGTCGTGGCGCAGATCGGCGCGCTGGCGCGGCCCGAGGACCTGCGGTTCGCCGAGGCGCTGCCCAAGACGCGCTCGGGCAAGATCATGCGGCGGCTCTTGCGCGAGGTGGCGTCGGGGTCGAAGGCCCGGGGCGACACGACCACGCTCGAGGACCAGGGTGTGCTCGAGCGCCTCGCCCAGTCGTTCGCGCAAGAAGAGTAGCGCCAGGCTCGCGCCGCGCCGCGACCTTGACTAAGGTGCCGCGCATGAAGCACCTCTTGCTTGCCTCGTTGCTGCTGTTCGCCGCCTGCGGGAAGAAGGACCCGCCGAAGGCGCCGACCCCACCGCCGCCCGAGCCGGCCCCGACGCCCGTCGCGAGCGCGCCGGAGCCTGCGCCGCCGCCGGCGCCGCCCACGCCGCCGGAGCCGCCCAAGCCGGTGATCCCGGAGTACACGCCGGCCGGCGATGTCCCCGAGGCGATCCGCGCCGCCGTGACCGCGTCCGATCGCGACGACAGGGACCGCGCGCTCGACGCCGGCCGCAAGCCCGCCGAGGTCCTGGCGTTCTTCAAGATCGCGCCGGGCCAGAAGGTCGGCGAGCTGTTCGCGGGGCCGGGCTACACCACCGAGGTCCTCGCCCGCGTCGTCGGCGACACCGGCAAGGTCTACGCGCAGAACACCAAGGAGATCCTCGAGCGGTTCGCGCGCAAGCCGCTCGAGGAGCGGCTCGCCAAGCCGGCGATGAAGAACACGGTCAGCGTCGAGCAGCCGACCGAGACGCCGTTCCCGCCCGACGTCAAGAACCTCGACGCGGTGATCTGCGTGCTCAACTACCACGACTACGTGTGGCAGAAGGTCGATCGCGCGAAGATGAACAAGGCGGTGTTCGCGGCGCTCAAGCCGGGCGGGGTCTACGGCATCGTCGACCACAGCGCGAAGCAGGGCACCGGCCTGGGCGACGTCGAGACGCTGCACCGCATCGACGAGGACGCGGTCAAGAAGGAGATCCTCGCCGCCGGGTTCAAGCTCGATGGCGAGAGCGACGTGCTGCGCAACGCCGAGGATCCGCGCGACTGGAACGCTTCGCCGCGCGCGGCGGCCGAGAAGCGCGGCACGAGCGATCGGTTCACGCTGCGGTTCGTCAAGCCGGGCGGCAAGGCGGGCAAGGCCACCAAGCCGGCCAAGCGAGGCAAGCGCTGATCCAGGCGGGACGCGGCGCTGGGCTGACCGCACGGACCATCAAGCCGGCAAGCAGTCTCGAGCTCGAGGCGCTGCGTCGCGGCCGCGCCACTTCGGACCACGGCGCCGTGCTCGGCCGCAGCTCGGCAAGCGCTGAGCCGACCGCTGGCCTACGGGTTCGGCGCGGTCTCGTAGTCGAGCGCGTTGTCGGGCTCGAGGTCCTCGAGATCGGCGCGGTCGACCGCGTGCGGCGGCGGCGGGGTCGCCGGGGGCGAGGCCGCCGCCGGCTCGGCCGGCGCGGCGGCGGGGTCGATCGGCTTGCGGGTGCTCGCCAGGTAGCGGCAGAGCAGGCCGACGACCTGCTCGTGGGCCCGCCGGACGTAGCGCGGCGACAGCGGCGTGTCGCCGTTGGTGACCAGCGAGAACGCGAGCGGGCGGGCGGGATCGACGTCGAGCACGCCGGACAGCGCGACGGCGGTCGACAGCGTGCCGGTCTTGGCGTGGAGCCGGCCGCGGACGTCGCCGCTGCGGAACCGGCTCGACAGCGTGCCATCGGTGCCGCCGATCGAGAGCGAGGCGAGCCAGGCGCGCGACACGGCCGGATCGACGTCGGCGGTGAACCCGGCGGCGCTGCGCACGATCGACACCAGCTCGTGGGTGGTGATCCGCGTGTGGTAGCTCAGCCCCGAGCCGGAGTCGACGACGACCTCGGATCTGGCGATCCCGGGGTGGCGGACCATCCAGTCGTACATCGCGGCGATCGCGAGCTCCATCGACGGCGGCTCGCGCTTGACCAGCGCGGCGGCGGTCATGATCACGCGGTCGGCGAGCCAGTTGATGCTCCACTTGTTGACCTTGGTGATGATCTCGGCGAGCCGGGCCGACTCGTGGCGGCCGAGCTCGACCGGCAGGCCGCTGGCCGCGGTGGTGGCGGCGACGAACGCCGCGAGCTCTGCGGTCTTGAGCTCGCCGGTCAGCGCCAC
>DASWRS010000309.1:0-7829 GCA_036403075.1 Kofleriaceae bacterium
GATCTGCTCGGCCATGCGGTTGAACGAGCGCGCCAGGTCGCCGATCTCGTCGCGCCGGTCGGTCGCGGCCCGCACCGACAGCGCGCCGGCGCCGAGCGCGCGGGCCGCGGCGCCGAGCTGCTCGAGCGGGCGGGCGATCGAGCGTGCCAGCGGCAGCGCGACGAACACCAGCGCGAGGCCGAGCGCGACCGCGAGCATGGCGAGCGCGTGCAGCGGCCGGACCCGGGCCAGCGGCAGCGCGGCGACCGCGTAGCCATCGAGTGCGCCGGCGCGAAACGCCCCGGCGATCAGGCGATCGTACGACGCGCGGTGCACGGTGACATGGCCCGGATACGGCGACAGCGCGCCGAGCTCGGCGGGGGTGGCCGCCAGCGGGTGCGCGGCCGAGCCGGCGACCACCGCGCCATCGCCGCCGTACACCGTCATGACGATCGACGTGTCGTCGCGGATCTCGTCGAGCTCGCGCGCCAGCGCCGCCGGGTCGCGGCGCAGCGCGAGCGCGCGCTCGACCAGGCCGAGCGAGAACCTCGGGTGGCTGTGCGCCGCGATCGCGGCGTCGTGGTCGGGCAGCACGTAGCGCGCGACCAGGATCGCGGTCATCACGCCGGCGAACAACAGCGTGCCGTGGAACCAGATCCGGACCAGCAGCCGCCGGCCCACGGTGGCGTCGAGCAGGGCGCGAAGCCGGGTCATGCGTCCTCGCACGCGAGCATGTAGCCCGCGCCGCGCACGGTGCGGATGATCGACGGGTGCCGCGGATCCTCGCCGAGCTTCTGCCGCAGCTTGGAGATCCGGACGTCGATCGAGCGATCGAACGCGTCCTCGGCCGTGCCCTTGGCGAGCTCGAGTAGCTGCTCGCGCGACAGCACGCGGCCGCGGCGCTCGACCAGCACGCGCAGCAGGGTGAACTCGTAGCTGGTCAGCTCGATCGCGGTGCCGCGATACGACGCCGTCATCGATCCCAGCCGGAGCTGCAGCGGGCCGGCGGTCAGGACGTCGGCGGCCGGCCCGACCTGGCCGCGCGCGCGGCGGACCAGCGCCCGGATCCGGGCGAGCAGCTCGCGCGCCGAGAACGGCTTGCCGAGGTAGTCGTCGGCGCCGAGCTCGAGGCCGACGATCCGGTCGGGCTCCTCGGTCCGCGCAGTGACCACCAGGATCGGCACCGCGGACCGGGTCCGCAGCTCGCGGCACACGCCCAGGCCGTCGCGCCGGGGCAGCTGGAGATCGAGGATCACGACGTCGAAGCTGCGCGCCGCGGCCTCGCGCAGGCCGGTCTCGCCGTCGCCCGCGATCGTGACCGCCACGCCGTTCTGCTCGAGGAACTCGGCGGTGAACCGCGCGAGCCGCTCGTCGTCTTCCACCAGCAGGGCAAGGATGTCGGTGACCACGGTGTCCCCGAGCGTAGCGCGCGGGCCCTCCGAGCGTGGCGCCGCGATGTGAGCGCCGTGCGTCCGGATCGTGACCGGATGTGATCGGCGGTTGCACTCGGTCACCGGGGCGAGACGGCACGACAATCCGGCGAGCGCAGGCTGGCTCGCGTGATCCACCCCATGATCGAGCTGCGCGGCGTGTCGCGCGCGTACCCCACCCCACAGGGCGAGTTCTTCGCACTCGCCGCGCTCGACCTCCGCGCCGCCCCCGGCGAGCTGCTCGCCGTCGTCGGCAGCTCGGGCAGCGGCAAGTCGACCCTGATCCACCTGATCGCCGGGATCGATCGGCCGACCGCCGGCACGATCCGCGTCGCGGGCGCCGACGTCGCCGCGCTCGGCGAGAGCGCGCTCGCCGCGTGGCGCGGGACCACGGTCGGCATCGTGTTCCAGTCGTTCCAGCTGCTCCCGACCCTGACGACGCTCGAGAACGTGATCCTGCCGATCGACTTCTGCAGGACGTTGCCGGCGGACAAGGCCCGCGCGCGTGGCCTCGCGCTGCTCGACCGGGTCGGGATCGCCGATCAGGCGCACAAGCTGCCGTCGGCGCTGTCCGGCGGCCAGCAGCAGCGCGCCGCGATCGCGCGCGCGTTCGCCAACGATCCGCCGGTGATCGTCGCCGACGAGCCCACCGGCAACCTCGATTCGCGCACCGCGGCCGCCGTGCTCGAGTTGCTCGCCGGACTCGCGCGCGACGGCAAGACCGTGGTGCTCGTGACCCACGAGCGCGAGCTCGGCCGGATCGCCGATCGCGTGATCACGCTCGCCGACGGCCGCCTGGTCGACGACGCGCGCCAGACCCGGCAGGTCGCCCATGGCTAGCGCGCGGTGGCGCAAGCTGCGCGGCGATCTGGGCGCGATGCCCGGCCGGGTCGCGGCGATGATCGTCGCGCTCGCGGTCAGCCTGGTCGGATTCGGCAGCGTGCTCGGCGCGCGCACCGTGCTGCGCCGCGAGATCGCCGCGAGCTACCTGAGCAGCCACCCGGCGGACGCGACGATCGAGCTCGACGGCGACGTCGATCGCGCGGTGGTCGCGCAGGTCCGGGCGCGGCCCGAGGTCGCCGAGGCCGAGGCCCGCGGCGCGGTGATGGCGCGGATCCAGCCCGACGCGCCGCCGGCGCTGCTCGCGCATGGCCCGCACGGCGGTCCCGGCATGGCGGCGACGTCGCGGCCGCTGCAGCTGTTCGTCGTCGACGACTTCGCGGCGCTGCGGCTCGCCCGGTTTCGCCGCGAGTCCGGCGCGTGGCCGCCGCCGACCGGCACGCTGCTGATCGAGCGCAGCGCGGTCGGGCTGCTCGGCGCCGGCGAGCACGATCGGGTGACGGTCAAGACGCCGCACGGCGAGCCGCGGCCGGTGACGATCTCGGGGATCGTGCACGATACCGGTCTCGCGCCGGCGTGGCAGGAGCGCACCGGCTACGGCTACGTCACGCGCGACACGCTCGCCGCGCTCGGCGAGCCGCCCGTGCTGCACGAGCTGCGGGTCAGCTTCCGGCCGGCGCCGGCGACCCGCGCCGAGGCCGAGGCCGCGGCGGCCGCGCTCGCCGGCTGGCTCGCGGCGAGCGGTCACCCGGTGCACCAGGTCCGCGTGCCGCCGCTGCGCCAGCATCCTCACCAGGCGCAGATGGACACGGCGCAGATCGCGCTGCTGCTGTTCAGCGCGCTGCTGCTGGTGCTGAGCGCGGTGCTGGTCGCCACGCTGTTCTCGGCGATGCTCGCCCGCCAGGTCCGCGAGATCGGAGTGATGAAGGCGCTCGGCGCGCGGACCGCCCAGCTCGCGCGGCTCTACGCCGTGGCGATCGTGGTGATCGGGGCGGCGGCCGGCGTCGTCGCGCTGCCGCTCGCCGCGCTGGGCGCGCACGCGATGATCGACGCGCTTGCGGGGATGATGAACCTCGCCGTCGACGATGCGGCGATCCCGGCGTGGGTGTTCGCGGCCCAGCTCTCCGCCGGCATCGCGGTGCCGCTGGCGATCGCCGCCGTGCCGATCCAGCGCGCCTGCCGGCTCACCGTGCGGGCCGCGCTCGCGCAGTACGGCGCGCGCGACCGGCCGCGGCTGTCGCTGGTCCGGTTGCCGATGGCGGCGCGCGATGCGCTGCGGCAGCCGGTCCGGCTGGCGCTGACCCTGGCGCTGCTGACCACCGGCGGCGTGCTGGCGACCGCGGCGTTCAACGTCAAGCGCGCCTACGAGGTCAACGTCGAGCGCATGCCGGCGATGTGGCACCACGATCTCGATCTCCGGCTGCGCGAGCCGGCGCCGGTCGAGGTCGCGGCGGCGCTCGCCCAGGTCCCGGGCGTGCGGATCGCCGAGCCCTGGGGCCTGGCGATCGCGGCGTTCCCGCGCGCCGGCGTCGACGTCGCGCGCACCTATCCGGATCAGGGCCACGGCGCGTTCCCGGTGTGGGGCGTGCCGCTGCCGTCGCGGCTGGTCGACCTGCCGGTCGTGGCGGGCCGCTGGCTCGTCCCCGGCGACGACGCCGCGATCGTGGTCAGCACGACCACCGGCCGCCGGGTCGGCGAGTCGCTGACCGTGTCGCTCGACGGCGCGCCGTCGACCTGGACCGTGGTCGGCGTGGTCGACATCCTGCCGGCGGGCGGCGGCTTCGTGTCGGACGCGGCGTTCGCGCGCGCGGCCCACGCCGAGGGCAAGGCGCGCACGATCCGGATCGCGACCACCGCCACCTCGGATCACGAGCTGCGTGCGATCCTCGCCGGGGTCGAGCACGAGCTCGCCCGCCAGGGCGCTCACCTCGAGGGCGTCGTGCCGTTCGCGATGTTGCGCGACGCGATCGACGCGCACGTGCTGATCCTGGTGCGCGCGAGCCTGTTGCTGTCGGGGATCATCGTGCTCGTCGGCCTGCTCGGCCTGGCCGCGGCGATCGGCATCGGCGTGATCGCGCGGACCCGCGAGATCGGCATGATGAAGTCGGTCGGCGCGACCAACGGCCGGATCTTCCGGCTCGTGATCGGCGAGGCCGTGCTGGTCGGCGCCGCGAGCTGGGTCGCCACCGCGATCCTGACCCTGCCGGTGACCGCCGCGATCGACGACTTCCTGACCCGCCAGGGCTTCCTCAGCGCGCACTTCGTGGTCTCGCCGGCCGCGATCGCGGGCTGGCTGGCGATCGTGACGCTCGGCAGCGCGCTGGCCGCGGTGATGCCGGCGCGCCGCGCCGCGCGACTCACCGTGCGGCAGGCACTGATGGAGACCTGATCGCAGGGCGCGTGCGACATGCGACCCGGTCAGCGGATGCCGCACCGGGACAGCGCAAGCGGGCACGCGACCACCGAAATAGACCGGCGCGCTCGCGTGTTGCGTTGGGTACTGACACATGACCGAGCCCGCGATCCCGACCCCGGTCACCCCGTTCTCCGCTCACCCTCCTCACCCTGTGGCGCCGGCCCGGCGCTGGACTCGCTGGCCGGCGCGCGCGGCGATGCTGCTCGGCGGCCTCGCCGTCGGCCTCGGCGCCGCCGAGGCGATGTTCTCGTACCGCGACGGCGGCGCGTTCCCGCACCTCAACGTCTATGTCGCCGATCCCGAGCTCGGCGTGCGGCTCCGGCCGGGCGCGACCGAGGACGTCGGGTTCGCCGGCAACCCGATCACGCACGTCCGGATCAACCGCGCCGGGTTTCGCGGCGACGAGCTGCCCGCGCCCGGCACCGACGACGTGCTCGTCGTCGGTGACTCGCAGGTGTTCGGGCTCGGTGTCGAGGACAACGAGGCGTTCGCGGCGCGGCTCGGCGAGGCGATCGGCCGGCCGGTGGTCAACGGCGGCGTGCCGACCTACGGCCCGGCCGAGTACCGCGCGGTGATCGCCGAGCAGCTCGCGAGCCGTCACCCGAAGACGGTGGTGCTGACGCTCAACCTGGTCAACGACCTGTTCGAGGCCGAGCATCCCAACAAGGATCGCCACGCGGTGTGGGACGGCTGGGCGGTGCGCAAGGAGAACGCGCCGGCCTCGGTCGCGAGCTTCCCCGGCCGCGACCTCCTGTTCCGCCGATCGCACGCGTTCTTCGCGCTGCGCAAGTGGCGCCACGGCGACGACCGCGCCGACGAGCGCGGCGTGGCGTCCGAGGGCACCTGGCGCGATCTGGTCAAGACCGGCGAGCAGGTCACCGGCGAGCGGGTCGCGCTGGACCGGGCGCGCCGCGACCGGCTCGAGGCGATGACCTCGGCGCACCACGACCTCGAGAGCGCCGAGCAGCGCGTCGACGATGCGATCCGCAAGCTGGGCGAGATGACCCAGGAGGCCGATCTCGCGCTGCTCCAGGCCCGCGCCAACCCGGGCGACATCGTCGAGGAAGGCTTCGGCGAGAGCTCGCGGTCGACGATCGCGACCGCCGACCAGATCGCGCGGGCCGCGGGGGTGCGGGCGCAGCTGCGGCGCGACCTGGCGCGCTGGGCCCAGGCCCACCGGACCGCCGATGCCCGCGACGCGCTCGCCCAGCTCGCGGCGAGCGACCAGGCGCTGGCGCGGCTCGGCGCGCTCGACGTCCAGAAGCTGTCCGCGGCGCTCGATCCGCCGCTCGCCGGCTACCTGCGCGACGTCCAGCAGCTGGTCGAGCATGCCGGCGCGCGGCTCGTGGTGGTGATCCTGCCGATCGACGTCCAGGTCTCGGCCGGCGAGTGGCGCAAGTACGGCGCGGCGCCGATCGACATGGCGCCGAGCCTGGCGCTGACCGCCGAGCTGGTCGCGCTGTGCCGGTCGCTGGGCGTCTCGGTGCTCGACGCCACGCCGGTGCTCGCCGCGGCCGAGCCGGGCGCGTTCCTCGACAAGGACATCCACATGACGCCCCGGGGCCACGCCGCGGTCGCGGCGGCGCTCGCGGCCACGTTGCACGAGCCGCCGCCGCCGCGCGCGGTCGCCGGCGCGCGCTCGCCGGTCCCGCCGCCCGATCTGTTCAAGCACGCGCCCGAGGTGATCGTCACCGGCTCGAGCGATGCGGGCTGCGAGACCAAGCAGATCCGCGAGTGGCTGCGGATCCAGTGCCCGCGCACCACGCGCGCCCGGCCGTTGGGCCTCGAGGTCGTGCGCGACGACGGCCACGAGGCGATGGCGCTGGTGATGCCCTCGGAGGTCTCGCTGCTGGTGCCGGTGGTCGAGGGCCGCGAGCTCACCGCGACCGTGACCTGGAGCGATGCCAGCCGCGTGCTGCACGTCGCGTGGCCGGCCGGCGCGAAGCGGCCGACGCTGGCGTTCGATCGGCCGGTCGCGCGCAAGCCGCCCGCCCCACCGGAAACCGCCGCCGATCTCGAGTTCCGCTCGTCGGTCGAGCGCGCGATCTGCGACTGCTGGCAGCACGTGTTCGGCGGCCTGCGCGACGACGGCCGGACGTCGCGCTTCACCTGTCCGGGGGCGTACGGCGCCGCCGACCCGGGCTGCGTCGCGCGGTACTACCGCACCGACGCGAGCTGCTCCGAGCTCCTGGCGTGCACGCGCCGGGACCCCGCGAGCCCGCCATGAGGGCCGCCGTCCTCCGCCTGGTGACGCCGATCGTGTGGCGCGTGCCCGGCCACGGCGCGCGCAAGCTGTACGGCTTCGCGAAGGCCGAGCAGGGCAGCCGGATCGATCTCCTGCACGCCGCGCACCGCACCGCGTCGGGCGCGCGCCGCGTGCTGTACCTGCGCCACGCGCTCGACGAGAGCCGCCACGCCGGCATGTTCTGGCGGCGCTCGACCGACCTGCGGCTCGCCGCCGGGGCCGCGCCGTACCCACCGCCGGTCGCCGACACCGAGCGGCTGTTCGAGCGCCTCGGCGAGCTCGCGTTTCTGGCGTTCGTGCACCGCGGCGAGCGCCGCGGCCGCCGCCAGTTCGAGCGCTACGCCGAGCACTTCGGCGCGCGCGGCGATACGCGGACCCGCACGCTGTTCGAGGCGATCCTGTCCGACGAGCACCGCCACGAGCGCTACACCCGCGACCTGCTGGTCGAGCTGGCGGGTGGCGAGCGGGCGGCGCGGGCCGCGCTGCGGCGCGCTGCGCTGTGGGAGGCCTGGCGGACGTGGCGCCGCGCCGGCCGCACGATCGCCACCGCCATCTACACGCTCGCGATGATCGCGATCTACCTGGTCGCCGGCTCGATCGCCGCGGTCACCCGGCTGCGTCGCCGGCCGGTGCGCTGGGTGCTGCCGCCGGATCCGGCCGCCATGGTCGTGCCCGCCGAGGCGCCGCCGGCCCGCCTGCGCGAGGTGCCGTGATGGCCGCCGTGCTCGGCATCTCGGGCGAGTACCACGACGCCGCGGCCGCGCTGGTCGTCGACGGCGCGATCGTCTGTGCGATCCAGGAGGAGCGGCTGTCGCGGATCAAGAACGACGCGCGGCTGCCGATCGACGCCGCCCGGGCCTGCCTGGCGCACGCCGGGCTCGTCGCCGGCGACCTCGATCGCGTCGTGTTCTACGAGGAT
>DASWRS010000310.1:0-23153 GCA_036403075.1 Kofleriaceae bacterium
CTCGACGCCGAACTCGTGGAACGCGGTCCGGCCGCCGGCGAAGCCGTCGTTGAGGTAGACCATGAACGTCAGCTCGCTGCGCTCGGCCGCGCTGCGCTGGAACGCGCCGTCGTAGTGCGGCGCGAACCGCTGACCGGGCTCGTAGCGATAGCACCGGAACCGCTCGTTGACCCCGACCGGCCGCCGGCCGCACAACCGCTCCGGCAGCGCGCCCCGGAGCCGCCCGAACAGCTCGGCGGCCAGGCCGACGTCATCGAACATCACCCGCTCGTTGTTGCGGATGTCGGGCCGCATCACGAACCCGGCAGCGGTCGTGATCGGCGCCGCCGCGAAGCCGACCTGCTCGGCGCGTGCGATCTGCTCCCGGCACTCCGCTGCACGCATCACCTCGCCGACGGTGAACACCATCGGCGCCGACATGTCGACGCGGTCCCCGTCGACATACGGCCACCCCGAACCCGGAACCACGATCTGCATCATCATAGTGTATCTGATACACAGTTGGAAGTCGAGCGCGTACCGGCCTCACAGCGGCCCGCGACCATGGCCCATAACGGCAGCTTGGCGGGAAGTCGCAGCACGGCGGAGTTTGCGTTCCCGGCGACCTCAGGATGCCGGCCTACCGCGACGCGACCCGGACTGCGGAGCGCAGCATCAGGACACCGTCTTCGAGAACGTAGGGCAGCAAGTTCGCGACACTTGCCCAGTCCTGCATCGAACGCTTGTCCAACGAGACATCCCAGGTTCGCACAACGTGGCGGTCCACCGTGACAACGTTCCCACCATCGTTGCTGAACGCGGCATTCACGATCGGTTCGTCGTGGAATAGCGGTGGAGTGAGTGGCTTGCCGGTGATTGCGTCCCAGACTCGCACCGTGCGATCCTCGCTCGCCGTAACCACCCGAGCACCATCGGGACTGAACGAGGCGCATACCACGGCCGCCTGATGCTCGAGCGGAGGTGCGACCAGCTTGCCCGTGGCCGTGTCCCACACCCGCGCGGTGTGGTCCTCGCTCGCAGTGACGACGCGCGTGCCGTCGGGGCTGAACGCCACGCCAGTCATGCCGCCTTGATCGAGCGGCGGCGTGATCGCCTTGCCGGTGGAGGCGTACCAGATCCGTGCCGTCCGGTCCTGGTTCAACGCTACCAGGCGCGTGCCGTCATGACTCAGCCGAGCGCTCACCAGCCGGTCGGGGTATTCCAGCGACAATAAGATCTGAGATCCACTCGTCACGTCCCAGATGCGGAGCGTGTCACCCCAGCGCGTGTCGTCGTCGCCACCCGCGATGACGACACGCGTTCCGTCGGGGCTGAATGTCGCGCTCGTCACCCGTCCTGGGTGCATGAACGGCACGGTGACCCTGCTGCCGGTCGCCACATCCCAGATCTGCACAGCCCGGTCGTTGCTCGTGCTGACGATCTGCTTGCCATTTGCGCTGAACGCCACGGTGCGGACCACCGCCGGGTGAGTCAGCTGCGTGACGAGCGTGCCTGTGCGGGTGTCCCAGATCCGCCCGATCTGGTCATCGCTCGCCGTGACGACACGGGTACCATCGGGGTTGAACGCCGCCTGTTGCACCGGGCCGGGAACCGCCAGCGGCACGGCGTGGTCGTCGTCGGTCGCGTTCCAGACGCGTGCGGTGCCGTCGAAGCTCGCGGTAACGATACGGGCCCCATCGGCGCTGAACACCGCGCTGGCTACCGGCCCGGTGTGCTCGAGCAGTGGACCGATCAACCGGCCGGTCCGTGTCTCCCAGATCCGCGCCATTGCGTCCGAGCTAGCGGTGACGATGCGCGTTCCGTCTGGGCTGAACGCCGCCCGCATCACGCTGCTGTCGTGCTCGAGCACCTCGCCCGACTCACCGGTGACGGCATTCCACACGCGCGCGGTGCCGTCGTGGCTCGCGGTGAGGACGTACCTGCCGGTGAGGTCGAACACCGCACCGGTCACGCCGTCCCGATGCACGAGGGGCGCGGTGACGGCCTTGCCCGTCGTCGCATCCCAGACCTGCGCGGTGTGGTCCTGGCTCGCGGTCACGACACGCGTGCCATCGCTGCTGAATACCGCGCTCCACACCGTGTCGCGATGATCGAGCGCCGGGGCGACAGCTTCGCCGGTGGCAGCATTCCAGATCCGGGCGGTGTGGTCCTGGCTTGCGGTGACTACGCACGCGCCGTCGGCGCTGAACGTCGCGCTCCACACGGCGTCGCGATGCATCAGCGTGTGCTCGCGCGCTCCGGTCCTTGCGTCCCAGATCCGTGCAGTGTGGTCGAGGCTCGCGGTCACGACGTGGCGTCCGTCGGCGCTGAACACCGCGCTCTGGACGAAGTCGTCGTGTTCGAGCGCGGGCGACAGCGGCCGCCCGGTCGCCGCGTCCCAGATCCGCGCGGTCCGGTCCTCGCTCGCGGTGACGACCGCCGTGCCGTCCGGACTGAACATCGCAGTGGATACGGTGCCCCGATGGGCGAATGACGCGATCCGGCGGCCGGTCGATGTGTCCCACACGCCCGCGGTCGCGTCGCTGCTCGTCGTCACCACGCGCGATCCGTCCGGGCTGAATGCGGCATACTTCACGGAGCCGCCGTGCTCGAGGGGCCCGACGAGCGACAGCCGCCGGGTGGCCGCGCGGACCAGCATCTGCAGCACCGGGCCGACCTCGCCCGCCTGGCCGGCGGCGAGCAGATACGGCAGCGCCTGAAAGGGGCGCCCATCCAGCAGCCGCTGGCGGCCGGACTCCTGGAGCGAGCGCGCCAGCACCTGCTGCACCTCGTCGCGGGCAGCCCGGGCGGTCGCCGCTGCGGCCGCGCTGTCGATCGCCGCCTCGCGTTGCCAGTACACGCAGCCCGTGAACGCGAGCACCAGCGCGACCACGGCAGAGAGCCCGGCTGGTAGCCCGATCCTCAAGATCCGGCGTTTGCGCCGGCTGCGGTGGACGAACTCTTCCTCGCTCGGCGTGAATACGAACGGCTGATCGCGACGGATCGCCTCGGCCGACTCGGCACGCCGGTCGCTCCACAGCAGCGACCTGGCACGCGCGCCTGCCTTCCACGACCGCACCGCGTTGCCGAGCTCCGGAACCAGGCCGCGGCTTTCGGGTACTGCATCGAACTCGTCGAAGCGGTGACGAATCCGCGACCAGCCGTCCAGGAGCTCATCGTGCACGAGCTCGACGAACGTGGCCGCTCTGCCGTTGGCGACGTCCTCGACCCGGAGCTTGATTAGCCCGCTATCCCCGAACCGGCGCAGGACCTCCTCGACGCGGCGGTCCTCGGCCGGATCGGCGAACACGAGCTCGTCCCGGAGCACTCGACGCGGGGTGATCACACCATCCACGACTTCGCTCATCCGCAGGAAGACGTTCCGGATCGTCGCCACGTGGGCGCGATCACCCGCGACCAGCTCGTCGTATAGCCTGGTCGCCTGCACAGCGGAGCGACGCGCCACGAGCTCCCTGGAGAGCGCGTCGCGGAACTCCTTCGCATCGCGAAATCGTTGCCGCCCTTGGCACGCCCCGTCGTGCCCGAGGCGCGCATCGACCTGCGGTGACAGCGCGCGCGCGATGCACGCCACCGGCAGCTCCGCGGTAGCGGAGAGACGGTCGGTGATCGCGACGCTCTCGTTGTCACGCACGGCCTCCGGCTCGCCCTGATCGGCGTACCGCTCGCGGGGCAGCTCCAGCGTGAGCAAGAAGTACAGTGTCGCCGCTGTCGACCAGACGTCGGACGCTGCCGTCATTGCCGCAGCATCGAGGACAGCCTCCGGAGCCATGAACCGCGCCACGTCCTCATCTGCGCTGTTCGGTCTGGCGGGGTCGGCGACCGGATCAGGGGGCCATGGCGGTAGCTTGAGCGCAATCGTGCCGTCTTCCCGGAGTAGCAGCGTCCCGGGGTGGATATCGCCATGGATCACGCCCTGCGCGTGCAGGTGGGCGAGAGCGTCGAGCGCCTGTAGCACCAGGTGGCAGGCTTCATCGACGGGCATCACTCCGCCGAGCGCGGCGAGACGGTCGAACAGGGTCCCGCGACACAGCTCCATCTCGAGCCAGACGCCGCCATCATCCGGCAGCGCGTCGCTGCGGTCGATCTGCAAGAGGTGCCGGTGGCGGTGGCGCCGGGACTTCCGCAGCTCGCGCGCAAGCCGGTCTGCGGCGTCCCGGCTGGAGGCCTGTACCACCTTGATAGCGACGTCGCGGCACGCCCCGTTCCGCCGCGCGCGGCGCACGATACCGTGACGGCCTCGGCCCACGACCTCGCCGAGTACATAGTCTTCGATCGAGAGTTGCTCGATCGGCTTGCCTTCGATCCCCGACAGCCCCGCGTCCAGCCTGGTGAGCGTGGCATCGACGATATCGATCGGGAGATGGGTCGCGTTCGCGATCTGCTCGACGGTGCCCGGGTCGCGATCGTGATGATTCCACAAGCGGTCGACGGTGGGCTCGATCCACCGCTCGTCCCACCAGCGCGGGCTCCACGTGCACCATACCGAGTCGTCGTGACCGGTCTTGGTCGCCTGGAGCAACGCGCTCCGCGGTGCGACCGGGACACGCTGCTCGAGCGCGAGCACGAGGCTTGCACGAAACAGCGGCGGCGCAGTGAGCACGGACAGCGACGCGGCGCGCTGCGGATCGCCACATGCGCGAGAGAGGATCGCCACGTCCGGGATCTCCCGCGCATGGTCGAGCAGCGAGCCCATGATCCGGTCGAACACGTCTGGATCCCGTCCCGATGCGACCTGCCGACCCGGAGCTTGGTCCTCTCGCGTTCCGAGCACGGCGTCGCGCTCCCGCTGACTTCGCGCGAGATGAGCGCACGCGATCCCGAAGCTCAGATCGTGGTCGACAAGCTGCCGCAGCCCATCGGCGATCCGCGGCAGTTCGCCACGTCGCTGACTCAGCACCCACAGCACGCTCTCCATCGCGCGCGCGATGGACCCACCGGGATCGAACGCGTCGTCCAATCCCGGCAGGTACACGCGCGCGGTGCGCAGCGAGATCGCGCCGTTGTCGGCGAGGAACACGTGCGCCGTGCGACCGGCCGGGACCGTGATCGCGAGATCTCGCCGTCTACGGCCCACGCGAATCAGGTAGGTGCCTGGCGCGATCCGGCACGACAGCGCGAGGTAGCCTGTCTTGGCATCGCCGTTGTGCTCGCAGCTGTCGGGGCCGAGCACCACGAGCTGGCGTCCGGTGCGGTCGTGGATCGCGATCGGCTCGCTCGGTACAGCCACCATGCTGGCGCCGGGGTTCACGCGACGGACGAAGACGAACAGCCGAGCATCGTGGGGCGCGTCACCGAGCGGGCCCGCGGACACGTGATCCTTCGCGCTGAACCGCTGCGCCAGCTCCGCGTGATACGCCGCATCGCGGACAATCGCGATCGGCGCCGGCGAGTCCAGCAGCGGACCGCCAAACGACCGCGGCTCCGACGAGTCATGAACGATCACGTGATCGCAGATGAAGCCGCAGCGGTCGAGGTGAAGCCGATAAAGGCCGCGCGACATCGCGCGCTCGACCTCGCCGGCCTCGGTGTGTTGCTTGATACCTGCGGCATCATAGATCGTGATCTGGACGTCCGGCTCCGAACGGATCGACAGGCACGGCGCATCAGACCTCATGCAGCGCCTCCCGCCCATCGTGCGTCACGAGGATAGCGTCGCGGCCGCCTCCCTCGACCAGGTAGAGCCCGACGGGCAGCGGCCGCCGCCACCGCTGGTCGACGACGTTGCTGTCGAGCTCGAGCACCTCCAGTACCTGAAGGTCGCCACCTCGCAGCGTCACCCGTCCGTGCCGTTCGGCGAACTTCAAGTCGAGGATTGGCAAGCTTCCACCTCTTCCGAAGCAGCTGTCCGCGGCGAGGTCGTTCTCGACCTGGGCTCGCTGGAAGATGCCGCGCTGTCGCGCGGCCTCCTCGACCTCGCGCTCGAGGAGATCCTTCAGCGCGCGCGCGCGCACCCCACCCGGATCCCGGCGAAGGATCGCGAGCAGCGTCTGCGTGAAGATCCCTTGCCACGTGTCGAGCTCCGGATACTCGAACGCCGGCTTGCCGGCCTCGGTCGCATATGCAGTGAATGTCCGGGTCGAGTGGAGCAGGTACTGCCACTCTCGGGTGATCGTGGGTTCGACGCCGACCACCGAGACGGAGAGGCTGCGGCAGCAATCGACGAAGATCGCGAGCTCCTGGAACAGCCCGGCGCCTCGCAGCTTGCGCGAGTAGTGCTGGATGCTCAACGCCAGCCGTGCCAGGCTGGTCTGCCATCGCGTAAGCAACAGCGCGACATCGTCGACGGATCGCGGATTCATCGCACCGTGCCCGCTGAAGTAGAAGTATAGTCGGCGCGCGCCTTGGTGGGCCTCGGCGGCATCCAGGACCTTGAGCAGGATGTCGTCGATCTCGTCTTGCACCGGCGTCCTCGCCTCGGCGTTTGACTCGATCAGCTTCACGTTGTCTGGCGCCAGCCCACCACCGTGCTCGTCGCACAGCCAGTCGCGAAAGCTCTTCGCGTCGCTGATCGCCCCGCACAGCGGACGAAAGTGCTGGTAGTGCTCGACGCCGACCACGACCGCGAAGTCCAGATCGCTCCGGGCAGCGCCGGTGGCGACCTGCGACGGTTCCACCTCGCGAGCGGCCGGGCCGAGGCCCTCGCGAGCGCTGGCATGATCATCAGCCTCGTCCATCAGTTCTCCCGTTTGTCGTGGGGGTAGGCGACGCGAATCCGCTATTCACGACAGACTTCTGCTACCGCGCAAGACCAGCCCGATCAGGACCGAGGGCTGCAGACCTCGTTGCCGAACACGGCGAAGTTCGGCCATTCCTTGTTATCACTCCGAGCGAGCTCTGCCTGGATCTTGGCGAGCACGCGAACGGGGTCCTCAGCACCCCCTGCATTGTAGAAGCGACTCGTCAGGTCGAGTGCGCCGGCATCGGACACCGGCCGGAGCGTCGCGACGACGTGCTGCGAACCACCTGCCAGGAACGCCGTCGACAGCGACCCGGCGACCTCGGGATCCCAGGATCTCGCGGTGCTACATGCGGATAGCACGACCAGCGAGGGCCCGAGCTTGTTCGCCGAGATCTCCGGCGCCGAGACCGACCGATCGTGCAGCTTGAGGCTGCCGCCGCCGGCGTCGATCTCCGCGTGCACGGCGACGTGCAGCAGCGGGTCGGACTTTGCCGCGAACAGTGCCGTGCTGGTTGCAGCGGCGCCTACGAGCGGAGTGGTCCGGAACAGCGATGCGACCCTGCTCGATTCGCGCCGGGCATCGGGCAGATCACCCGCGGCGTCGGCGAGGACCAGCGCACTCGCGATCGCCGCATGCGGATCGCAGAGGGTGGTCACGGGAAGGCGCGGCGCCCGCAGCACGGGCCGCGCCGTGATCAGTGGCTGCCCGCCGCGGCGTAGCGCCACGAATGGCAGGGCGGCGAGCGGCGCATCGAGGACCACGTACAGCGGGTCATCGGTCTTGCGAACCACATCATCGGGCAAGATCAGCGCGCCGAGCTCGTCGGAGAGCGCCACGTCCGTGGGCGTCGCAATGAAGCTCTCCAGCCGGTCGCGGAGCTTGTCATGTGCTCCAAGGTTGTCCAGGCGGAATCGCCCCCGGCTCGCGGTCAAGCGCCAGACATCGCCCTCGGCGATCGCGAGCGCTACCAGCTCGATCTTGCCGAGCGTCTGTGTCACGGCGCGGCCATCGCTCGTCATCAGCGGCGCCTTCGAGACGGCGGGAAGCCATCGCCCGAGGCTCTGGATCCGCGACGCCGTGCTCGCCAAACCCGGCGTCGATGCCGGGCTCGGCCGCGCCATGTCGTCGAGCATGGTCCTGCCCTGCCACTGATCGAACACCACGACCGCGTCCTCGATCCGGTCGGCGCGCGCCAGCGCGGTGAACAGCACTTCGAACGGCTCGCGCCGGCTAGCCAGCACCCACGGCCGTAGCTCACTCAGCGGCTGCGCGGCGCGGACCTTCTCTGCCGCGTCGACGCCGCGCCTGGCCCACCGCACGGCGGCCGCCACGTCGTTCATCGCCAGCGCGATTCGTGCCTGCATCACGCAGACATCGATCTGCTCGTCATGCTTTGCGATCTTCGGGTAGGCCTGCTCGTTCAGCGAGAACGCGAGGGTGAGGTTCCCGCGTCGCCATGCGATCCGCGCCGCGAGCTGCGCCCGATCGCTCGCGTAGCGCCCATCACGATCCAGCACGCCGGCCTCCGCCAGGTAGCGATCGGCCTCGCTCGTTCTTCCGAGCTCGGCGAGCGAGAATGCCAAGTTCATGTAGATGTTCACCACGCGCGCGGTGGTCCGGGCATGCTTGCGGAACTCGAGGCTTCGCTCGAAGGCGGCGACCGCCTGCTCGCTGTGGGCGCGGTGGAGCGGGTTACGCACGACCTCCTGCTCGAGATTTCCCCGCCAGTACCACACCTCCGCCAGATCGCGTTCCTCGGTGAGCTGCTGTGCCGCGCGATCCAGCTCCTGCTGGGCAGCCTCGAAGTAGCCAGCGTTCATCAGCGCACGCGTCGCCGTGAGGTGGCAATATCCCTCGATCCGGTCGTCGCCACCGGCTCGCGCGGCGCCGATACACTCGTCCAGCATCTGTAGCGAGTCTGCGTATTGCTCCCGCTGTGTGTAGATCTCGGCCAAGCCGATGTCGTCCTTCGCGAGCTCGACGCGCTGTCCCCGATCGCGATGCAGGCCGCGCGCCTCATGGAACAACGCGACCGCATCGTCCGTACGCAGCTCGGCCGCGGCGATCTTCGCCAGGATCTGGAGCGCGTCTGCCCGCACCTCACCGCCCAGCAGACCGGTGGCCAGCGAGCTCGCCGCGACTGCATTGTCGCTGCGACGCAGCGCGTCGGCGAGATATATACCGATCTGCGGACGCCGGGTTCGATCGTACTCGCGCTGACAGGCAACGACGGCTTCCCCGGGAGTACCGGTACGGTACACCGTGGTGCAGTCGAGATCTCGCCCCGTGAACACGACGAACTTCACGACGAGCACGACCACACCAATGAGGGTGAGAACAGGGATCGATAAGAAGATCGCGCGTCGCCCCCATCGTCGCGGCGAGCGCTCGACGGCCGATTCACCTAGCTGCAATGGTTCTCCCATATTTCGGTGGGCGCCCCGGCTTCGAGAATACGACAACGGATCGCAGCGCTGACATGATGGCAACCGCTGGCATCTTACCAAGCTTGCTCCGGCACGATTGATTCGATAACCATCGAGAAGGCGACCTCTCTTGTACGAAGTAATCCTTGTACGGGATGGCGACCGACACCGAAGCCTTCCCCAGCGACGAAGCAGCTACGGTAGATGCCGATGGACTTGCCGGCGCCGCCGAGCAGTTCGTAGGCGGCTCGCGATAGCACAGCACTTCCACCGACCGCAGAGATCCAGGGCGCCGTCCGTGCGCCGATGCGCATCGCGAGGGCGTCTGCGGCATCCCTGATCTCGGGACTTGCGGCACGCTGCGCGAGCAACTGCTCGAGCGTGAGGCCGTCTTCGCTATCGCGCGATGCCCAGAGGTATATGTCGACAAAGTCGAGTACTGAGCCGCGGAATACTGCACCCCCGCCGACGTCCAGCCGGTCGCCGGCCCGAACGCCCCGGTACCGCCGCGTCCAGGTAGTATAGCTCCCTGCACCCCGCGATCGCGTGCACACCAGCGCATCCATCCGGAGGTCGCGCGACAGCGCACGGCAGTCCTCGATCACAAGATCGATGATCCGGATCGAGAGCGCACCGGGTTGACCAGGTGCGATCGACAGCCGCTCCCCCGGAACGATCCACGCACCGGGCATTCGCGCCGCCGCTTGTCGTAACGGGTTGTCATCCAGCTCGAACGGGATATCCGCCATGACGGTATCCCGCGGATGCAGCAAGTAGGTCAGACGCTTCATGAAGAAGCCGTCGGCCGATTGCGCCCCTCTCACGGTGCGGGGTAGCCCGTCCTGAAGCTGGGCGAGCAGGTCCTGCAGCTTCGAGCTCGAAGCGCTGCGCGAGGCGACGTGTTGCTCGATGGTCTCGAGGTTCCGCAGGCTGGTCCTCGCCGACGTGACGATCACGACGATCTCATCCAGTCGAGGAAACGTGTCGCGAGGCATACCCACCGGCCAGCCAAGCGCGAGTCCCAGCAGCGTACCGTCGTGTCGCTCACCGAGCACGAAATCGGGTCCCTCGCTGTTCAGCGCAACGCCTGCAGGAGAAAACTCCGTCAGTAGTGTGATCCTGCCGCGAAGCCCGATGTTGAAGACGTGCGCATAAAGCGTTCGCTGCGACTTGCTCCTGATTCTCACGTACACCTTGTCGCGCAGGGCCAGCGCACCGCCGCACTCCGGCATGCGTCGCATCTGCCCACCGTCCACAGCCCCCCATTCGATATCGACTTCGTCCGCGCACACACCGTGCTCGCCGTCGAGCTCGCGCACGGCTTGCGCGGTTCCCATGTTCGCGAGGTTCTTGACGGTGCCTGACAGATCGTCGGGAAACCGCGTGGCGGGAAACAGTGGCCCCGAGCGGTCCTCGATCGTGAGCACGCCCCCGTCCAGCCGCAGAGTCGCCAGTGCAGGGTGTTCGCCAGGCCCGACGACCTGCAGGGTTCCAGTCGCCGCGATCGCCGCGCCCACCCTGTCCCGGTCAGCGGCGGGGGCGTCAACCCGTACCGGGCGCCGCATCGAGCGCTTCTCGATCGGGAACGCGACCGTCTCCAGCGGCAATTCGGTGCGGCCGTGGTGCCAGGTTCGCAGCGTCGCCATCGACGAGATCGCAGACACCGCGACGACCGTGACCTCGGCGATCGCATCGCCGGCCCGATATGCCCGAGAACCGGACGGCATCACGCCGAAGACATCGCCCTCCACCACGCCCATCAGGCGTCCCGCCTTGAGCGTGAAGCCATTCGACGCCACGTCGATCATGACGGCGTCACCGACGTCGTCTTCATCGAGCAAGAACGGCCGGCGACGCGCCGGTCCTTCGATATCGGGACGCTGGACCAGGAACCGCGCGTGCACCCGCGTGCGGATCGCGCCCTCGATCGCGCGCCAGCTCACGCGCGCGTCGCCGACCTCGCCGAGCACGTCGAGCAGCGCCTCCGTGAACACTCCCCGGTACTCCCCATCGGCCCGATACTCGAAGGCGGACTCGTCCTGCCCACAGGCCACGAGCCGCACCGCGTCGCGATTGCTGACTGGATCCACCGCCGCGTACGCGGCCCGGTACGTCTCCCGCAACGCTTCGAGGTGGACCGCGAAGCCGCGACGATACGGGTGCGGCAGCGCGCGCGGTACCGCGTCGCACACCGCGGCATCACGGCTCATCTGCGCGGCGTGACAGCAGTCGAGGATCACCGTGACGTTCCGCGTGCGTCGCGTGAGCTGTGCCTGCTTTATCGACAGCTCCCACGCGGTGATCCCGCGGAAGTCATCGGTATCGGTCGCGGGCATGTCGGTCGGCGCGATGCCTTGCCAGGATCGCGGTTGTTCGTTCTCGAGGACCGCATGGAACCCGTGACCGGAGTAGTAGAACACCGCGGGTTGATCAGGCCGGGAGCTCGCGATCAGATCGTTGTAGCCTGCGAGGATACCGTCTCGCGTCGCTCGATCGCCGGTGCGAACATCCACCGCAAACCCCCGAGCCCGGAGCATCGCAGCCATGTTGCGGACGTCGTGGTCGACGCCCTTGAGGGTCTCCCCCGGTGATCCAACGACGAGCGCATGACCAACCCGACCAAGCATGTCATCCTCTGGGCTACCGCGCCGATAGTCCTTTGGCGTCCAGGAGGAACTCGGCCACCGTCGTCGGGTCGAGGCCCGACGTCGCGATCAGCGGGTCGATCGGCCCACCGTCCTTGTCATCGGTGGTGAACGCGACCTGTGTGTCCTGGGTATCAGCGGTGACACGCACGGGGCTCTTCGACAGCACCCGGAACACGCCCGCGCCGACCGCGACCTCGTTCACTCCGTTGTTGAGCTTGATCCGTGGCTCGGCGCGGCCCAGCTGCTCGAGGTACAGTTCCTCCGACGTCACGATGTTGAGCGTGGTCTTGTCCTTGCGTGTAATGATCGCGGTACGCATCATCCTCCTCCTTCGTCACATGGTCGCGGGTGAAACGGGTAGGTGAGCGAGTCCATCGGACTCGCTCGCATGCTTCGTGGCTCTTCGACGAGTACAACGCTTTCAACCACCCGTGAGGCGACGGGTGGGGCCGAAAACCGACAACGAAAACGCGCAGCGTCTGCAGAACGCGTGGAGGCGCCTGCCGTCCGCTGAGGTCCGGCCGCCGCGCCGAGCGCGCCGGCGCATACAAACCGTCTTGACTGACTGTTTTCTGGGCGGTACATAGCCAGCCGGATGCCGGAGGCCAAGCTCGACACGGTCCGCGCGCCGCGCACGCAGCAGCAGCGCCGCGAGGAGACCCGTCGCGCCTTGCTCGACGCGGCGGTCGAGAGCCTGATCGAGGTGGGATTCGCGCGCACCACCACCCTCGAGGTCCAGCGCCGGGCGGCGGTGTCGCGCGGCGCGCTGCTCCACCACTTCCCGTCCAAGGCCGAGCTGCTGGTCGCGGCGGTCGATCACCTCGCCGAGATGCGCGCCCGGGAGATGAAGGCGTTCGCGTCGCAGCTGCCGCCGGAGCGCGCCGAGCGCGCCGAGCGTGCCGAGGCCGCGCCGGCGAGCGGCGATCCGGCGCCCGGCGGCGATGCGCGCAGCGATGCCGTGCTCGGCCTCCTGTGGCAGTGCTTCTCGGGCACGTTCTTCAAGGTCTCGATGGAGCTGCGCACCGCGGCGCGCACCGACCCCGAGCTGCGCCGCGTGCTGACCGACGCCGAGCGCCGGCTGCGCGATCGGATCGTCGCGCAGAGCCGGACGCTGTTCGGCCGCGCGGTCGCCGAGCACCCCGGCCTCGAGCGCGCGCTCGACCTGACGCTGCAGCTGATGATCGGCGCGGCGATGACCTCGGTGCTGCACGGCGAGGTGTCGCGGGTCGACGAGTTGATCGACGACTGGAAGGCGCTGTTCCCGCTCGTCCTGGCCAGCGGTGCCGGGGGCGCCGGCGGCGCGGGCCAGGCGGTCACCGAACGCAAGAAGCTGAAAGGCAAACGATGACGACACAGCTCAGGTTCGATGGAAGAGTCGCAATCGTCACCGGCGCCGGCGGCGGCCTCGGCCGCTCCCACGCCCTCCTGCTCGCGTCGCGCGGCGCCAGGGTCGTGGTCAACGACCTCGGCGGCAGCCACACCGGCGAAGGCAAGTCCGCGTCGGCCGCCGACAAGGTGGTCGCCGAGATCCAGGCCGCCGGTGGCGAGGCGGTCGCCAGCCACGACTCGGTCGAGGACGGCGACCAGATCGTCAAGACCGCGATCGATGCGTTCGGCAGGATCGACATCATCATCAACAACGCCGGCATCCTGCGCGACGTCTCGTTCCCGAAGATGACGCAGAACGACTGGGACCTGGTCTACCGGGTCCACGTGCTCGGCGCGTTCCGGGTGACCCACGCCGCGTGGCCGCACATGCGCGACGCGGGCTACGGCCGGATCGTGATGACGTCGTCGGCATCGGGGATCTACGGCAACTTCGGCCAGGCCAACTACTCGATGGCCAAGCTCGGCCTGCACGGCTTCGCCCAGACGCTCGCGCTCGAGGGCAAGAAGCGCAACATCATCGTCAACACGATCGCGCCGACGGCGGGATCGCGGATGACCGAGACCGTGATGCCGGCCGCGCTGGTCGAGGCGCTCAAGCCCGAGCTGGTGTCGCCGCTGGTCGCCCGGCTGGTCCACGAGTCGCAGGACGACTCCGGCGGCCTGTACGAGGTCGGCGGCGGGTTCTTCGCCAAGCTGCGCTGGGAGCGCTCGACTGGCAAGACGTTCCGGCTCGGCCGCAGCATCTCGATCGAGGACGTCGACGCGGCGATGCCGGCGATCACGCAGTTCGACACCACGACGCACCCGCCGGCGATCAGCGCCGCGCTCCAGCCGCTGATCGAGAACGTCGAGGCCGGCCCGAGCAAGGGCGGCAACCAGTTCATCGACGTCGATGCCGCGCTCGGCCACAAGTACCCCGAGTTCGCGTCGGCGTACGACGAGCGCGACGTGGCGCTGTACGCGCTCGGGGTCGGCGCCGCCAAGGACCCGACCGACGAGCGCGACCTCCAGCTGGTCTACGAGCTGTCGGGCCGCGGCATGAAGGTGCTGCCGAGCTTCGGCGTCCTGCCGGCGATCAACATGGTGTTCACCCAGGCCAAGCAGGGGATCCACGCGCCGGGGCTGAGCTACGGCCTCGACCGCGTGCTGCATGGCGAGCAGTACACCGAGCTCAGGCGGCCGCTGCCGACCCGCGCCAAGCTGACCACGCGCGGCACGGTCAAGAGCATCTACGACAAGGGCAAGGGCGCGGTGGTCAACACCGAGTTCATCACCTATGACGAGCACGGCGACGAGCTGATCCGGAACGAGCTCGCGACGTTCGTGCGCGGCGCCGGCGGCTGGGGCGGCGAGCGCGGCCCGAGCGCCGAGCTCAACGTGCCGCCCGATCGCGCGCCCGACAAGGTCGTCGAGGACAGGACGAGCGAGAACCAGGCGCTGCTCTACCGGCTGTCGGGCGACTGGAACCCGCTGCACGCCGACCCGGGCTTCGCCAAGGCGTTCGGGTTCACCCGCCCGATCCTCCACGGCCTGTGCTTCTTCGGCTTTGCCACCCGGCACGTCACCCAGGCGTTCGCGCCCGAGGGCAACCCGGACTTCGTCAAGTCGATCAAGGTCCGGTTCGCGTCGAGCGTGCTGCCCGGCCAGACCATCGTCACCGAGATGTGGCGCGAGTCCGACACGCGGATCGTGTTCCGCTGCAAGGTCAAGGAGACCGGCGAGGTCTGCATCTCGAACGCGGCGATCGAGCTGTGGAAGGAGCTGCCCAGGCCCAGGGACCGGAGCAAGCCGGCCGCCGTGACGCAGGCCGCCGCCACCGCCGCCGCCGCGACGCCGACCAGCGGCGACATCTTCCGCGCGATCGGCACGTTCGTCGCTGCCAACCCGGCCACCGCCGAGAAGGTCAAGACGACATTCCTGTTCAAGCTGGCCGGTCCGGACGCGAGCTGGACGATCGACCTGTCGACCCCGCCGGGCAGCGTCACCGAGGGCGTCGCCGGCAAGCCGGCGTGCACGCTCGAGCTGTCCGACGCCGACTTCCTGGCGATGGCCACCGGCCAGGCCGACGCCATGAAGCTGTTCTCGACCGGCAAGCTCAAGATCTCCGGCGACGTGATGGCGTCCCAGAAGCTCGGCTTCCTGAAGAAGATCACGCCGGAGATGGTTGCGGTCGAGACCGGGCGGCGCAGCGGTGGCGGCGGCGCCCCGGCAGCGGCGGCCGCGGCCCCGGCGGCCGAGCCGACCACGGCCGAGGTGTTCGCGGTGATCGCAGATCACCTCGAGGCCCACCCCGATCTCGCCGGCAAGATCGCCACGATCTACCAGTGGAAGATCGGCGGCGCGCCGTGGGTGCTCGACGTCAAGAACGGCACCGGCAGCGTCAAGCCCGGCGAGGCCGCCGCCGATTGCACGCTCGAGATCGCCGAGCGCGACTTCCTCGACATGACCTCGGGCAAGGTCGACGCGATGAAGCTGTTCACCACCGGCAAGCTCAAGATCTCGGGCAACGTGATGGCGTCGCAGAAGCTCGAGTTCCTGCGCAAGCTCGATCCGAAGCGCGCGGCCGAGGTGGTCGGCAAGCTGCGCGGCAGCGCGGCCCCCGCCGCGGCAAAGCCCGCGCCTGCGCCGGCACCCAGCGCCCCGGCGGCCGACCCGCAGGCCGCGAAGATCTTCGCCGCGCTCACCCGGCGGCTCGCCGACAACCCCGGCCTCAAGCAGGAGGTCCGCGCGACGGTCAAGTTCGAGGTCAAGGACCCCGACGCGTCGCAGATCGTCGAGCTCGGCGGCGCCGATCCGAAGAAGGTCGACGCGGTGTGCACGCTGTGCGACGGCGACCTCGCGGCGCTCGCGGCCGGCAAGACCACCGCCAAGCAGCTGTTCCAGCAGGGCAAGCTACGGATCGACGGCGACATCTCCGTCGGTCATCGCCTCGGGTTCCTCAAGGGCCTGATCTGACGAAGGAGACCAATCACATGCCACGCAAAGTCAATGTCATCGGCGTCGGGATGGTCCCGTTCGCCAAGCCCGGCAAGAGCGAGGAGTACCACGTGATGGCGACCAAGGCCGGCACGGCCGCGCTCGCCGACGCCAAGATCCCGTTCGGCCAGGTCGAGCAGGCCTACGCCGGCTACGTCTACGGCGACTCGACCTGCGGCCAGCGCGCGATCTACCAGCTCGGCCTGACGGGCATCCCCGTGTTCAACGTCAACAACAACTGCTCGACCGGCAGCTCGGCGCTGATGCTCGGCGCGCAGGCGATCGCCGGCGGCATCGCCGAGTGCGTGATCGTCGTCGGCTTCGAGCAGATGGAGGCCGGCGCGCTGTCGGCCAAGTGGACCGATCGCGCCAACCCGCTCGACAAGTTCGTCAACGTCATGAACGAGGAGCAGGGCTTCAGCCAGGCGCCACCGGCCGCGCAGATGTTCGGCGGCGCCGGCCGCGAGTACCGCTGGAAGTACGGCACCCGGCGCGAGACCTTCGCCAAGATCAGCGCCAAGGCGCGCCAGCACGCGGCCAAGAACCCGTACGCGCTGTTCAAGGACGTGCTCTCGGTCGAGGAGATCCTCGCCTCGCCCGAGGTGTTCGATCCGCTGACCCGGTACCAGTGCTGCCCGCCGACCTGCGGCGCCGCCGCCGCGGTGCTCGCGAGCGACGAGTTCGCCAGGAAGCACGGCATCGACCGGCCGGTCTACATCGCGGCGCAGACCATGACCACCGACTTTCCGTCGAGCTTCGAGGACCACTCGATGATCAAGATGGTCGGCTACGACATGGCGAAGTCGGCGGCGGCCAAGATCTACGAGCAGACCGGGATCGGCCCCGAGGACGTCGACGTCATCGAGCTCCACGACTGCTTCACCGCCAACGAGCTCCTGACTTACGAGGCGCTCGGCCTGTGCCCCGAGGGCGAGGCCGAGAAGTTCATCTGGGACGGCGACAACACCTACGGCGGCAAGTTCGTCACCAACCCGTCGGGCGGCCTGCTCTCGAAGGGCCACCCGCTCGGCGCGACCGGCCTGGCCCAGTGCACCGAGCTGGTCTGGCAGCTGCGCGGCCAGGCCGAGGCCCGGCAGGTCGAGGGCGCCAAGATCGCGCTGCAGCACAACCTCGGCCTGGGCGGCGCCTGCGTCGTGACGATGTACCGCCGCGACTGACACACGGCGCGGCCGGGCCGGCGCGGCCTGCAGCAGATCAGTGCGCCTCGTGTGCCTCGATCAGCTCGATCCGGTTGCCGAACGGATCCCAGGTATGGCCGCGCCGGGTACCTGCGACTTCTTCAGCGTCTTGCCACCGGCAGCCGGCGGCGGCGAGCCGCGCTTGCCACGCCGCCAGCTCGGTCACCACCAGCGCCGGGTGCGCCTTGAGCGACGGCTGCATGTCCGGCTCGACACCGAGGTGGATCTGCACCGGGCCGGCCTGGAGCCACAGCCCGCCGCGGCCGCGCAGCGCCTCGGGCTTGGGGATCTCGGTCAAGCCGAGGACCTCGCCGTAGAACCGGCGCGCCGCGGCCTCGCCGCCGGGCGGGATCGCGAGCTGCACGTGATCGATCGCGATGACCTTCATGTCACCTTCCTTTCCACACCGGCTTGCGCTTGCCAAGGAACGCCGAGATCCCTTCGGCGGCGTCCTCCAGCGCGAGCACCCGGCCGAGCTCGGCCTCGAGGTAGCGCAGCTGCGGCTCGATCGCCATGTCCTGCGAGCGATAGAACGCGCGGAGCCCGAGCGCGAGCGCCGCGGGGCTGCGCTCGGCCAGCTCGGCCGCGAGCCGCGCGGTCGCGGCCTCGAGCTCGGCCGCCGGCACCACCCGGGTGACCAGCCCGGCGGCGAGCGCCTCGCCGGCGCTGAGCTTGCGCCCGGTCAGCATCATCTCGAGCGTGGTCTTGCGCCCGACGCTGCGCGTGATCTCGGCGGTGATCATCATCGGCCACAGCCCGACCGCGATCTCGGTGGTGCCGAACGTCGCGGTGTCGGCGGCGATCACCAGATCACACGCGACCATCAGCCCGAGCCCGCCGGCGAGCGCCGGGCCGTTGACCATCGCGATGATCGGCTTGCCGAGATCGTGCATCGCGAGCAGCAGGTCGACCAGGCTCGCGCGCGGCCCCGACGCCGGCGCCTGCATCGCCGACAGGTCGCCGCCGGCCGAGAACACCGTGCCGGCGCCGGTCAGCACCACGACGCGGACCTCGGGCCGGTCGCGGATCGCCGCGAGCGCACCGACCAGCTCGCCGCAGGTCGCCGGCCCGATCGGGTTGCGCTTGTCGGGGCGGTTCAGGGTCAGCCGCGCGACCGGCCCGGCATCGTCGACGAGGATCGTGGCGTACTCGGCCATGGCGCGGTGTACCACGGCCGCCCGCCGGCTCGTCGCGTTGACACCCGGCGGCGCGCGGGCCTAGGCTTGGCCATGATTCGTCGAGCGCTCGTCGCGCTCACCGTGGTCTCCACGCTGGCGCCGCGCCTCGCCGCCGCCGACAGCAACGACCTCGTGATGTCGCGGCTCGCGACCCGGATCACCGACATCAACGGGCGCGTGGTCAGCGTCGTCGGCGAGAACCTGGAGTTCCGCGCGCTGGCCTCGCAGCTCGGCGTCGTGCTCGCGCCGCACCTGCTGTCGCCCGCCGACACCCTGGGCTTCGGCGGCTTCCAGTTCGACATCGACGTCTCGCAGACCTCGATCGACAGCCTGCAGCCGTACTGGCGCGTGCTCGCCGGCAGCCGCGACCCGTCGGGCGCCAACCGCATCGCCCACGGCGCCGGCGTGCTCCGCACCGTCGGCGTGTTCGCGCACAAGGGCCTGTGGTTCCCGCTGCCGTCGTTCGAGCTCGGCGCCGGCGCGATCCACCTGGTCGACTCGACGACCTGGGCCGTGCAGGCCTACGGCAAGCTCGCGCTCCACGAGGGCTATCACGATCTGCCGATCCCGAGCGTGTCGCTGCGCGGCGCGGTGTCGCGCATGATGAACCAGCGCGAGCTCGACCTGACCGTCGCCTCGCTCGATCTCACGATCTCCAAGCACCTCGGCATCGCCGGCACGTGGCGGCTCGATCCGTTCGCCGGCTACGACCTCTTGCTGATCGTCCCGCGCTCGGAGGTCATCGACGCCACGCCCGACGTCGATCCGCTCCACGCCGGGGACGAGATGGACGCCGCCAACAACTTCGTGTTCCGCGATCAGGCCCGGATCACCCGGCACCGGCTCCTGGCCGGCGCCAAGCTCCAGTACTCGGTCGTCCAGCTCACCATCGAGGCCCAGCTCGCGCTCGCCGGCTCGTCGGTCGACGACCGCGCCGGCACCACCACGGCGTGCCAGCCCGGCTCGATGACCACGCGCTGCGCCGCCGGCGACACCGCGGCCGCGCAGACCACCGTCTCGGTCTCGGCCGGCTTCGACTTCTGACGCCGATCCGGCGCATCCTACGGCCATGTCCGAGATCCATCACGTCGAGGCCAACGGCCTGCGCTTCGCCTATCTCGAGGACGGCCGCGGCCCGCTCGTGCTGCTGCTCCACGGCTTCCCCGACACCGCGCACAGCTGGGATCACGCCCGCCCGCGGCTCGCGGCCAAGGGCTTCCGCGCGGTCAGCCCGTGGCTGCGCGGCTACGCCCCGACGGCGATCCCCGAGCGCGACACCGACGCCGAGACCCTCGGCCGCGACGCGCTGGCGCTGATCGCGGCGCTCGGCGAGACCTCCGCCGTGATCGTTGGCCACGACTGGGGCGCCGCCGCCGCATACGCCGCCGCCGCGCTCGAGCCGGCGCGCGTCACCCGGCTCGTCGTCCTCGCGATCCCGCACCCCGCGTCGCTCAAGCCGACGCCGACCAAGCTGTGGGGGGCCCGCCACTTCTTCGCCTTCAAGCTCCCCGGCGCCGCGAAGCGGTTCGCCCGCGATGACTTCGCCGCCCTGCCCGCGCTCTACAAGCGCTGGTCTCCGCTGTGGAGCCCGCCGGCCGACGAGCTTGCCCCGGTGCGCGCGGCGTTCTCCGATCCCGCCAGCCTCGACGCCGCGTTCGGCTACTACCGCCAGCTCCGGTTCATCCCGCAGCCGTTCTACCGCAAGAAGATCGAGGTCCCGACCGTCGCGTTCACCGGCCTCGACGACCCGATCGTCGGCCCGGCCGACTTCGCCGCGGCCCGCCGCATGTTCAGCGCCGACTACGTCGTCGAGGAGATGCGCGGCGGCCACTTCATGCACCGCGAGCACCCCGAGGACTTCGCCAGCAAGCTGCTCGCCCACCTGTGACCCGGCGCGGGTCGATCACCGGCCGATCACGGGTCGACGCGGAACGAGTTGTACTTGACCCCGACGTCGTAGTTCTCGATCCCCGGCGGTCCGGCGAGGATCCGGTTGGCCGAGGCATCGTCGAAGCTGATCCGCCGCGTGCCGTCGAGCCAGACCTCGAGGTGCACCGGGCTCGACCCGCTGACCGCGAGCTTCAGCGTGTACTGGACGCCCGCCGTGATCGTGGCCGCGCTCGTGGCGAGCTGCGTCCAGGTGTACGAGTCGCGGCGGTACAGGTTGACGTGACCGTCGGTCGCGATCTGCGCGGCGTACATCGTCTCGTCGGTGTTGATCGTGGCCGTGCGCGCGATGACCCCGGAGAACAGCGAGCCGGCCGGCACGACCAGCTGCGCGGTCACCTTGTAGTCGTTGGTGCCCAGGCTCGGCACGAGGCGCGCCCAGTTCTGCGCCGTGGTCGACACCGCGTTCGCGCCGTCGGTGTTGAACCCGCCGCCGGCGGTCACGTTCCAGCTCGCGCCCAGGCCGGTCGTGCGATCGAAGCTGTCGCTGAACAGCGCCGAGGACGCGACCGGGGCGATGTTGAAGTTGTCCCACGCCACCGAGCTCGCCGCGCCGGCGAACCCGTGGAGGCCGCCGAAGTTGCCAGTCGTGAGCACGCCGTCGGTCGCCGAGATCGCCGCGGTCGCTTCGTTGTTGAAGTAGACCTGCAGCGAGCTGCCGGTGACCACCAGGCGCAGCGGGTACGAGGCCCCCGCGGTCAGCGTGCGCGCCGCGGTGCCGAGCTGGGTGACCGTGCCGCCGCTGCGCCGCCACAGGTCGATGCGCTGGAACCCGGGGTCGAGGTACGTGTAGTAGAGGTTGTCGGCGTCGGTGTAGCGCGCCATGACGCCGCAGTTGCTGCCCGACGCCACGGTCACGGTGCACACCGCCGAGACGTCCTGATCGGGCCCGACGTTCTCGCTGTACACCGCGCTCTGCCCGGTGGTGCCGCTGGTGGCGACCGCCCTGGACGACACGATCTGGATCGCCGGCTGGACGACGGTCCAGCTCGCGCCCAGCCCGCCGTCGGCGCGATCGAAGCAATCGTCGGACGTGCACGTCGGGGGCGGCGGCGGCGTGCCGCCTGGGCAGGCCTTGCCGAGGTTGGTCAGGATCCGGCATGCCATGTCCTGGCGCCGGGCATAGAGCGTCTCCGGATCGCCTTCGGTGTTGACCGCGCCGCCGGGAAACACCGCCGCGATCTGGGACTCGGCGAACGTGCGCTGGCCCTGGCCCTCGAGCAGCTTCATGTACTCGTAGTCCTCCATGCCCTCGCGGATCAGCTTGAACCGCAGCGACGCGATCGGAATGTGGTGGCTGCCGCCGATCGCCTCGGTGCTGCCGCCCGACACCGCGGCCGGCGTCCCCGGATACAACAGCGTGCCGTCGCCATGGCCGGAGAAGAAGAACTGGTTGGTCCACTCGCCGCCGTTCCACGCGAAGTTGACGTCGAAGTACAGCTCGCCCTTGAGCCGGTTCTTGAAGCTGAACCACTCGAGCGCGCGGTTACGCATCGGCCGCGCGTCGATCATGTACGACGGCCAGCGATCCGTGCCGGCGGCGCCGCAGCCATGCGAGTCGCACGACTGGTAGGTCCAGACCTCGTTGATCGGGTTACTCGCCTCCCAGTTCGCGCCGCTGCCCTGGGGATAGTCGTTGTATTCGAAGCGCTCGTTGCCGGTGGTGCCCTCGAGGTGATCGATGATCTCGACGAACAGGTTGATGTCGCGGTTGTAGTTGACGCCCGCCGCGAACGCCTCGTCGAGGTCGGTCGTGACCAGCGTCCGGAAGCTGGGGTCCGCGGCGTGGGCGGCCATCGCCCGCGGTGCGATGTTGCCGAACGCCGAGCCGCTGGGCTCGTCGATCGTGTACTGGAACAGCTGCGGGAACCAGCCGGCGTGGGCCTTCATCGTAGATACCCAGCTCGCCAGCGCGGTGCTGTCGGTCAGCCCCTGAAGGTACTGGATCGACGTGGTCCGGGCCCCCGGCAAGCGCGTGATCTCGGGCGCGGTCGACAGCGTGCCGTCGAACAGCGGCGCGTAGTTGCTCGCGATGTAGCTCGCGGTGTTGTTGCACTCGTCGTCGAGCACGTGGAGCGTGACCCGGTGATCGAGGCCCATCGCGCCGTACAGGCGATGCAGCCGCGCGATCGCCGGATCGCAGATCGCGCCGGCCGCGTGCTGGGCCCGGATCGCGCCGCCGCTCATCCCGAACGTCGAGCGCAGGCTCGCGGTCGACGGCAGCGTGAAGTCCCAGACCTCGAGCGCCACGTCGAGCGTAAGCTCCTGGTCGCCCGACCGGAGGGTGAGCCTCCCCCTCCGCTCGCCGGCGGCGGCCTCGTGAGGCACGTAGACCTCGACATAAAAGCTCTCGCTGGTCCGGCCCTCGAGCGGCGGGCCCGGCGCCCACCCCAGCGGGACGATCGGGTCGGGCAGGGGACCCTTGCGGGTCGCGACCGGGTGGTACCGGCCGAAGTCGACGCGGACCCCCGCCGCCTCCGGCCCCTCGAACGTCAAGGCCGGGCGGACGTCGCGCCCCGGCCCGCGCACGAGGACCTGGAAGCCGACGAACTCGTTGCGGGCGGCGTGGAGCCGGACCCGCCGCGACCGGGCGTCCCAGAGGTGGTTCGCGGCGAGGTAACTCTCGGGCTGTCGCGGGATCATCTCGCCCGTGACGGGCTGCACCTTGTCGAGCTCGTCCAGGACCGCGACCTCCGCCCCGCCCAGTCTC
>DASWRS010000311.1:0-24069 GCA_036403075.1 Kofleriaceae bacterium
TCTGGACGCCACTGCCGGCGCCCAGTGCCCCGCTGCCGGTGATGATCTGGATCCACGGCGGCGGCAACGTCAACGGCTCGACCTCCGAGCCGGTGCCGTTCGTCCACACCGGCGTGTTCTACACCGGCGAGTTCCTGGCCGAGAACCACGGCGTCGTCGTGGTCAGCATGAACTACCGGCTCGGCCTGTTCGGGTTCTTCGGTCACCCGGACCTGTGGGCCGAGGGCAGCTCGGGCAACCAGGGCCTGCTCGACCAGCAGCTGGCGTTCCAGTGGGTCCACGACAACATCGCGAAGTTCGGCGGCGATCCCGCCAAGGTGACGATCTTCGGCGAGTCCGCCGGCTCGTTCGACGTCTGCATGCACATCGCTGCGCCGTCGAGCGCCGGGCTGTTCCAGCGTGCGATCAGCGAGAGCGGCGGCTGCACCACGCGGATGCGGACCAAGACCGAGGCCGAGACTGCCGGGAGCACGTTCGCGTCGCACGTCGGCTGCACCGGCGCCAGCACGCTGTCCTGCCTGCGCGGCAAGTCGGCGCACGACCTGATGGCGACCGCCGACGTCGCCGCGGGCAACGGCTTTGGCCCCGAGGTCGACACCCAGTTCTTGCCCGATCAGCCGCGGGCGCTCTACGACACCGGCAAGATCGCCAAGGTCCCGTACCTGCTCGGCAGCAACACCGACGAGGGCACGCTGTTCCTGCCCGACGCCAAGCCGGCGACCCAGGACGACTACATGGCCGCGCTGTCCGCGTCGTTCGGCCCCGCGTCCGCCGCGGCAATCGCCAACGTCTATCCCATGGCCAGCTTCGCCGACGGCATGCCAAACCCGGCGACCGCCGCGCTCGCGCGCGCGATCGGCGACGGCCGCCTGGTGTGCACCACGCTCGACACCGCCGTCCGCGCCTCGCACGCGGGCGCATCGGTCTACATGTACAACTTCGACATCCCGGTGCCGATCAACCCGCCCGGCAGCTACCTCGGCGCGACCCACGGCTCGGAGCTGGTCTCGGTGTTCGGCACCTCCCCGGCGTTCACCGCCGAGACCAAGGCCACGAGCGAGCTCATGCAGCGCTACTGGACCAACTTTGCCAGGACGGGCGATCCGAACGCCGGCGCCGATCCGAAGTGGCCGGTGTTCACCGAGACGGCAAACGTCCGCGTCAACTTCGCGCTGCAGCCGACGATCAAGACCGACTTCCGGGCGGCGGAGTGCGCGTTCTGGCGCGCCGGCTATGCCATGCAGTTCCCGTGACATCGGGCGGCGCCCGTCTGGCCGGTTGACGGATCGACCGCGGCACAGTATGCAGTGAGAGCGATGATCACCACCGTGGGAGACGATCCGCAGGAACGCACCTGAGCGGCCGCTGGGCCTGCCGGGGTTGCGTTCCGCACCACACGGCAGGGCCAGCAAGGGTCGTCAGATGGAACGGGTTCGATCGGAACAGGTCGCGGCGTGCGCTGGCCAGCGCGTACGCGTGGTCGGATGGCTGCAGTCGCTGCGCAGGCTCGGCGCGATCAGCTTCGTGGTCGTGCGCGACGGCGCGGGCGTCGTTCAGGCGGTCGCAGACCAGGCGCAGCTCGCTCCGCTCGCGGCGGTGGAGCTCGAGTCGGTGATCGCCGTCACCGGCGAGGTCTGCGCCGCGGCCAAGGCGCCCAGCGGCGTCGAGCTGCGCGACATCGCGATCGACGTGATCGCGGAGGCGACCGCGCCGCCGCCGGTGCCGCTCGGCAAGAACCTGGCGAACGTCGCGCTGCCGGCGCTGCTCGACCACGCCGTGGTCGCCAACCGGTTCCCGCCGCGCCGCGCGGTGTTCCGGATCGGCGCCGCGGCGATGCGCGGGTTCCGCGCCGCGCTCGACGGCGATGACTTCGTCGAGATCCAGTCGCCCAAGCTGGTCGAGACCGCCACCGAGGGCGGCGCCAACGTGTTCGCCGTCGACTACTTCGGCCGCCCGGCCTACCTCGCGCAGAGCCCGCAGCTCTACAAGCAGATCATGGTCGGCGTGTTCGAGCGGGTCTACGAGGTCGGCCCGGTATTCCGCGCCGAGCCCCACGACACCGCCCGCCACATCAACCAGTACACCAGCCTCGACGTCGAGCTCGGCTTCATCACCGACCACTTCGACGTCATGGCCCAGCTCACGCGCGTCCTGGGCGGCATGCTCGCCGAGGTCGCCACATCCTGCGCCCGCGAGGTCGCACTGCTCGGCGCCGGGGTGCCCGAGTTGCCGGCGCAGATCCCGCACCTGCACTTCACCGAGGCGCTCGAGCTGCTCGCCGCGCCGCTCGGCGAGGCCGTGCGCGGCGAGCCCGACCTGTCGCCCGCCGGCGAGCGCTGGCTCGGCCAGTGGGCGCGCGAGCACCACGGCAGCGACTGGCTGTTCGTCACCGGCTACCCGATGCGCAAGCGGCCGTTCTACACCCACCCCGACCCGGAGCGGCCGGAGCACTCGCGGTCATTCGACCTCTTGTTCCGCGGCACCGAGCTCGTCACCGGCGGCCAGCGGCTGCACCGCCACGCCGACTATCTCGCGGCGCTGGCGGCCCGCGGCATGTCCGCCGAGCCGATCGCCGCGTACCTCGAGGCGTTCCGCCACGGCATGCCACCGCACGGCGGCTTCGCCATCGGCCTCGAGCGCTTCCTGATGCAGCTGCTCGATCTGCCGAACGTCCGGCTCGCCGTGCTGTTCCCGCGCGACCTGACGCGGCTGTCGCCGTGACCGGACCGGCGGCGGGCGCAAGGCTCGTCAGCGACGGGAATTGACACCGCAGCCGCTCGCACCTGATCCTCGAGCGCGCGTGGGATCGCTTGGCCTCGAGGCTCCGGCACGGCAGGGCGTGGTGGCTCGGCACCGGCGCCTCGCGCGCGCGGCCGCGTTGCTGGTGGTGCTCGTCTGGGCCCGCGCTGCCCACGCCGACGGCAGCTGCAGCGGCCCCGCCGCCGCGTGCTGCCCGGGGCGCATCGAGCACGGCCCGGAGCGCCACGTGATGTCCGTGGGCGTGATCATCATGGGGCTGTCGAGCGTCAACGAGCGAGCGGGCACGTGGGACGCCGACTTCTACCTCTACGAGGAGTGGCCGCCCGCCGCGAACTTCGCGCCGCAGACCGAGGTCGTCAACGAGGTCGAGCGCCACGGCACCCAGTTCGAGGCGATCACCCTGCGCGACGGCCTGTGCATCCGGTCGCACCGGATCCATTCCACGCTGCGGGCGCCGTACAACCTGCGCGCGTTCCCGTTTGATCGCCAGCAGCTCGCGATCGAGCTGTCCGACGACGAGTTCGTCGCGAACGAGCTGGTGTACCAGGGCCGGCCGTCGGCGATCGGCTTCGACGACTCGGTGCGCGCGACCCTGTCGGGATGGAAGCTCGAGCGCGAGCTGGAGTTCGGCCGCGAGATCCGCGATTTCCGCTCGGAGCGCGGCGGCCCGGCCTACGACTACGCCGCCTTCCGGTTCGAGATCCGGCGCCACATCACGTTCCACCTGATCAAGTTCTTCCTGCCGCTCTTGCTGATCGTCGCGCTCGCGTTCTCGGTGTTCTGGATCGACTCGGATGACCTCGGCGCCGCGCTGACGATCGGCGTGACCTGCCTGCTCGCGGTGATCGCCTTTCAGTTCGCCGAGGCCAGCGCGCTCCCCGAGGTCGCCTACCTGACCCTGGCCGATCGGGTCTACGTCGTGTGCTACGTCGCGATCGCGATGGCTGTGTTCGAGACCATCTTCACCAACAGCGTGTCGCGTCGTGGCGACAAGCCCCGCGCGCTGCGCATCGATCGCCGCTGCCGCAAGATCTTCCCCGCCGTCGTCGTCGTCGCGCTGATCGCCTCGATCGTGCGCGCGTTCACGGAAGGCTAGCGGGAGCACACACTCGCGTCGCGACAGGCGTTGGAGCCGAGCGAGCCTAAACTCATCCCTGGGAGGTGCCACCATCAACACTGCCCGAGCTCGGGTATCGCCAGTCAGGAACTCCGGGAGGTACTCGAATGTCCAGAGGCGCAGTCCCTGAGTATCGGAGATAAGTGAGACGCTGTTGTCGACGGCGACGTCGTACTCGGCAAGGCGAGTCGGGCCTGCGCGCTGCGACCGTCCTGGTGCTGCGCGGGATCAACGTGCTCGAATTCTGCGGACGGGTTCAGCCATGCGGTGCCTCTGTTCCGACGTTCCATTCAGTCATCGTCGACTCCGCGGTCCTCATCGTGCTCGTCGGCCGGCAGCTCGGCTTGGGACGCGCGGTAAGCCTGGGCAGGGTGCGTCGGGTGATCAGGGTGAGTGCGTACCAGCGCTCCTGCCGCGAGCATGGGTGCGAGATGGCGTTCGGTCAGCTTGTCGGGTCGGATCTGAAGGAGCACGGCCAACTCGGCGGCTCGGAGCGGGCGCCACGCGCACAACCAAAGGATCACCGCACGGAGCGGCCCCTGTCTCGGCCTCCGACCCAGCTTGGCTAGTTCGTCCTGGAGGCCGGACGGGAGCATCGAGCGATCTAATGCGGGAACCGCGTCCACCGTCGGCTTCGGCTCTCGGCTGTCCACACCTAGCTCCCCCCGATCCGGGCGTAGCTCCCCCCGATCCGCCACCCCGCCAGGATGCCCGGCCAGACCGTCCGGAGCTTTCCAAGGTGGCCACTTCGCTCCGGCGCTGCCGGCGAGCACGTAGTAAGCGCCTCCTCGTTCGCCCCGCATGACGACCAAGCCAAGCTCACGAAGCCGATGTAATTCCCGGCGCGCCTGAAGCGGGTCCAGCCCGGTCAGATCCCGAAGGCCGCTGTTGTTGATGAAGCCGGTCCGCCCAGCCACGACCAAGGCCTGGCGCTGACCAGCCGTCAGCTCGATGCCCAGCGAATCGAGCCAGCCTCGCTCCGCGTCATCGAGGAGACTATGGAACCACAGAATCGCGACAAACCGGTCTTGGCGCGCGTCGGAATCGAACACCGGCGGGACCAGATCGGCACGCTTCATCGCCCGTCGCATTGCCTCGATCCCTGTGCCCTTGTTCTCTGCCAGCCGCATCTCCCGAAACACGTCCGCGATGCGCGGATTACGCGGATACGAACCGGGCTGGCCGAACTGCTCGGTGCTCACCAGCGAATGACCCGGGTTTCGAATCTCGATTCGATCGGCGTAGCGGATCACCTGGATCGCGCTCGCGATCCGGTAGTCGCGGTGGGTCAACGCGTTGACCAGCGCCTCGCGAACGACGGTCTCGGGCACAGCGGTCTGATCGCGGCGCTCGGGGCTGCCGGGGTCGAGTACAAACGACCTCGGCAGGTCATCAATGACCGCCTGGTACGCCCGCCTGAACGCGGTGAGCAGCGGATCTCGAATCTCGACGGAGTCGTAGCGTCGCTGGCTGTCGGGCACCCACTGGGTCCCGGGCACGCGGATGTAGTCGACGCGGTGCTGTGGCACCAGGCGCCTCAGCAGCAGCCGGGAGCCGAACAGGAACACCCCGGCGACGGTCGGCACCAGCCGTCCGGCCTCGTGGCGCGCGCCGCCCACGGCCTGGACCAACTCGAACGGGCTGGCGTCGCGTAGCTCCGTAGCAGGATTCGCGTCGAGCAACTGCCTTCGATAGGACGCGATGATGGCTGCATCCAACTCGTCCATCCTTGCATCGAACGCCAGCGTGTCCTCGTATGCCGTGGTGTCGCCTGCGCGGAAGAGAACCCGCAGATCCTCTTCGGTGCAGCGCTGGTCGGTGCTGCCAACGCGACGGAACGTTCCGTGATGAAGGCCCGACTTCTTGATATAGATGGGCTTCTCATGCGGTGACGCCTCGGCCACGAATGCTGCCACCAGCGCCCGGCCATCGACACGGTCAACCCATACCTTCGGCCGTAGCGCGCGGTTGAACACGGTGGCGCAGACTGTCGCGATCTCTTGCTCGAGCTTCTTCGGATCGGCGATGCCTGTGACCTCGTAATGACCGGTCGCCAGATCTTCCTCGAGCCCAAATAGCAGATAGCCGCCGCCCATCCCCGGCTCGTTCGCGAACGCCGAGATCGTGTCGAGCGCGCTTCGCCCCAGTTCGGTGGCCGCGCGCTTCGCCTCGATCTCCGGACACTCGTCGACCTCGCGCAGGCGTTCGAGGAGCTCTTGGATCTTCAGGGCCATGGCTCAGGTCACGATCTTACCGACAAGGAAGTGCGATTGCAGGACCATGTCGAGCACCTTGCGCCAGAACACCTTCTCCGGCGGCTGATGTCGCGGTTCCGCGCGAGCAGTTCGTCCAACTACTCATGGACGTCTTGACCTCTGGTCAAGGTCATGTTCGGCCTCGATCGATAGGGGACGTCCCCGTATGTTCCCGTCCCCCCTGCCGGCAAGGGCAGTGCATTCACCCACCGCGCGTCGCATCGGCGCGGTCTCGTGACGCTACTTCGCCATCACCGGAGGTATGTCCATGACGCCGGGCCTCGCGCCATTCGGTCGAGCGCTGTGGGTAAGTCGCGCTCGCCGCGCAACGCCGATGCCGCTCAGCGTGGGACGGATCTCAAAGCCGATTGGTCGGTCAGCGCAGGAATGCGTCCATCTGCGCGAACAGGAACGCCGGATCGTCGAGCATCACGAAGTGCTTCGCCGTGTCGGCGACGACGAGCTTGACGCCGCGGAGCGAGGCGTACTGCTGGGCGTAGCCGCGCTCGATGGGCTCGCGGCCGGCGCCCCAGCCGGTCCAGGTCTCGATCACGAGCGTCGGTGCGGTGATCGCTCCGAGCTGGGGCCGCAGGTCCGTGGTCATCATCTCGATCAGCGCGCCGGTGACCGCCGCGCGATCCGAGTGCATCACCCAGCCGAGCGCGACCTCCTGCTGCGCCGGGTCGGTGATCATCGTTGCGAGCACGCCGCGCTCCTGCTGCTCGTAGGCCGCGTCGGTGGCAGACATGATCCCGGTCCGGATGTGGTCGGCCACGGCGCGCATCGACTCGGCGGTCGCGGTCGGAGATTGCAGCGCCGGCAGGAACGGCACGCTGTCGACGATGACCAGCCGGCCGACCAGATCGGGGTGGCTGCGCGCGAGGTCGAGGGCGACGAAGCCGCCGAGGCTGTGCCCGACGATGACCGGATGGTCCAGGTGGTGGTCGCGGATGTAGCCGGCGAGCGCTTCGCGCACGGTGGAGAGCATCGGCGCCGGGATCGCCGGGCGGCCGGCGAAGCCGGGCAGCTGGAGGACGTGACAGGTGAACCGCGCCTGCTCGTGCGCGACCGTGGTGGTCCAGACGTCGCTCGACGAGGCGAGGCCCGGGATCAGGATCATCGCCGGGCCGTGACCGGTGACGTGGACCGCGAACGGCAGGGCCTCCGTGGCCGCCGGCGCGGGTGCAGGCGCAGCCGCGGGTGCGGGCGCAGGTGCGGATGCGGCGGCGATGGTGGGGGCGGCCGGGCGCGCCGGCGCGGGGTGAGGCGCCGCGGTGCACGCGGCGATCGAGAGCAGCGAGAGCGTCGCGAGGCGGATCGTCATGCCGCCAGTGTGCGGCGGCGACCAGCGGCGCACCGCGAATGGAGGACGAGCGGTCGCCGTCGCGGATGGCCGGCCGTGGCGTGGCGGCGGACCGGCCGGGCCGCGAGCTGCCGCCGTGGGAGCCGGTGGGCGGATGCAGCTGGACCGGCGTGGCGCCGCTCCGGTCGCGGGCGGCCCCGCCGCGGCTCACGACCTCGGATGCAGCTCGACGAGCGTGGCGCCCCAGCCGCCGCTGCGCTCGCTGGCGAGCCGGTGCGCGCGCACGGCGGGGTGCTGATCGAGCACGCCGTGGACGATACGGCGCAGCGCGCCGGTGCCCTTGCCGTGGATGATCCGCACGCTCGTCATGCCGGCGTCCTGGGCAGCGACGAGGTACTCGGCGATGACGTCGGCGCAGTCGCGCGGCTGGAACGTGTGGAGGTCGAGCTCGTCGGTCAGCGGCGCGGCGACCGCCTGGTCAGCGTCGCCGCCGCTGCCGGTATCGTCGAGCAGATCAGCGTCGAGGTCGTCGGGACCGGGGCCGGGGCGCTTGGCCATCGCTGCGGCTCTGTCAGCCCGGCCAGTGCGCGCCGGTGGGGATGAACGGGATCACCTTCTTGCGCAGGGCCGGCGGTAGCCGCGCGTCGAGGATGCCGGGGATCTCGTCGGGCCGGTAGAGCTGCGAGAAGTGCATCATCACGACGTGGGTGTTGGCGAACTGGTCGGCGCGCTCGATCACCTCGTCGAGGTGGATGTGGCAGCCGGCGCGCGCGGCCTCGAGCGACTTGCGGCCGTCGAGGAACGTGCACTCGATGATCAACGTGCCGGCCTCGAGCAGCTCGGGCGCGTGATCGAGCACGGAGATCAGCGTGTCGGTCGCGTACGCGAGCTCGATCCGGTCCTCGTGATCGCTGACGTGCTCGCCGGCGCGGCGCCGCGCGGCGATCTCGGCGCCGGTCAGGCCGTGGAGCTCGGCGCGGAGCTTGGCGACCCGCCGCACGACGACGTAGCCGAGCGATGGCACCGGGTGGAACGTCCGCACCGCGCGGACCCGGAGGTCGCCGCGCAGCGCGAGCTCGTCGCCCGGCCGGAGCCCGATCGCCTCGATCTCGAGCGGGAACCGCTGGAGCCGCGACAGCGCCGCGAGCGCCGCGGTCAGGTCGGCCTGGATCTCGGCCGGCATGATGACGCGCGGCGGCCGGGTCTTGCCGGTCAGGCCGCGGATCCCGAGCAGCGCGGGCAGCGCGCCGACGTGATCGGCGTGGCCGTGCGACAGCAGGATCGTATCGATCCCGGCCAGCGAGCGCAGCGGCGCGCCGGCATCGAACACCAGGCCGAGCTCGGGCACCGCGAGCGAGGTGTAGATCCCGCCGACGGAGATCCCGCGCACCGAATACGATCCAGCGGTGACGGTCGTCAGCATCGCGCGAGTATACGGGCACGGCGAGGTTTGCCCGCAGGTGCGGTCAGCGTTAGCCATGACTTTGCCGCGCGCGACGCTGGCCGCCACCGCCTTGGTGCTAGGATTGTCCCGAGTATGTTCTGGTATTCGCTCCTGGCCGCGCTGGGAATCCTCGTCCTGCTGTCGGTGTCGTTGCCGGTGCCGCGGCGGATCTGGGCGCTCGCGATCTACAGCTGGAAGTACGGGCTGCTCTGGCTCAGCGACGTGGTCCGGCTGCGCAAGCTGTGGCTGAGGCTGACCGGCCGGCGCGCGAAGTACCAGCGGCTGACCCGGCCGATGCTGCTCCGGATGTGGTGCGAGGACATGGGGCCGACGTTCATCAAGTTCGGCCAGATCGTCGCGTCGTCGGCCGGCATGTTCCCCGACGCGTACGTCAAGGAGTTCCAGAAGGTGCTCGATCGGGTCAAGCCGTTCTCGTTCGAGGCGGTGCAGCGCACGCTCGACGAGGAGCTCGGCGCCGAGAACGCCGCGCACCTGGTCGACATCGCGCCGCGGCAGCTCGCGTCGGCGTCGATCGCGCAGGTCCACACCGCGAAGCTGCGCGACGGCACGCCGATCGTGATCAAGGTCCAGCGCCCGGGCATCATCGCGCGCTGCATGGCGGACATGAAGCTGATGCGGACGCTCGCCGGGGTCGTCGCCCGGTTCAAGAAGGACGCCGACCTGGCCAACCCGGTCGGGGTCGTCGATGACTTCACCAAGACGCTGACCGAGGAGCTCGACTTCCGCCGCGAGGCCGCCAACCTCGATCAGTTCAACGAGATCATGCGCGAGCTCGGTCACAAGAACATCCGCGCGCCGGTCCCGCACCACGAGTACACCACCCGCAAGGTGCTGGTGATGGAGCAGTTCCTCGGCGTCCGGGTCGACGCGTTCGACGAGATCCGGCGCCGCGGCATCGACGGCGAAGGCAAGCTGGTCGCCGGGCTGCGCGCGTGGTTCCAGTGCGTCGTGTTCTACGGGTTCTTCCACGGCGATGTCCACGCCGGCAACCTGATGCTGCTCGACGACGACACGATCGGGTTCCTCGACTTCGGCATCGTCGGGCGGTTCGACGAGAAGGAGCGCGAGCTGGTCACCGACTACATGATCGCGTTCGCGAGCGGCAACTACAAGAAGCTCGCCGAGATCATCTGCGAGATGTCCGGCACGCCGCCCGGCCTCGACATGGACGCGTTCGTCGCCGATCTCGCCGAGACCTACCGCCCGCTGCTCACGCTGTCGTTCGGCGAGGTCAACTACGCCGAGTTCCTGCCCGGCATCCAGCGCACGGCGACCCGGCACCGGATGAAGATGCCCAACGAGTTCATCCTGATCACCAAGCAGCTGTTGTACTTCGATCGCTACGCCAAGACGCTCGCGCCCAGGCTCAACGTGTTCACCGATCCGCGGCTCGTGCTCGGCATGATGCAGGACATCCAGAAGGCGCGGATGCAGGCCGCAGCCAAGCGCCAGGCGACGCCGGCGACCTGAGCTGAGCTGAGCTGAGCTACGGGCCGGCCGCGGCGAGCTGGAACACGACCGCGAGCGCCGACGGCACCGCGCCGACCCGCGTGGTGAGCCGGTCCTCGGCGATGCCCTGATCGACCAGGTACCACTTCACGGCCTCGGCGCGGCGCCGGGCGAGGTCGTCGGCGCCTGTGCGCTCGGGGTGGCCGACGATCGCGAGCCGGACCTCGGCGCGGCGCTCGAGCATCTCGCGGACCGGCCGCAGCGCGGCGCCGGCGGCCTCGGTGACGCGGGCGTGGCCGGGCGCGAACCGCACCGGGATCGCCAGCACCGCCGCGACGTCGTCGGGCAGCTGGTCGGGGCAACCGTCGTCGTCCTGCCAGCCGTTGAAGGTCTCCGGCGCGGCCGGGCACGCGTCGCGAGCGTCGTCGATGCCGTCGCCGTCGTTGTCCGGGTCGGGGCAGCCGTCCTCGTCCTGGAAGCCGTCGAAGTCCTCGGCCTGATCGGGGCAGCGATCGGCCGGCCCGACGATGCCGTCGCCGTCGGGATCGGGCTCGGGGCAGCCGTCGTCGTCGGCGACGCCGTTGAAGGTCTCGGGCTCGTCCGGGCAGGCGTCGAGCCGATCGGGGATGCCGTCGCCGTCGCGATCGGCGTCGGCGGTGGCCGGCGCGGGCGTCGTCGTCGCGGCCAGCTCGCGGTGCGGCGCGGCCCGGGGGCCGAGCGCCGTGGTGATGCCAAGCTCGAGCTCGACCGTCGAGTTCATGCCGCCGCTGCGTGCCGGCATGATGCCGTGGCGCAGATCGAGCCGCAGCTGCCAGCCATCGCCGACCGGCATGCTGAGCCCGGGGCCCCAGTACGCGATCGGATCGGTGTCCCGGGACATGAACGGCGAGCTCGACGCCACGCTGTCACCGCCGGCCCCGAGCACGAGGTGGGGCACGATGACGCGCCAGCGCGCGAACCGCAGCACCGCCTGGCCGCGCCACTCGAGCACCGGCGCGAAGTACTTGCCGCGGCCGTGATCCACGCTGTCGCCGGTGAACGCCGGCGCGACCGCGAGCTCGCCTTCGAGCGCGAGCGCGAGATCGCCGGGCAGCTCGGGCAGCGCGAGCCAGCCGATGCGGCCACCGACCACGGGCGAGGTCCCGGGCACCTGCTCGGGCGCCCACGAGTTGCCGAGCTCGCTGCGCGCGCCGAACCAGTCGATGCCGACGAAGCCGCCGAGCTCGAGCCGCGGCTCGGCGTGCACCGCGCCCGGCGCGCCCGCGACGCCGCACAGGGCAACGCCCGCGACGACGACCGCGACGGTGACAGGCACCTGGACGCGCACGACTACGATGGTACCAGTGCTTGCGCCGGCAATCACGGCCGGGGCAAGCTACCCTGGCCGATGCTCACCTTCAGCAGCGATCCGGACGTCGCCGAGCAGCAGATGAACGCGATCATCTTCTACCTGACCGCGTTCGGGTACATCGACGGCAACTTCGACTTCACCGAGAAGACGTTCGTCCGGATCTACATCCGCCAGCTGGTCGCCGCGCGCGCCCGGGCGGCGATGCCCGACGCCGATCCGGCGACCCGCGACGAGGTGGTCTCGCGGTTCGTCGCGCACTTCCTCGAGGTCTTCGAGCACGTCGATCGCAGCGTCAAGGAGCTGTTCGACGAGGCGGTCGCCGACGGCGAGGACGTCGAGAAGTTCGTCTACGCCAAGCTCAAGCTGAGGAGCTACGAGATCTTCCAGAGCTTCGATCCGGCGAACCAGCACGAGCTCCTGACCTGCATCGACGAGCTGATCTACGCCGACGGCAGCGTGCACCCCGCCGAGGAGGCGTTCCGCAAGGAGCTCGAGGCGCTGCTCGACACCTCGACCGCGCTCGGCGTCCAGGACATCGAGCTGGTCCGCGAGCCCAGCCGGGTCGCGATCGAGGGCCCGGCGTCGCTCCGGCCGCGGCTCGACGATCACCCGTTCTTCCACGGCTTCGAGCAGCACTACTCGGCGGACCCGTCGCGGATCCGCGGCCAGGTCGCGGCCGATCTGGCGCTGATGCAGCGCTTCATCGCCCAGCTCGGCGAGCAGCGCCGGGCCGGCGCGAACCGGCTCGCCGGCAAGCGCACCGTGGCCGACTTCGCCGGCGAGCGGCCGTTCCTCGATGGCCACGTCTTCGTCCACCCGGCCGAGCCGGGCCGGGTCTACGAGCTCACCGTGCTCGGCGATCTGCACGGCTGCTACAGCTGCCTCAAGGGCGCGCTGCTCCAGGCCGACTTCTTCGCCAAGCTCGAGGCCTGGCGGCTCGACCCGCGCCAGCCCGAGCCCAAGCTGGTGCTGCTCGGCGACTATATCGACCGCGGCCGGTTCTCGTACAACGGCGTGCTGCGGACGATCATGCAGCTCTACCTCGCCGCGCCCGAGCACGTGTTCCCGCTGCGCGGCAACCACGAGTACTACATCGAGTACCGCGGGCGGATCTACGGCGGGGTCAAGCCGGCCGAGGCGATCAACACGCTGGTCGGCCACATGCCGGGCGAGGTGTTCGCCGAGTACATGAAGCTGTTCGAGGAGCTGCCGAACATGCTGTTCTTCGACGACATGATGTTCGTGCATGCCGGGATCCCGCGCGACGTCGACATCGCGGCCAAGCTCCACGACTTCAGCGCGCTCAACGATCCCGACCTCCGGTTCCAGATGCTGTGGTCCGATCCATCGACCGCCGACGTGATCCCCGCCGAGCTCCAGGCCCAGAACGCGCGGTTCCCGTTCGGCCGGCTGCAGTTCGAGGCGTTCATGCAGAAGCTCGGCTGCTCGATCCTGGTCCGCGGCCACGAGAAGATCGACGCCGGGTTCCGGCCGATGTACGGCGAGGTCGCGTCGCTGATCACGCTGTTCTCCGCCGGCGGCGCCGACAACAACGACCTCCCCGAGGAGTCGAGCTACCGCGCGGTGACGCCGATGGCCGCGACGATCCGGCTCGAGAACGGCACCGCGCAGGTCACGCCGTGGCTGATCGACTACGGGCGGTTCAACGACCCCCGGCGCAACCGGTTCTTCGCCTCGCCGCCCGAGATCGAGCACAAGGTCGGCTAGTGGCGTGGTGGTACGTCTACGTCGCGCGCTGCCGCGACGACACGCTGTATTGCGGGATCGCGCGAGACGTCGCCGCGCGGATCGCCGCGCACGACGCCGGCACCGGCGCGCGCTACACCCGCGGCCGCGGCCCGCTGAAAGTGGTGCTGGTGCGGCGCTGCCGTGACCAGTCCGGCGCGCTGCGGCTCGAGCACGCGATCAAGCAGCTGAGCCGCACGGCCAAGCAGGCGCTGCTCGCCCAGCCCGCGCGGCTCGCGTCGATCGTTCGACGGGCTGCGCGCGCGGCGCGGCGCGAGCGCGCGGCCCCGTCGCCGCGACGCGCGAAACGTGAGATCGGCCACGTGGATGGCGCTCGCTCGCGGGTGGGACCGCGGGCTACGATCGCGGCATGACCTGGCCATCCGCGCCGTCTCTCGCTCGGGCCGTCGTCTTCGCGGGCGTCTTGCTCGGCATCGTCCTCGGGTTCGTGGCCGGCGCCGAGCGCCCGGCGCGGGCCAACGGCCGGCTGCCCGCGACCTCGACGATCACGTTTCGCCACGGCCATGAGAGCGATATCGCGGTCGGCCTGACGTTCGGCCTGCTGCTGTCGCACGACGGCGGCAAGACCTGGACGTGGATGTGCGAGGCCGCGGTCGGCTACGGCGGCATGTACGATCCGTCGTACGCGTACACCTCGTCCGGCGCGCTGTTCGCGACCACGTTCAACGGCCTGACCGCGATGCGCAACGGCTGCACGTTCGATGCTACGGCGGAGGGCAGGAGCTTCGTCTCGGCGAGCACGATCGGCCCGGACGGGACGCTGTACTACGGCGCGGCCCAGGCCGCCGACACCCAGAACGGCCTCGCCGCCGACTTCAAGATCTACAAGCTCGCCGATGCCCCCGCGGCGACCCCGGTGGCGATCAAGCTGCCCGAGACCGGCGACGTCAACGTGTGGTGGCAGTCGATCCAGGTCGCGCCGTCGGACCCGCAGACGATCTATCTCAGCGGGTACCGCTACGTCCCCCAGACCGGCGGCGGCACGATGCGAGAGCACCGGATGTTCCGCACCGTCAACGGCGGCACGAGCTGGAGCGCGTTGCCGACGACCGGGATGACGCTCATGGCCAACTCGGTGATCCACCTCGCCGGGATCTGGAGCAACGATCCGACGCACCTCTACGCCCGGGTCGAGCTTGTCGACAACACCCAGAGCGACGCGGTCTACGTCAGCACCAACGCCGGTGCGTCGTGGACCGAGATCAACCGCAAGGCGACCACGATCGGCGCGTTCGTGGTCCGCGCCGCGGCCAACCTCGGCGGCACGCACGACCTGATCCTCGGCACCGTGGCGCTCGGCGCCGAGATCTCGCACGACGACGGCCAGACCTGGGTCCCGCTCGCCGGCGCCCCGCACATGGGCTGCCTGGTCGAGAACGCCGCGGGCGAGCTGTGGGCGTGCACCCAGAACTACAGCGTCTCGACGGCGCCATCGGATGGCGCCGGCATCATGAAGACCACCGACCTGGCGACCTGGACCAAGGTCCTGCGCTACCAGGAGCTGACCGACGCCGCGAGCTGCGGGTCCGACACGCTGCAGCAGCAGGCGTGCGTCCCGTTGTGGTGTGCGGTCTGCGCGCAACTCGGATGCACCGCCGCGGCATCGTACGGCTGCGCGGTCCCCGTGGAGGCGCCGATCACGACCCCGATGGGCAAGGCGGGCTGCTGCGACACCGGCGGAGGCGCCGGCGGACCGCTGGTCTTCGCGCTCTCGGTTGCTACCGTATTGCTACGACGCCGGCGATGTTCCCCGCGAGCGCGTCCACGAGACTCCTGATGGCCCACCTCGGCACCTTCGATCGCCTCGCCTATCACTCCCAGCACTTCTCGTTCCTGCTCCAGGCGACGCTGGTCCAGGAGGCGACGCGCTGGATGTCGCGTCTGCCGCGGCCGCGGCTGTCCGGCGACGAGGTCCGCGCCGTGATGCGCCGCCGCGACGCGCTCCACGCGCGCGACCTCGCGAACGTCGAGGCCGGCCTGTACCCGCGCGAGCTCTTGTTCGACATCCCGGTCGGACGCTACGTGCGCGCGCTGCCGCGGCTGTTGCGCGACACGCCGCGGATGGTGCGGCGCAAGAAGGCCGGCGCGTTCCGCGACATCCCGGCGGTCGACAAGCAGCGCTACCCGGCCTACTACCGCCGGACGTTCCACTGGCAGACCGACGGCTACTTCACCGATCACTCGGCGGAGCTCTACGAGCTCGGCGTCGAGCTCCTGTTCCGCGGCACCGCCGATGTCATGCGCCGCCAGGTGATCCCGCCGGTGACCCGCGCGGTGCGCGCCGCGGGCGGCGCCGGCCAGCTCCGCGTGCTCGACGTGGCCTGCGGCACCGGCCGCACCCTGCACCAGCTCGCCGTCGCGCACCCCGCGCTGCGGCTCTACGGCGTCGATCTGTCGCCGGCCTACGTCCGGCTCGCGCGCCGCCGGCTCGCCGACGTCGCCGAGGTCGCGCTCGCGGTCGAGAACGCCGAGGCGCTGCCGTTCGCCGACGGCGCGTTCGACGTGGTGACCAGCGTGTACCTGTTCCACGAGCTGCCGCGCAACGCGCGCCGCAACGTCGCGCGCGAGATGTTCCGGGTCGTGCGGCCCGGCGGCACGGTCGTGATCGAGGACTCGGCGCAGCTCGCCGAGAGCCGCGAGATCGCGAGCGCGCTGCGCGCGTTCCCGGGCGAGTTCCACGAGCCGTTCTACGCCGACTACCTCGAGGACGACCTCGCCGAGCTGCTGCGCGAGGTCGGCTTCGTGGTCGAGTCGGCCGAGCCCGAGTTCGTCGCCAAGGTCGTGGTCGCGCGCCGGCCGTAGCCGCGCCGCAACCCGGGCGGGGTCTCAGGTCGCGGCGATCAGCAGCACCGCGAGCTCGCCGATCGCGGCGACGGTCGCCACCGCGGGCCCGGACAGCTCGCCGTCGCGGCGCTGGGCCTCGAGCCCGAGCGCGAACGCGGCGATCGCGGCGATCGCGAGCGCGACGATCCCGGCCCTGCCGAGCGCGAGCACGGCGATCGCGGCGACGCCCAGGCCGGTCGCGGCGACCAGCCAGGCCGGGGCCGGGGCGGCGACCAGCGAGCGGCGCGCACCGTCGTCCCGGATCGGATCGCCGAGCGCCTGGACGAACATCGCCGCCCAGCGGCCGACCACGGCGGTCGCGATCAGCACGGCGAGCCAGCGCGACGGCGGCAGCGGCGCGATCGCGGCGGCGCGGACCAGCGTGACGAACACCAGCACCAGCACGGCCGGAACGCCGGGGAACCGGACGGGGACTGCCTGGCCGTCCCAGTGATCGATCCGATCGGCGAGGCCGCGCTCGACGATCCCGGCCGAGGCGAGCGACAGCATCGCCAGCCCGGCGAGCGCCGCGATCTGCGCCGGCAGCCCGGCGGCGTGGACCAGGGCGGCGACCACCGCGGCGGCCGCGCCGACCATCACGCCGAGCACGACCAGCCAGCCGGCGGTGCGCGGGTCGTCGCCGACCTCGGCGGGCCAGCGCCAGGGCGTCGAATGCACGAGCGCGACCGCGCCGCCGTAGAGCGGCCCGAGCCGGCGCTGCCACTCGTCGCGGGACGGCACGGCGACAGTATATCGCCGCGCGGCCGCGCGACGTGCCGGCGGTGCTACGTTCCCGCGATGTCGCGCTCCCCCAAGGCGGTCTACGATCTCGTCCTGCTCCCCGGCGATGGTATCGGCGTGGAGGTCATCGGCCACGCCCGGCAGCTGCTCGACCTCGTCGAGGCGGGCACCGGCGCCGGGTTCGCGATCGAGGAGATCCCGTGCGGCGGCAGGTTCTACCTCGAGCACGGCAGCCGCGACTGGCCCGAGGGCGCCGAGGACCGCTGCCGCGCGGCCGACGCGATCCTGCTCGGCGCGGTCGGCTGGAACGGCCCGGACGGCTCGCCGGTGACGATGCGCGATGCCGACGGCCGCGAGAAGATGGCGGGCTGGTCGCCGGTGATCGGCAACCGGATCAAGCTCGACCTCTACGCCAACATCCGGCCGGTGCGCTGCCTGCTCGGCACCCGGCACGGCCTGTCGGGCAAGTTCCGCGAGGTCTGGGCGCCCGAGACCGTCGACATGGTGATCGTGCGCGAGAACACCGAGGGCCTGTACTCCGGCATCGGCGAGCGCACCGCCGATCGCGCGACCGACCTGCGCGTGATCACCCGGCACGCGTCCGAGCGGGTGATCCGCGCGGCGTTCGAGCTGTCGCGGCGCCGCGACAAGGGCGCGCCCGGCGATGGCAAGCGCCGCGTCACCTGCATCGTCAAGCACAACGTGCTCGTCGGCTGCCGGCTATTCCTCGAGGTGTTCCGCGAGGTCGCCCGGGGCTACCCCGAGATCGAGCCCGATGTCGCGATCGTCGACTCGTTCGCGATGTTCGTGCTGACCCAGCCCGAGCGCTACGACGTCTGCGTCACGACCAACATGTTCGGCGACATCCTGACCGATCTCGCGTCGGTGCTGCAGGGCGGCATGGGCATGGCAGTCGGCTGCAATGTCGGCGATGACCACGCGATGTTCGAGCCGATCCACGGCTCGGCGCCGCCGCTCGCCGGCAAGGACCGCGCGAACCCGATGGCGATGATGCTCGCCGCCGGCGAGGCGATGGCCTGGCTCGGCCGGCGATTCGCCGACGACCGGCTGGTCCGCGCCCACCGCGCGATCGAGACGGCGGTCGCCACCCTGGTCGAGCGCGGCGAGCCGCTGACCACCGACCTCGGCGGCAGCGCGCCGCAGTCGGTGGTCGCCGAGGCGGTGCGCGACGAGGTCCGCCGCCAGCTGGCCTAGTGCCGGAGGTCGGACTCGAACCGACACTCCCTCGCGGGAAGGGGCTTTTGAGACCCCTGAGTCTACCATTTCTCCACTCCGGCAATGCGGACGGCCGGGCCGTCCACGTCGCTCCCAGTCACACGAGGCGACCCGCGCGGTCAAGCATCTCGCGCGGCATCTCGCGGGCACGGAGCCGGTCGCTCCCTGCCAACGCAAAACGCCGGTCGTGACCGGCGCTTCGCACTCGTCTGACTGCGAGCGAGCTCGCGATCACATCGCCGAGCCGGAGCCCGCGCCCGAGCCCATGCCACCGCCGGCACCCGAGCCCATGTCGCCACCGGAGCCGGAAGCCGAGCCCATATCGCCGGCGGGCGGCGGGGTCGGGGCAGCGGCATCCTTCTTCTTGCCACAGGCACCGGCGAGCGCTGCCGAGGCCAGGATCGCGATCACAAACGACGTCTTCTTCATGGTCTAAGTCCTCTCTTCTCTTCTATGGTGGGGTTGATTCCCGGACATCTGATCACCGGCGAGGCCGGCAGGAAACGGGTGGGGGTGACCTGGATCTCGGTGACAGGCGGTGGTGCGCGGGCGCTCGTCCGCGCTCGGTTACCTAGGCAGGGGCGCTCAGCGTTTCCTGGAGTGCCGACTCGAGCTCGCCGCGGGCATGGGCGTCACTCTTGCGAGCAGCAACATCGATGCCGCGCCGGTAGATGTCGGCGGCCTCGTCCCGGCGGCCGAGCGCCATCAGGGTGCCCCCGGCCATCAGGTAGGTCGGGACGTAGTCGGGAAATTGCTCGAGCAGCTCCGAGAACGCCGTCCAGGCCGCCGCCAGGTCGCCGCGGCTCTTGAGCTCCATGGCCAGGCCGTAGCGCGGGAATGGATCGCCGGGCGCGCGGGCGATGAAGCTCTGGAAGGTGGCGATCCGGTCCATGGTGCGCGGCCTGGGGTATAGAGACGGAAAAGACGGGTGGAGACGGGGCAGGGCCAGGCGGGATGCAGACTTCGGCCCGTGACGTAACGCAGCAAGCAATCGGGTCTTACAGGCCGCGCACCCTACACAACCAATCGGGCCAAATGCCAGTGCCGCCAGCCGAATTCGCAGTAACCAGTCGTGATACAACCAGGGGCAGCCCAACTTGAAGCGCGCGTTTTCCAGGTTCATCGGGGTTGATCTCGGCGGTGGTCGAGGCAAGACGACCGCCATCGCCGAGATCCGGAGCGGCGCCGGAGGCGCGCAGGTCGTCGAGGTCGCGACCCGGTCGGGCCGGCTGCCGTGGACCGATGACACGCTGCTCGCGCACCTGCACTCCGCGTCGTCGTCGGACGCCGTCATCGCGATCGACGCGCCGCTGACCCAGGCCGCGTGCGGACGCTGCGAGCGCCCGGTGTGCCCCGGGATGGAGGCCTGCGCGGACCCGGCGGTGATCTGGCTCCGGACCGAGGGCCGCGCGCTGGTTCGCAAGGTCGCGGTCGAGACCGTGGGCGGAGGCTCCCGACCGGCGTTCACCGCGCAGGCGCGGCTCGCGCCCTATGCCCACCGCGCGACCGAGATCGTGATGACCTACGAGCGCGGCCTCCTGCCGCTGTCCGGGATCGGCCACGCCAGCGGCGCGATCGCCGCGCGCGCCGGCCAGATCCGCCGCCGGCTCCGCGGCCTGGGCTTCGAGCTCCACGCCAACTTGCTCGAGGTCTCGCCCACCGCCACCGTCGCCGCGCTGTGCGGACCGCGCGCGGCGCGCGGCTACAAGCGCGACGCCGACCCGTGGCAGACCCGCGCCTTGATCCTCGAGCGCCTCACCGATCTGTCGTTCGCCCCGCAGAGCCGGATGGCGCGCGAGGAGGTCCTGCAGAGCGACCACTGCTTCGACGCCGTGCTGTCGGCGTACACCGCGTACCTGTGGGCGCGCGACGGCTGGCCGACGCCGGACGGCTGCTTCACCGACGATGGCTGGATCGTCGCGCCGCCGTAGTCAGCCAGCGGGCGCGGCCCGGCCGGTGCTCACACCAGCGATTCGTAGGCCGAGGTGAGCTCGGCGAACCGGCGCTCGAGCGTGCGCCGTCGCGCCTCGTCGGCGCCGGGCTGGAGGTCGGGATGCAGCGTGCGGGCGAGCCGACGGTAGGCGCGCTTGACCTCGCCGGCGTCGGCCGCATCGTCGACGCCGAGCAGCCGCAGCGCGGCGGCGCGGCGCGGATCGATCCTGCGAGCCAGCGCGGCCGGCGCGGCCGGCGCGGGTCGCGCGCCGGGGCGTTCGACCTCGAGCGCACCGACGGCGCGCAGGAAGTGCAGGAGGGCGAGCAGGCGGAACCGCGGCGTGCGCGCGACCGACCAGATCTGGTCGAGCCGTCGCGGCTGCGCCAGCGCGGCGAGCATCCGGCGGTCCGCGTCGTCGACCGGCTCGGGGGCGAGCTCGGCGCGGACGCGGATCTGCAGCTCGCCGAGCTCGCGCACCACGGCCTGGGCGAGCGAGGCGTCGAGCTGAGCCTCGAGGTGGGACCGCGCCCAGCCCGCGAGCGAGACCTGGTGCAGCGCCCCCGGCGGATACGCGGTGACCTGGCCGAACGTCGCGGTCAGCGACGGCTCGGCGGCCGCACGGGCGAGCCGGCCGATCAGCCCTCGCCGGGCGAGCTCGCCTTCGCCGCAGACCGCCGCGCCGCGCCGTAGCACGAAGACCTCGGGACGGACTGCACGCGCGCTCAGGGTGAGCACGCCGCTCCCGGCCTGCCTGCCGAGGCGGTAGGCGAGCGCCACCAGCTCGCCGCGGCCGAGCGTCCGGCGCACGTCGGGAGCGGAAGGGGGCACGGCGCTTCGCACCGAGCCATCTTTGAGGCCGGCGGGGCCCCCGGCAATTTTTCGGCGACGCCGCCGCCCCGGCGCCTGCGCGGCGGCAGGCTGCGGCCACGGGCCGCGGCGCAAGATCGACCACTTCACCGCGGCGTGCGCCGGGTAATCCCCAGGACCTACAGATGCTTGCCGAGGCGTGGGCCTCGGGCCCGGGTCACATGAAGCCGGCCTTGCGGCGCTCGACGATGAACTCGATGACCGTGTTGCGGACGTCTTCGCGGAACGTGACGAGGCCGGCGGCGATCTCGCGCAGCGCGGTCACCGCCGGCTTGTTATCGCAGTCGACGCCCGGGTTCGCCCCACGCGACAGCTGCCGGGCGCGCTCGGCGGCGAGCACGACCAGCGCGAACCGGTTGGGCACCTTGTCGAGACAATCTTCGACGGTAACGCGAGCCATGGACCGCGGACCTTACTCGCTTGCCAACGCGTGTCAAGGGCGCGCTTGCCATACCGGACGTGAGCTACTACCCTAGTCCGGCGGCATGCCCTACCGGCAAGTAGGCGTCCCGCTTTAGATTATGCCGGTACGACCACCTTTGCCTGCGACGCGGGGACCTGTCCGCGTGGAGCTCGATTGGGACGCGCTCGAGATTGCGGTCGAGCGCAATTCCCCGGACACCGACAGCTACCTCGACCTGACGACGGGTCGAGTCCTGACGATCACGACCGGCGATCCCGAGGCCTCGATCAACCGGCAGAACGTCTCGGAGAACATCCGCAACTACGTGCGGATCGATCCGGCGTCGTCGCGCGAGCAGTACCGCTGGATGGAGCGGTTCGTCGGCTCGGTCGTCGACGAGCCGCTGCGCGAGCGGTTGATCATCTCGATCGACGGCAAGGGCGCGTTCCGCCGGTTCAAGGACGTGCTGCTCGCCTATCCCGCCGAGCGCGAGCGCTGGTTCTCGTACCGCGCGGATCTCCTGCACTGGCACATCGCGCAGTGGCTCGAGCAGCACGAGATCACCGCCACCAACGATCCGCCGTGGGGCATCGTCGAGCCGCCGCAGGAGCTGCCGGCCGTGGGGCGCCCCGTGGTCCACGGCAACGAGGCTCCCGGCGAGGCGCTGCGGCGAGGCGCGCGCGACCTGATCGAGACGATCCCGGCGATCGAGCTGCCGACGGCGATCGCGTTCCTCGAGTTCCTCAAGCAGCGCAGCGCCGAGCAGCTCGCCGGGGACGACGACGACGATGATCCCGGACCGCCGTGACCGCCGTGACCCCCCGTGACTCTGTGACCACCAGCCCCGACCGCGACGCGCAGACCGGATCGCCGTCCGAGCTGGCTGCCGAGCTGGCAATCGAGGACCGCCTCGAGCCGCTGATCACCGAGCTGGTCCAGAGCGCACCCGCCGCCGACCCCGCGGTGGTCGACGAGCTGGTCGGCTTGCTCGAGCAGATCGGGTCGCCGCTCGCGCGCTCGATCGCGCGGGTGCTCGAGCTCTCGGTGGCGCAGCTGATCGCCCCCGGCGTGGCGCTGCCGCCGCTGGCGATGGCCTGCGCGACCCTGGCCGACGGGATCCGCGGCCGGCTCGGAGACCGCGAGCTCGAGGCCGCGCGCTACGAGATCGAGACCCTGCTGCCGCTGCCCGATGCGCCGCCGCCGGTCCGGGCGCCGGACGTCCCGATCGGGTCGCTGCGCAAGCGCGCGCCGTAGTCAGCCGCGGACCGCGACCGCGAACTTGAGGTAGCTCGCCTCGGGGAACCCCGGCACCGCCGGAAAGTCCGGTGGCAGCGAACGGCGATCGACGATCTGCAGCCGCGTGCCGGCGTGCATCGCGCCGTCGGCGAGCGCGAGCTCGAACTCCGCGGCGGTCATCTTGTGGGTCGACGACGCGGCGATCAGCAGCCCGCCCGGGACCAGGACCTCGAGGCTCGCGGTCACCAGCTCGGCATAGTCGCGCACCGCGCTCCACGGCTTGCCGCCGCGCGCCGCGGCGCTCGCGAACGCCGGCGGATCGAGCACCACCAGATCGAACGTCCGGTGGCGCTCGACGAACCGGGCGAGCACCTTGAACGCATCGCCGACGATGTGCTCGGGCTTCTCGGGATCGAAGCCCGACGCGGCGAAGTTGCGGCGCGCGCGTGCGTGGGCCTTGGCCGCGACGTCGACCGCGCACACCTCGGCGGCGCCGCCCGCCTGGGCGTACACCGAGATCGCGCCGGTGTACGAGAACAGGTTGAGCATCCGGCGGCCGGCGGCCCAGTGGCGGACCGCCCGGCGGCCTTCGCGCAGGTCGGCGAACAGCCCGGTCGACAGCGGCGCGGTGACATCGACCACGAACGTCAGGTCGTCCTCCTTGACCTCGAATTCGACCGGCGCGGGCGAGCCACGCACCAGCTCGGCGGCGACCTGACGCGGCGCCTCGCCGCCGAGGGACCTGAACCGGCGCTGCTCGTAGATCGCCTTGGGCGCGACCTCGGCCTCGAGCGCGTTGTACAGGTCCTCGCGTAGCCCGGCGACCGCGCCGGTGAACAGCTGGGTCACGAGGTAGTCGCCGTAGCGCTCGACGACGATGCCCGGAAGGCCGTCCGACTCGGCGTTGACCAGCCGGACCGAGCCGAGCCGGCCGAGGTCGAGCAGCCGGCGGCGCAGCCCGACCGCGGCGCGCACGCGCTCGGCGATCAGCCGTCCATCGATCGCGATCTCGGGCTTGCGCACGAACACCCGGAGCGCGATCGCGCTATCGCCGTCGTAGAGCCCGCGGCCGACGAACTCGCCGTCCTCGTCGACGCAGTCGATCACCGCCCCCGGCTCGGCGACCAGCGGACGCGGCCCGAGCACCTCGCGGTAGACCCAGGGATGGCCCGCGCGGATCCGGTGCGCGATGTCCCCGGGGAGCCGGACCGTGTTCTTGCGCACGATCGGCAAGCCGCGGGCAGCGCGGCGGTCGGGGCGACGGGGCGTGGCCATGGCCGGGCGTTATGGCGCAAGTGACGAAGATCTCCAAGCGATAGCTTCGCAAGTTTGCCCGGCCCGACGACGCACCGAGCGTGGGTTG
>DASWRS010000312.1:0-14928 GCA_036403075.1 Kofleriaceae bacterium
GTTGTAGACGCCGCCGATCGCGAGGTGATGGTTGTTGTCGGTCGCGACCGCCGAGGGCAGCACGCCGTTGTCGAGGAGGAAGAAGAACTGCGAGTCGGCCGGCTTGCGGTGCGTCCAGGTCAGCGTGCCGGTCGGCGAGTACGCCTCGATCAGGACGCCGGTGGCGAACGCGTTCTCGTCGGCGCCGCGCACCGAGACGACCTCGCCGCTGGAGGTGATGACGACCCCGCCCGGCGGTGACACCGCGAAGTGCGTGGCCTCGAAGGTCGTGAACACGGTGGTCAGGTCGGGCGACGTGCGCGATACGTGCGCGAAGCCGCCGAAGGTGGTGTGGGCGCACAGGAAGCCCTGGGCGTCGTAGACCAGCGAGGCGTCGCGATCGCCGGGCAGCGGAGACAGCGGGGGAAGCGTGGCGCCCGATGCCGTGAACCGGACGACATCGAGCAGCGGAGGGATGACCGAGTCGGTGCCGACCGCGACGGTGCCGTCGGGTGCGACCGCCATGCCGTCCGCGGTCGGCACGGTGCGGACGAAGCGGTCCGAGCCGCTGCCGTCGACGACGTGGACGCCATCGCGCAGGTGCGCGCCGATCACCGTGCCGTCGGACGATGCCGAGACCGTGCTCTGGATCGACCGCAGCGGGTAGGGCGCGACCGCGATCGGCCGTGCCCAGCGCAGCGCGCCGGACGGGGACAGCGCGAACAGCCCCGGGGCGCCGGCGCCGTAGATGTTGCCGGCCGCGTCGCTCGCGAGGCCGGCCGCGCCGCCCTCGATCGGGCGCGTCCACACGACGTCGCCGGCCAGCGTCAGCTTCGACACGCCGAACGCGTCGGCGACGACCAGGTTGCCGTCGGGCGTCATCGTGAGGCCGGTCACCGGGGCCCGCGGGATCACCGTCGCGACCTCGCGCTCGTCGCGATCGAACGTGACGGTGGCGGCACGGTCGGCGGTCACCGCGCCGAGGTTGCAGCCGTGGTCGGTGGTCGTGCATGCGCCCGTCCAGCCCGAGAACGTCGACGGCGTGAAGCCGAGCAGGGTGACCTGCGCGCCGGGCGCGACGTGGGTGGTGCACGACGCCGTGCAGGTCACCACCGCCGAGATCGAGTCGTCGATGAGGTAGACGAAGCCGGCCGCTTCCCCGGCGACGGCGATGCGGATCCGCTTGGCCGTCGGCGGCTGGAAGACCGCCGTGACCGCGGTGGCGGCGCCCTGGGCCGGCAGCCTGCACTTCGCGTGCGTGCCGCAGTCTCCACCCCAGCCGGCGAAGAAGTGGTCGGGGTCCGCGGCGGCAGTCAGCGTGACCGCGCCGGTGAACAGCGCGCTGCACGTGGTGCCGCAGTCGATGCCGGCGGGCGTCGAGGTGACGCGACCGGCGCCGGTGCCGTCCAGCGACACGGTGACGCGCCGCGCGCCCACGCCGCGCAGACGCACGTTGAGCGTACCGTCGCTCGACGGGATCGTCAGCGCGCCGGTGAGGACGCCGGCGTGCGCCGGTCTGAACGTGACGTGCACGGTGCATGCGGCCCCGGCGCCCAGCGTGGCCGGGCAGCTGTCGGTGATCGTGAAGCCCGCGGTCACGGTGCGTGGCGACAGCGTGATGCTGCTCGTGCCGGGATTGGATACCTGCACGTCGAGCTGGCGCGAGCTGGCGACCTCGACGGCGCCGAAGTTGAGCGTGGCCGCGTCCGCGACGATGCCGGTGGTCGCGGCGACCGCGGCGCCGTGCAGCGCGAGGTCGAGCGCGCCACCGCCGCCGGTCACGCGGAGCCGGGCCGTGCAGCTGCCCGGGCTCGCCGGTGCGAACCCGAGCGTGACGCTGCAGCGCGCCCCCGGGGCCAGCGCCGCGCCGCCGCAGGTCGAGGCCGCTGCATCGATGGTGAAGCCATGGCCGCCGGCGACCGAGGCAACGAGTGCCTGGGTTGCGGTATCGCCGGTGTTGATGACGAACACCGTCACACCCGCGCGGGCGCCGACCGGCGTGTCGGCAAAGCTCCACTGGGTGATCGGGTCGACGCCATCGTCGACCGCGAGCACCGTGGGGCCAGGCCGCGGGCCGGAGATCCCGTCATCGGGGACGTCCTCCGTCGAGAGGTCATTGCCCTGAGGATTGCCGGCACAGGCACATGCCGCCAGCGCGATACAGGCCGAGATCAAACCGGGCGCGATACGCATGCCTGCCAGGATGCAGAAGATCCGCAGCCGCCGTCACCGTCGAACACGGCGCGGCAGCGTGAGATCGAAGTTTGCCAGCGAGCGCAGTTGCCTCAGTCGCCCTCGCTCACCCTCTCTGATCGCGAGTGTCGCATTCGATGATCACGACATCGCATCACTCAGCATTGCGAGGGGTCTGCAGATTCCACCACCGGTACCGTGCCCGGTACATCGCAGTCGGACGAGGGCAGGGGGGGCCGTGGGGCCTCGTGGGGCCTCGGGGGGGCGACGACACGCACATGGACGACATCGTGACCGGCCGCACGAGGCCTGGTCGCGGCACGGGCGCGATCGCTTGTCGCGATCGTGTCTCGGCAATGATGATCGGTTGTGACAGGGCTGCCACCGGGTGATGCGAAGACCGCATCATGACCAACCGACGTGACTTCCTGCGCCAGGCGCTGTCGGCGACGGTGGCCGGGACGACCCTGGCGTTTCCGCCGGTGATCCGCCGCGCGCTGGCGATCCCGGCCAATCATCGCACCCGCACGATCCGCGACGTCGAGCACGTCGTCATCCTGATGCAGGAGAACCGCTCGTTCGATCACTACTTCGGCACGCTCAACGGCGTGCGCGGGTTTGGTGATCGGTTCCCGATCCCGGTGCCGGATGCGCCCGCCATCGCCGGCAAGACGGTGTGGTTTCAGTCCGGTGGCGGGACGGCGTCGGGCGTGGTGGCGCCGTTCCGGCTCGATACCCGCGAGCAGTTCGCGGTGATGCGCGTGACCGGCACGCCGCACACCTGGCCCAACGCGCAGGCGGCGTGGGACGACGGCCGGCTGCACCAGTGGCCGCTGTTCAAGACCGATCGCTCGATGGGGTACTTCACGCGCGACGACATCCCGTTCCAGTTCGCGATGGCCGAGGCGTTCACGCTGTGCGACGCGTACCACTGCTCGTTCCACGGCGGGACCAACCCGAACCGGCTGTTCCAGTGGTCGGGCACCAATGACCCGCGGGGCACGGGGAACGGCCCGGCGATGACCAACGACTTCGACAACCTCGATCACGATCCGGGCGGTGGCTACACCTGGGTGACGTACGCCGAGCGGCTGCAGGAGGCGGGGATCCGCTGGCAGGTCTACCAGAACATGGCGGATAACTTCACCGACAACCCGATGGCCGGGTTCCGGCGGTATCGCGATGCGGTGTCCGGGCTGCCGGGCTCGCTCGCGGCGCTGCGCGACCGCGGGCTCAGCACGCGCGATCTCGACCTGCTCGCCGACGACGTGATGCATGATCGGCTGCCGGCGGTGTCGTGGATCGTCGCGACCGAGGACGGCTCGGAGCACCCGGATCCGTCGAGCCCGGCGCAGGGCGCGGCGTACACCGCGCGCGTGCTCGAGGCGCTCACGGCCAACCCGGCGGTGTGGAGCAAGACGGTGCTGTTCGTCAACTTCGACGAGAACGACGGGTTCTTCGATCACGTGCCGCCGCCGGCGCCGCCGAGCATCGTGTCGACCGGCCCGACGGGGATCGCGGGCGGCTCGACGGTGGACACCGCCGGCGAGTACCACGAGGTGCTGCCGCCGGGGATCGACGTCACGCGGTGCCTGCCGCTGGGCAAGCCGTACGGCCTGGGGCCGCGCGTGCCGATGTACGTGATCTCGCCGTGGAGCAAGGGCGGCTGGGTGAGCTCGGAGGTCTTCGATCACACGTCGGTGCTCCGGTTCCTCGAGCGCCGGTTCGGCGTGGCCGAGCCCAACATCTCGGCGTGGCGCCGCGCGGTGTGTGGCGATCTGACCTCGGCATTCGACTTCTCGGATCCGGATAGCCGGCGGTTCCTCGACGAGCTGCCGGACCCGACGCCGCTGGCCGCGGCGGCGCGCGCGCTGCCCGGGACGACGACGCCGGCGACCCCGTCGCTGCCCGCGCTGCCGGTGCAGGAGGAGAGCGCCCGGCCGTCGCGCGCGCTGCCGTACGAGCTGCACGTCGCCGCGGCGGTGCGGCCGCGCTCGGCGCAGGGGCCGCACATCGAGCTTGCGTTCGGCAACACCGGCACGGCCGGCGCGGTGTTCCACGTCTACGACCGCAAGCACCTCGATCGCGCGCCGCGGCGGTTCACCGTCGAGGCCGGCAAGCGCCTGGCCGATGTCTGGGAGCTCGGCGGCGACGGCGGCGACTACGATCTGTGGCTGATCGCGCCGGGCGGGTTCCATCGCCACTTCACCGGCCGGGCGACGCCGCGCGCCGCCGCGCCCGAGGTCGAGCTCGCGTATGCCCGCGGCGACCTGCTGATCACGCTGCGCAACGCCGGGGTCGAGCCGGTCGAGCTGGTGCTCGCGCCCAACGCGTACACCCGCGAGGACCATCGCGTGGTCGTGCCGGCGGGGCAGGAGCGGGTGCGGCCATGGTCGCTCGAGCGCAGCGCGCGCTGGTACGACGTCTCGGTCACCGCCCGCGGGCTGCCCGGGTTCCTGCGCCGGTTCGCCGGGCGGGTCGAGACCGGGCGCGACTCGCTGAGCGATCCGGCGATGGGCGGCCGGGCGCGCGGCGACCAGGCCTGATTCGGCCTGATCCGCGCCGGCGAGCCGGGGCGCACCCGAGTGAGCCGGTCTTGCACACTGCTTGCCGCCCGCCGGCGCAAAACTGCCCTTGAAATTGTGAGCTCCTGGCTCACGCTTGTGAGGTGTCGGAGATCCGAGGGGGAGGGCAGGTTATGATAGCCGGGTTCGATGGAGATCAACGGCATCGCCCATGTCCAGCTGACGGTCAGCAACTTCGAGCCCTGCGTCCGGTTCTACCGGCCGCTGATGGAGCTGTTCGAGATGTCGCTCGTGTTCGACGACGACGACGTCAAGTACTGGGTCGGCGGCCGCACGGCGATCGCGATCACGCGCTGCACCGAGCCGTACCGGAACGAGCGCTTCGTCCAGGGCCGGGTCGGGCTGCATCATGTCTGCTTCCGGGCACGGTCGCGCGACGATGTCGATCGCGTGTTCGCGCTGGTGCAGGCGCTGGGCGCGGTGATCGTGTATCCGCCGCGCGAGGGGCCGTGGGCAGCGGGGTATTACTCGGTGGCATTCGAGGATCCCGACGGGATCCGGCTCGAGGTCAACCATGTGCCCGGCAAGGGCAACCTGGATCCGTCGATCCAGCTGCCCCGGCCGCGGCCGGTCGACTGACTCGCACGCGCTCGCTGCATTCACTGCATTCCGGGCGCCCCGAGGACTAGCGTCTCGCCGCCGCATCCGCCGGGGCAGTTCGGCCCCGCGCGGTCCGCGGCGGCGTTCCCTGTATGCGGCAGGCCCGCGGGCTCGCCGCCTTGCGAGGTGACATGTTCGAGATCAGCACTGCATCCAGTGAAGTCCACGGGGCGAGCGAGTCGCCGGCGCGCCGTCCGGCCCGCGATCGCCGGTCGTCGCGCGCCCGGCTCACCGAGCTGCTCGCGCACGCCGACATCGAGATCGGCGGCGACCGGCCGTGGGATCCGCAGGTCCACGACGACCGGTTCTTCGACCTGGCGTTCGCCGGCTCGCTGGCGATCGGCGAGGCGTACATGGACGGGCTGTGGGATGTCGTGGCGCTCGACGAGCTGGTCTGCCGGTTTCGCCGGGCGCGGCTCGACGAGCAGTTCCGGATCGGCGCCGACGGCTGGCGCGTGCTCAAGGCGCGGCTGCGCAACCGCCAGAGCGCGTCGCGCTCGTACCACATGGGCCGGCGGGTCTACGACGGTGCGATCGACCTGTTCGAGGCCACGCTCGATCCGCGCATGGTGTACAGCTGCGCGTACTGGAAGTCGGCGACGACCCTGGCCGAGGCCCAGGAGGCCAAGCTCGACCTGGCGTGCCGAAAGCTCGGCCTCGCCGCCGGGATGCGCGTGCTCGACATCGGCTGCGGCTGGGGCGCGTTCGCGCGGTTCGCCGCCGAGCGCTACGGCGCCGAGGTCGTCGGGGTATCGGTGTCGCGCGAGCAGATCGAGTACGGCCGCGAGCGCTGCCGCGGCCTGCCGGTCGAGCTCCGGTTCGCCGACTACCGCGAGGTGACCGGCACGTTCGACCGGGTGCACTCGGCCGGCATGTTCGAGCACGTCGGGCCGCGCAACCACCGCCGGTTCTTCGAGACCGTGGACCGCGTGCTCGCCGAAGACGGCCTGGTGCTGCTCCACACCGTCGGCGGCAACCGCTCGCTGCCGTCGGTCGATGCCTGGATCGATCGCTACATCTTCCCCGACGCGGTGATGCCCTCGGCCGCCCAGATCTCGCGCGCCGTCGAGGGCCTGTTCGTGATCGAGGACTGGCACAACTTCGGGCCCGACTACGACCGGACGCTCGTGGCGTGGTGCGCCAACTTCGAGCGCAACTGGCCCGGGCTCGCGGCCCGGTACGACCCGCGGTTCTACCGGATGTGGAAGTTCTACCTCCTGGCGTGCGCGGGGACGTTCCGCGCCCGGGTCAACCACCTCTGGCACTTCGTGCTGTCCCGGCGCGGCGTGGTCGGCGGCTACGAGGCCGTACGCTGAGCGCCGGCGGCGCCGAGGGCGAGGCGAGGGCGATGGCGACTCCGGCTCCGGGCCAGCGCCACTGGCGCAACATCGTGTACTTCGGCGTGCTCCACGCCCTGCCGCTCGGCGCACTCGTGACCGGCGCGGATCGCGACGTGTTCATCGCCGCCGCGGTGCTCTACGTGGTCCGGATCTGGTTTGTCACCGCCGGCTACCACAGCTACTTCTCGCACCGCGCGTTCCGGACCAGCCGCGCGTTCCAGCTCGTGCTCGCGGTCGGCGCCCAGACCAGCGCGCAGGGCAGCGTGCTCGCCTGGGCCGCGACCCACCGCCACCACCACGGCCACGCCGACGAGGCCGAGGACCTGCACTCGCCCGTCCGCCGCGGCCTGTGGTACGCGCACATCGGCTGGCTGCTCCGCACCGACTACCTGGCGCGCAGCCGGGCGCGGACCGGGCCGTTCACGGACGTCCCCGAGCTGGTGTGGCTCGATCGCCATCCCCACGTCGCGCCGCTGTGCCTGGCGGCGGCGCTGGTCGCCGCGTACGGCTGGCCCGGGCTGTTCATCGGCTACGGCCTCGGCACGGTCGCGGTCTACCACGCGACGTTCACCGTTAACTCGCTCGCCCACCGCTTCGGGTCGCGGCCGTACCGGACGGCCGATCACAGCCGCAACAACTGGTTCGTCGCGCTGATCATGCTCGGCGGCGGCTGGCACAACAACCACCACCGCCACCCGCGCTCGGCCCGCCATGGCGTGCGCTGGTGGGAGCTCGACGCCGGCTACGCCGTGCTGGTCGTGCTCGGCTGGCTCGGCCTGGTGTGGGACCTGCGCGTGCCGCGGCCGCAATCGGTGAACGAGTCGGTGAACGAGTCGGTGAACGAGTGGGTCGGCGACGCCGCGGTCAGCGCGGAGGTCGCGCCGCGAAGGCCGGAACGAAGCCATCGACCGTGCTGAGGTTGATCAGCAGGTCGCCGCCGCGCCGGTCGGCGGGCGTGGGCGCGGCCGCGGCGACGATGCCGGTGACCGCGCGCTGGTGCCAGTAGTCGGACAGCGCGAGCGCGCGGTCGGCGTCGGTCGCGGTCGCCGGCCGCTCGGGCCAGAATTCGCAGCGCGGGGCGCCGAGCCGCGCGAGCAGCCGGCCGAGCCGGGCGCGCACCGGCGCCGCGCGCTCGCCGTCGTCGCCGCACGCCGCGAGTGCCTCGAGGTAGCGGACCAGCGCGGTCGCCAGCCCGGCGACGTTCGACGCGGCCTCGAACGCGGCCAGCGCGGCCTCGGCGAGCTCGACCACGCGGGCGGTGTCCGCGCCCTGGCGGGCCGACGCGTGGGCCATGCCGATCCGCGCGAGCGGGATGCCGAAGCCATCGCCGCGGCCGGCGCTGGCGAGCTCGTGCGCGGTGGTGTACCAGCGCATGGCCTCGTCGATCTGGCCCGAGATGAAGTGGACGTCGCCGAGGTAGGCCTGGGCCCACGACCGCATGGTGCGGATGCCGAAGATCGTCGACAGGTTGATCGCGTTGCCGAGCAGATGGCGGGCGCGCTCGAGCTCGCCGATGTGGAAGTGGTGGCGCCCGGCCATGATCGTGCCGAGGTAGAGGTAGAGCCCGCCGAGCGAGTGCTCCTCGGCGTGGGCCAGCAGCTGGGCGCTGGCGCGGATGCCGTCGTCCCAGCGAAACGCCGCCTCGTGGTGCAGGGTCTCGTACAGGCACACGCCCATCCGCCGGGTCGGGTTGTCGAGCAGCTCGGCGATCCGCCGCGACTCGTCGATGTGGCGCCACGACGCGTCGAGCGCGCCGGTGAACGCCAGCGAGGTGCCGAGCAGGCCCTCGGAGTGCGCCAGCTCGACGAGGTCGCCGGCCTCGCGCAGCAGCCGGCAGCCGCGCTCGAGGACCTCGACCGAGGGCCCGAAGTGACCCGAGGCGCACAGCGCGCGGCCGAGCATGTTGGCCGGCACGCACTGGTACGGCCCGAGCGCCGGGTCGGTCACCGCCAGGCAGCGCTCGCTGTGGTCCATCGCGCGCGCGAAGTCGCCGCCGGCGTAGTGGACCCGGGCGTAGGCGCTGTCGAGCATCGCGGCGGCATCGGCGGGCGGCGCGATCATCGCCCGGCGGCTGCGATCGAGCTGCTCGAGCGGCTCGGCGGTGTTGCCGAGCAGGCAGGTGATCCGCGCCAGCTCGTAGGTCGTGCGCGCGAGCGCGCGGTCGCGCTCGGGCGACGGGGCGAGCTCGAGGTAGAGCGCGAGGGCGCGGCGCAGGTTGCCGCTCGATCCGACGAGGTCGTGGACCCGGTCGGCCTCGATCCCGCCCTCGACGTACTTGACCGCGGCCGCGGCGCGATCGCCGGCGCGATCGAGGTGGTGGGCCAGGGTCGCCGCCGGCGTGTCGCGGTCGCCCAGGAGCCGCGCGATCCGCGCGTGCAGCTCGGGGGCGCGCTCGGCCGGCACCGTGGCCACGAAGTGGTCGCGGATCACGTCGTGGACGAACCAGCAGTCGTCGCCGTGGGCGCGGCACAGCGCCAGCTCGACCGCCTCGCGCACCGCCGCCTCGACCTCGGCCTCGACCTCGACCTCGACCTCCGGCGCGGCGACCTCAGGCGCGGCGATGCCGGCGAGGTCCGAGATCCGGAACTGGCGGCCGATCAGCGACGCGATCGCCAGCGCCTGGCGGGCGCGCTCCGGCACGTGGCGGATCCGGCGCTCGAGCACCGCCGAGATCGACGTCGGCGGCTCGTAGCCGCGGTCGAAGCGCTCGCCGAGCACGACCTGACCCTCGGAGTTCATCCCGAGCAGGCCCTCGCGCTTGAGGTGCAGGATCACCTGGGTGTCGACCAGCGGGTTGCCGAGCCGGAGCAGCGGGATCGCGGCGGTGAGCTCGGCGATCACGCCGGGCGCCATGTCGCCGGCGAGCGCGCGCAAGAGCTCGGCGCTGCGCGGCTCGTCGAGCGGTGCGAGCCGCAGCCGGTCGAGCGCCGGCCACGCCGACGGCGGCGGCAGCGCGGGCTCGGGCCGCGCGGTGCACAGGAGCAGGAGGCCGGGCGGCAGCGGCGCGCTGACCAGCTCGCCCAGGACGTCGAGCGTGCCCTGATCGGCCCAGTGCAGGTCCTCGAGCACCAGCGCGGTCGGCAGGTGCGCGCTGATCGCGGTGACGAGGCGCCGGACCGCCTGGCCAATGCGGCTCGAGCCGGTCTCGGCGGAGGCCGTCCGCGGCGCCGCGGCCCCCGCCTGGGACCGCACCGGCTCGAGCGCGGGGATCAGCGCGCACAGATCGGCGCCCGCGGGATCGGCGAGCAGCGCGCGGACCTCGGCGCGGGCCGCGTCGCCGCCGGGGAGCGAGGTCCGGGTGACGACGCGCTCGAGCTGGCCCAGGCACTCGCGCCAGCTCGCGTACGACACCAGGTTGCCGTGCTCGCGGCAGCGGCCGTAGCCGGTGGCGTGGCGCGCCAGATCGAGCCGCTGGGTGAGCTCGGCGAGCAGCCGGGTCTTGCCGATTCCCGGATCGCCGATCAGCACGCTCGCCCAACCCGGGCCACGAGGCTCGCCGGCACCGGCGTTGCCGCCGAGCGCCGCGCGGCCCCGCGCCAGCAGCTCGGTGAGCTCGTTGTCGCGGCCGACCAGCGGCGCGGCGTGGGCGTAGACCTCGCCGGTCGGCCGGCCGGTGCGGCCGCCGCCCTCGCTGCGCCGCAGGATGTCGAAGTACAGCGCCTTGAGGTGCTGGCTCAGCGACGCCGCGCTGAAGTCGCGCCGGGCGGGCCGGGGGTGGAGCAGCGCGTGCACCGTGGTCGCGATCGCCTCGGGGATCTCGGGGACGTGCGCGGTCACCGGCAGCATCTCGCCGCGCCGCTTCTTCTGGAACAGGTCCCAGGTGTTGTCGGCGTCGAACGCGAACCGGCCGGTGATCAGCTCGTAGAAGATCAGGCCGAGCGCGTACACGTCGCAGTGCGGTCCGACCTGGGGTGGCTCGGCGATCATCTCGGGCGCCATGTAGCGCGGCGTGCCCGCGGTCGGCCGCCGCAGGGTATCGAGCCAGTTCTCGGCGAACGCCGCGACGCCGAAGTCGACGATCTTGAGCTCGGGGGCGTGGGCGTCGACGACGATCACGTTGCGCGGCGTCAGATCGAGGTGGAGGATCTCGTAGTGGTGGCAGTGCGCGAGCGCGTCGGCGAGCCGGCGGACCAGCGAGATCGCCTCGAGCACGTCGACCCGGCCGCGGTGCTCCATGTAGTGGTGCAGGCTCTCGCCCTCGACCAGCTCGAGCGCGAGGTAGTGCCGGCGATCGGACAAGGTGCCGTGGTCGAGCACCCGGACCAGCGACGGGTGGCGGAGCTGGAGCAGCGCCTCGATCTCGTTCTGCTGCAGCGCGAGGCACTCGGTCGACAGCTCGTCGGCCGCGAGGTGCGAGACCTTGAGCGCGACCGGGCCGATCCGATCGTGGCGGGCCCGGTACACCGAGCCGAAGCCACCCTCGGCGATGAAGCCCTCGATCACGAAGGCGTCGAGCCGCATCCCGGTCTCGTAGCGCACGCCGTGCCGGCGGACCGCCGGGGTGCGCTCGCCCGTGTCCACGGTCCGGCCGGCCGCGGTGGCGGTCGAGGCGAGGTCCGGCCGCGAGGGGTCTTGCGAAGAATTGTCCGACATCACGGCGATCCGGAGACTCGCCCACCCACGGTGAGCCGCGGCCACCCCCGGCAGGGTCACCGTAGCCCCCATCTTACCGCCAAGCACACGTGATGTTCGAACGCTCTGCAATCTGTACCGATTGCTACATTCCGGTGACGCGGACGCGTGATCCGGCGTTCACGATCGGGCGTCGGACTCGCTCCGGGCCGCGCGGCGCGTCGCCGCCGGGGGAGCATCCAGCAGCGCCGCGAGCAACTGCTGGTGGTACGTCCCATGGGTTCCGCGGGGCGACATGATCGAGAAGCTCCGGAAGATCTTCACCTCGTGCAACGATGAGGTCGACATACCGGACCAGGCGACGAGCGGTGGCGCACGCCGACAGGCAATCTCGCAGCCGCTCGCGATCGGTACGCGGGGTACCGGATCGATCCGTTCAGGCTGTTTCGCGCGCGGCGACGGTGGTCGGACCGATGCCGGCACGCGGATCGATCTCCGGCTCGATCCGAGCTGACCCTCGACAGGCCAGGCGACGTACGCCCCACCGATCCGACAGACAAAGTTCATGAAAATGACATTGCGATCGCGATCGGTGACCGCGTCGTGATTTACGAGCTCCCCGGTCGCCGGATCGTCGCGCGGCTGCGCCGATCAAATGGCCGGTGAAGCCGCGGCGGCGTCAGTCCTGCAGCGCCGGGCAGTCGTGATCGCCGCAGCAGGTGATCACCCGGAGCTGGTCCGAGAACGAGGGGGGGATCGATCTGCATCTGAATACCGAATCCAGCATTGATGATCTGGTATCGATCGTCGGGCTAGCTCGATCCCGGCGGCCGGATAGGTCAGACCGTTGCGCCCGCCCGGCGGATCGGAGGCATCGAGCCCGGCGGAGCTGCTGATCACGTCGATGATGTGACTGTCGAACCGGGCCTTGCCGGCCCGCCGATTCGGCGTGATCGATCGGCCGGCGCCGCAGGTGCGGCGAAGCTCCGGCGTCGCACCTGTCGCATCGCGGCGGTCGATGATTCCGCCCGATTTCGGGCGCGAGCGGGGGCTACAGTGCGGGTCATGCGCTTGTCTCTCGCGCTCGCCCTCGCACTCGTTGCGTGCTCGTCTCCCGCGGCGATCCAGCCGCCGCCCCCCGCCGCGGCGCCGCGTCCGGCCGCGGCGTCCCGCGATCGCGGGCTCGAGCCGCCCGTGCCGGCGCTGCGCCTGCCACGCAACTTCCTGCCGGCGAGCTACGCGGCGACGCTCGCGATCGATCCCGAGCTCGCCGGGTTCGACGGCACGATCTCGATCGCCGGCGAGGTCGCGCAGCGCTCGTCGGTGATCTGGCTGCACGGCCACGATCTGAAGGTCAAGCGCGCGTCCGCGACGCGGCCCGGCGCCGAGGTCGCGCTGACCGCGACGCCGCACGGCGAGGACCTGCTCGAGCTCCGCGCCCACACCCCGCTCGATCCCGGCACCTGGACCCTGGCGATCGACTACACCGGCACCTACGACCAGCTCAACACCACCGGGGCGTTCAAGCAGGTCGTGGCCGGCGCGCCCTACATCTACTCGCAGTTCGAGGCGCTCTACGCCCGCCGGGTGTTCCCGTGCCTCGACGAGCCCGACAGCAAGGTGCCGTGGCAGCTCACGCTCGACGTGCCGACCCAGCTGGTCGCGGTGAGCAACACGCCGGTGCTGCGCGAGCAGCCGCTCGGCGCCGGGCGCAAGCGCGTCGTGTTCGCCCGGACCAGGCCGCTGCCGAGCTACCTGGTGGCGTTCGGCGTCGGACCGTTCGAGGTCGTCGACGCCGGCAAGACCCGGCGCGGCACGCCGGTCCGTATCCTGACGATGAAGGACCGCGCGCCCGACGCCGCATGGGCAGCGCGGACCTCGGCGACGCTGATCGACCTGCTCGAGGAGTTCTTCGGCTCGCCGTACCCGTACGAGAAGATGGACATGCTCGCGATCCCGGTCACCGTCGGGTTCGGCGCGATGGAGAACGCGGGCCTGATCACGTTCACCGAGACCATCATGCTGCTCGATCCCGCGCACGGCTCGCGCGAGCGCGAGTACGAGTGGGTGTTCATCGCCGCGCACGAGCTCGCGCACCAGTGGTTCGGCGACCTGGTGACCACCGCGTGGTGGGACGACATCTGGCTCAACGAGGGCTTCGCCAACTGGGTCGAGCGCAAGATCTCGACCCGGTTCGAGCCGGCGTGGCACGAGGAGCTCGCCGAGGTCGGCGTGCGCAGCTCGGCGCTCGACGACGACAGCCTGGTCAGCGCCCGGCAGATCCGCCAGCCGATCGCCACGCCCGACGACATCCTCAACGCGTTCGACGGCATCACCTACAACAAGGGCGCGAGCGTGCTCAACATGTTCGAGGGCTACCTCGGCCACGACGCGTTCCTGACCGGCGTCCGCGACTACATCGCCCGGCACGCGTTCGGCAACGCGACCTCGACCGAGTTCGCCGCCGCGATCAGCAAGGCCGCCGGCAAGGATGTCGGCGCGGCGTTCGCGAGCTTCCTCGACCAGCCCGGCGCCCCCGAGATCACCGCCGAGCTCGCGTGCGAGCCAGGCCGGGCGCCGCGCGTCGTGCTGAGCCAGCGGCGCTACGTGCCGCCGGGCGCGCCGGCGCCCCAGGCGACCCGGCCGTGGATCGTGCCGGTGTGCGTCGCGTTCGAGCGCGGCGGCAAGCGCGGCGAGGCCTGCACGATGCTCGACGCGCCGAGCGGAGCGCTCGAGTTGCCGGCCGGGCCGTGCCCGCGCTGGGTGATGCCCAACCTCGACGGCCGCGGCTACTACCGCACCGCCTACACCGCGGCCCAGGTCACCGCGCTGCGCGATCAGGCCTGGCCGCAGCTCCGGCCGACCGAGCGCCGCGTGGTGTTCGTCGACACCGCCGGCGCGGCGACGACCGGCAAGCTGCCGCTCGCGCTCGCGCTGTCGTTCGTGCCCCGGCAGCTCGCCGCCGGCGACCGGTTCTCGGTCGGCGAGGCGATCGCGCTGACACTCGGGCTGCGCAGGATCATCCCCGAGGAGCTGCGCCCGCGCTACGAGGCCTGGCTGCGCGAGACCTTCGGGCCGGCCGCGCGCAAGGCCGGGCTCGCGCCCAGGCCGGGCGAGAGCCTCGACATCGAGGCCGCGCGCAACAACCTGATCGATGCGGCGGTCCGCGTCGGCCGCGATCCCCAGCTGACCGCCCAGGCGATCAAGCTCGCCGCGCACTGGCGCGACCTGCCGGAGGGCATCCGCGACGAGGTCGTCGCGATCGCGGCCGACGCCAGCCCCGAGCTGTTCGAGCGCCTGTTCCAGGACGTGTTCGGCGAGGCCGACCGCGCGCGCCGCGGCAGCCTGATCGGCGCGCTCGCCGCGGTCCGCGACCTGCCGCATCAGACCGCCGCGCTCGGCCTGGTGCTCGACACCCGGCTCGACGTCCGCGACACCGAGTTCGTGCTGGTCGGCGGCGCCGAGGAGCCCAACCGCGTCAACGCGCAGCACTACTTCCAGGAGCACCAGCCGGCGATCCTGCGCCGGATCCCGTCGGATGGCACCACGAGCGGCCAGTCGTGGATCAGCCAGCTGTTCACGGCGAGCTGCTCGGCGGAGCGCCGCGGCGAGATCGTCGACTTCGTCACCCGGACGTTCGCGGCGATGCCGGGCGGCGC
>DASWRS010000313.1:0-14176 GCA_036403075.1 Kofleriaceae bacterium
ATCAAGGCCGTGCTGGGGCCGGGGGCGCTCACCAGGGACACGCGGCTCGTGCTCGTCAACGCAATCTATCCGCGCCGACTGGGCCCACCCGTTCCGGAAGGCCTCGACAGCCGATCAGGACTTCGCGGTCGGCGCGACACGGAAGCAGGTGAAGACCATGCACGCGGTGGCGCCGTACCGTTACACCAGATCCGACGGTGTCGCGATCCGGGAGATGCCGTACAAGGGCGACGACATCGCGATGCTCGTGATGCTTCCGGATCGCGCCGACTTGGTTCGGCACTCGAGCTCGATGCGGTCCGGCGAGATCCCGATGTACTTCTGGAGGCGGTCCCGGATCGCTTGCTCCTGGGCGGTGGCCCACTGCGGGTCGCGAACCTCGCGCCCCAACACGGGGTCACCGCCCCCGGTCGCCTTGCTGGACAAGGTGGCCGCGCGGGCCGCGGTTGCATTCGCGACCGGGTCGGGCTGCTGCGCCCCCGGGGCGAGTCGCACGACGTTGGTACCGGTCATCGCGGGCGGACCAGCCTTCGCCTCGCTCGCCGATGCGATCCGCGCGCTCTGGCCCGCCGCGATCTCGACGCGGCCGCGGTCGTTCGCCAGCGAGACCTTGCCTTCGAACACCGCGACGAACACGCCGGCCGTGACGACCGCACCGATCGCACCGCCGACCAGGCCCTGCTTGGGTAGCTTCATCGAACCGACCTCCACGCGAAAACAAGTTCCGAGCGCGGTAAGTTCACCGACGTCGGTCACCACGACGAACGGTCGACCGGGCTCGACTCGATAGAACACGTTCCCCGAGCGCTGCTCGACCCGCACCCCGCGGTCGCTAGCCGTCCACGTCAGCGCGGTCCCCGGTTCGGCAACGAGCGTCGCCTTGCCGATCGACAGCGTGCTCCGTTCGGCGGTGTGCGCCGCGCCGGAATGGACGACCGCTGACGAGCCAGCGGTGACGAACCAGGCCACGCTCGCCGCAACGCCCAGTGCCACGGCTCCTGCACCGAGCCTCCAGCGGCGCGATCGAGGAGGCTTTGCGGGGTGCATGCGCTGCCACAACCGGTCCTCGACTCCCGTCGGCATCGCGGGTACCTCGTACGCATCGAGCTCGGCGCGATCGACCTCGCGCTCGCCAGGATCGCTCATCGGACGTCCTCCAGTGCGAGGCGAAGCGCAGCGCGTGCTCGCGAAAGTCGAGATTGCACGGTGCCGATCTGGATCTCGAGCACGCACGCGATCTCGGCGTAATCGAGCTCGTGGTATTCGCGCAGCAGAAGCACCGCTCGATGATCGGGCGCGAGCTCGTCGATCTCTGGCGTGCTGCGCTGCATCGTGGGTCTGAGGAGCGGGACCGCCATTCTCCCTGCGTTCCACACCGGACCCCGCACCATGTTCCCGGATTCAATCCTGTGCCGCTTCACGTAGGACAATGCGTGGATCTGCAACGCGAATATCCGTTTTGGGGGCGCCGAACCGGTTGCGCCGCGTTCCGGCGCGCACAGCCGGGGATCGAGCAAGCGCTGGCCGAGGAGTTCCCGGGGAGGCTCGAACGGCGCCGAGCGGATCGGCGCTGTTTCGCCGCGGCGTGGCTCGACGACACCTTCCTGGAGGGTGTGGATCCGAGACTGTGACGCGTTGGGAGGGTAACGCGCGGATCTGCAAGCTGAATGCTCGCGTTATAGGTCCCGAAACTGGTTTGCCCGCGGTGAGAGGCCAGCGCAAGACCGGGTGTGGCCAAGCTCGAGCTTCCTGATGCTCGCGCACGCGTCGTGGCACGTCGAGGTCGGTGAGATCAAAGTAGAGCGATGAGGGCCGTCATCAATCCGCGGATCACGGTGGTCACCGGCGAACGTCGTGCGGGGCCGAACGAGCTGATCGGCGTGCTCGAGGTGCGCGCCGATGGCAGCTGTCGCGCGGCGGTCGCGGAACGCGTCGAGGTCGACGGGCGCTGCCACATCCGGCTCGCGCGAGAAGCGTGGCAGGGCAAGGAGGCGCTCGAGACCCGGTGGTGGAGCATGGTGCTCGACGACACCGGCAAGGCGTACACGATCCGCAACGGCTCGTGCGGTGACACCGTGACCACTGCGGATGTGCCGCGGATCGTGGCCGCGCTCCAGTCCCTACGGCTCGCGTCGCCGCGCACGATGATCGCGGTCGACGACGGGCCAGCCGTGTTTCCCTGGCGACGCTGCTGAGGGAGCACCGCGCCGCTCGCCGCCGACTCGTGCTCGTTGCCGCCACCGCGGCCAGAGCGGCGCGCTCCGTTGATGATAGGATTGCGATCATGCGACGGTTGGAGTTTGATGAGGCGGAGTTCAGTTCGGGCTCGGAGCAGTCACTCGTTGTGAGGATGGCATTGGTGCGCGAGCACACCGATCTGACAGCGTTCCTGACCGCATGTGGCATCCAGCGTGACCTCGGCGTGCCAGCCACCGACACCAGACCCCGCACCATGTTCCCGGATTCAATCCAGTGTCGTTTCGTGCTTGTGCCGTTTCGCGCAGAACGCGAACCGCAACGCGGCCGCGTAGCCGGGCGCCGAACCTACGGACGGGGGCGCGACACGGCTCCGAGACGATCGGCACCGTAAGCCCGCAGCTACGAGAACCACACCCTGCAGGAGGGGTGTGGATCCAATACTGTGACGCCTCCGCGACCGCAACACGTTGAGCCGCACGGTAAATATCCTAGATCGGAGCGCCGAAACTGGTTTAAACCCCGCCGTGGGTGGCCGGGCAGGATGGGGGGCCAGCGATCACGCGGAGCTCCAGGTCCCTCGCCCGCGCTAAGTAAGGCCGCGCGCATCGAGTCGGGCTTGGAAATGGCTTTCCTCGGACGGACACTGCGGCGCAGCGTTCCAAGGGCCACACCGGTCCCGCCGCGTCGCGTGTAGGCTCTAGAGATGTATCGAATCAGTGCGTTTGTCGCGATCGCGATCGGCTGCAACGGCAAGCCGGCGCCGCCGATGGCTCATTCCGTCGCGGCGACGCCGACGCCGATCATCTCGGCGTGTCCGCTCGCGATGGAGAGCTGGCCGTTCTGGACGCACGAGCTGTTTTCGGGCTGCCCGGCCGAGCCCTTTCAGGAGGTGAACCTGAGCCTCCAGGATCCGGTTGCGACGCCGTGCCGGGTCACCGAGTCCGAAGGCCGTCACACGCGGTCCAAGCACCTCGGCTACGACGGATCGGGTCGATGGGTGTCGTCACGCGACCACCACTACACCAACACGTGTGCATACAAGGATTCACACCTCGCACGGTGCAACGATCTCGAGATGCACTACGACGCGCGCGGCCGACTCCAGGAGATCGTCAACACAATCCGCCCCGATCCGCCGCTCCTGCGCGCCGAGTACAAAGGCGAGCACGTGCACCGGCTCGAGATGGCCGAGGTGCGGCTGTCCTCCGAGCTCGAGTACGACGCCGACGGCCGACTGATCACCGAGCGCATGATCGCACCAGCGGGCTCTCTCGAGCTCACGTACTCCTACGACGCGCAGGGCCGAGTCGTGCGCCGCAGCGCACAATCCAGCAGCCCGATCCGCATCGGTGCGACGTACGAATACGATCCGCGTACCGGCCTGCTCGCCAAGCGCGTCGAGGACTGGAACAGCAGCGGCGCCGTGACGTCGACGTTCGTCTACGATGCGAAGCGCCGGCCGACGCGCATCACGATGGTCAGCGAGATCGACAAGCGCGAATTCGAGTACGACTACGCGTGCAGCGACCCAGCGTCATCCGACTGATCGTACGCCGCCGACCTTGACGCTACGGATCGAGGCGTCGCCGGTACCAGTGGATCCGCCGTGGGTCGCCGAGGCGATGGCGGCTGCGCCGCACCCGGCCAGAGGGGTGTGGATCCAATATTGTGACGCCTTCGTGACGGTAACATGCGGATCTACAAGGTGAATACCCGGGTTCTACGCTCCAAAACTGGTTTTGCGGCCAGGTGGGGTGCCGGGCAGGATCAGCGCGCGCAACGGCTCGGCGGCCCCTCGCATCGCAGCACTTCGCCAACGCCCCGACTACATCCTGCACCGCTGGACGGTCAGACTGCACCGGCCGAGTACAAGCGCGGATGAGTACGGTAGCCAGCACGGCCCTGCCGGCCCACGACGGCGACGCTACGGTCGTCCAGCACCAGCTCCCGGTGGTGGGCCCACCCGTCGACAGCGGCGCCGGTCAGGCTACCGCGGCTACAGCGCCGCAACGATCCAGGTGGAGCCGTCCCACACCGTGTCCATCAGCGATCCGTCGGTGGCCTTCCAGAACACGTCCATCCGGCCCGGGGCGAACCCGTCGAGCGGTGCGGGGGCAGAGGCCATGGGCCCCGCCGAGAGCTGATGGTCGCTCCAGAAGGAGCCGTCCCACACCGTGTCCATCAGCGATCCGTCGGCGGCGTTCCAGAACACATCCATCCGGTTGGCGGCAAATCCATCCAGTGGTCTAGGTTCCGATCGAACTGGCTCGCTCATTAGGCCCGAGTCTTGAGCCAACACCTCTTCAGTCGGCATCGCGAAGGACTCGGAGTCGATCGGCACGATCTCCTCCGCTACGCATCCCGTCAGGACGAGCGCCAGGCCTATGGGCGCCGCTGCTGCGAAAGGGCACACCCTGGCGTGTTCTGCGTGTCTCCTGTATTTCTGCATAGACTCTCCTTGGGAATCATTGGTTCCGGTCGCGGTAGCGCGAACGGAGTCGTTGGACGAGCTCGCAAGCTTCATCCTGGTAGTGCGCGCTGCGGGGTTTCGGATCGCTGGTTGCCCATAACGGCCGATTACGCTGGAACGACGCTTCCAGCTCGCCCCGACGCTCGAGCCCGACACCCACGACCTCGATCTATTGCGGCCGATTACAGCAGCCCTGGCGACGCGCGCGCGGTGGGCCTGCCGATCGGCAGCGGCAACGTCGAGGCGACGTGCAAGAGCCTGGTGTCGTGCCGGATAGAAGCGGCCCGGTGCCCGGTGGAAGCACACGACCGGCGATGAGGTGCTGCAGCTGCGTGCGCTGCAGGCGCCGAACCTACGGGCGGCGAGGCGCGAACGGCTCCGACGAGGATCGGCGCCGTAACGCCGGGTTCTGCAAGGAAGTCACCATATGAGAACCACACCCGGCTGGAGTTGACATAATACCGATTCTGCGACGTGACCCCTGGGAGGATCGGCCGGTCGGGGCGGCCTGGCTCAACCGCGGCGGTCTCGACGGAACAGCGCGAAGCAGGCCTCGCGCAGCCAGCGGTGGCCCGGGTCGCGCTGGTAGCGCTCGTGCCAGTACTGGGCAACCGCGATCGGCGGGATGGTGATCGGCGGCCGGAACACGGCGAGCGGCAGCGGGCCGAGGGCGTGCGCCAGGTTGGCCGGGATGGTCGCGACGCCGTCGGATTGCGACGCCACGACGGCGGCGACCACGAAGCTCGGCAGCCGCGCCAGGACGTGCTCGGGCACGATCGCGGCCTCGAGCGCGCTCTGGGCGGCCTCGTGGGCGCCGTGTCCGGTCTCCGAGGCCGTGACGATGATGTGGCGCGCGGCGCGAAACCCGGCCGCGGTGCGCAGCCTGCGGAGCGCGGGATGGCCGCGGCGTGCAACGCTGACGTAGCGGTCGACGTAGAGCGCCTGGCGCCGCAGGCCGCGCGGCGCCCGCGGGAACCAGCCCAGCGCCAGGTCGGCCTCGCCCGAGGCGAGCTTGGCCTCGAAGCGCCGCGAGTCGAGCGGCACGGCCTCCAGGGTCAAGCGCGGGCCGGCGGCGGCGAGGCGCGCGGTGAGCAGCGGCAGGAACCGGATCATGCCGACGTCGCTGACCAGCAGCCGGAAGCTGCGCATCGCGGTGGCGGGATCGAACCGGCCGCGCGCCGGTCGCCGGATGCCGTCGGCGGCCTGCAGCAGCGCGCGCAGCGGCGCGATCAGCTCGGCGGCCCGGGGCGTCGGCCGCATCGCCTGGCCGTCGCGGACCAGCAGCGGATCGCCGAACTGGGCGCGCAGCCGCGCGAGCACCTTGCTGATCGTCGGCTGGCTGGTGTCGAGCTGCTCGGCCGCGCGGGTCAGGCTGTGCTCGCGCAGGACAACATCGAGGATCCGGAGGTCGCGGAGGCGCACGCCCTGCTCATTCGATCTCGGCATGACCGGCATTCCTGGACCGCCATCGTACCGCCACCCCGGGTTCGCTACCGTGAGCGCATGGCCAAGTTCGTGATCGAGGCTCACTTTCGGTTGCAGGAATGGGTTGCCGCGGAGAAAGGCTACTTTCGCGACGAGGGCCTGCACTACGAGTTCCAGGAGCTCATCCGGTCGACCGACGGCGCGCACCACGGCGCGACCGGCATCGCCGGCGCGTTCCAGAGCATCGAGCGCGGGCGGTCGTCGAACGTGACCTGCGCGTGCCACTGGACGGTCAACGTCGCCGCGTCGCGCGGGCACACCCGGCTGTTCGCCGACGCGTACTCGGTGGCCCCGGCGGGGATCTTCGTGGCGGCGGACTCGCCGATCAAGACGCCGGCGGATCTCGCGGGGGTCCCGATCTCGGTCGGCTTCCAGTCCGGCAGCCACTACGCGACGATCCAGGCACTCGAGCGCTACCTGCCCCGCGACAAGATCCACCTGTCGTTCGGTGAGGGCATGCTGTTCCACCGGATGGAGGCCTTCCTCGAAGGCCGAATGTCGGCCGCGACGCTGTTCAGCGGGCCGTATTACTTCGCCGAGCAGCTCGGATATCGCAAGATCATCGACACCACGTTCATGATCGCCGCGATGCTCAACGGCGACCCGGATCCGGACGATGTCCGCCGCTACTACCAGGCACTGCGGCGCGCGCAGCGCGATATCGATCTCCGGCCCGAGCTCTACACGCACTACTACCTGAAGGAGTTCCCCGAGCGGTTCCACGCCGCGATGGACACCCGGCGCTGGGGGCCGGGAGAGCGCATCGTGTTCGAGCCGTACAGCAGACAGGCATTCGAGGACTCGTTCGCGTGGATCGCCGAGCGCGAGATCTTCGAGGCCGGCGGCATGGGCGCCGGCAACTACGACGCTGCCGTGGTCTCGCTCGCGAGCGGCTGAGTCTCCCGGCTATCGCGCATTGCGTCGTGCCGGTGCCGCAAAAAGCACCATTGACCGCAGTGCACGATTACACGCAAGGTGGATGAACGTCTGCGGAACCATACGACCAGTATGGCTCCAGCTGGACAGGTACGTCCTTGTCACCAACCACGGGAGTTGAAGGAATGAACAGGTTTTTCATCGGTCTAGTGGCATCTGTGTCTCTGGTCGCGTGCGCCGACAGCCCGGGCGACCAGACGCCCGCCAGCGGCGACTTCACGTACACCCGGGGCGATCGCAGCGTCCTGGTCCACGACGGGGCCGGCTCCAGCACCGCCGATCCACCGAAGGCCTCGCTGCTGAGCCCGGGCGACGTCGACGGCCAGTGCTGGGTCACCCTGGACTGGTGCTCGCAGCCCGGCACGGGCGATGCCGTGTGCACCTTCACGAACTGCACGATCTCGCGCGCGATCGACGCCTGCGACAGCCTGATCGACTCGCACTGCTGATCACTCGGCCCAAGGCCGTCAGGTGCCGAGGCGCTGGCCGAGGCGCTCGATCTCCTCGGCGGTGAGGCCGCTGGAGGCCTCGATCTGGACGCTGGCGGCGCGGCCGGTGCCGACCTCGGCCGCGGTGACCTCGAGGATGCCGTCGGCGTCCATCGTGAAGCTGACCTCGACCTTGGTCACGCCGCGCGGCGCGGCCCGGAGATCGCCCAGGACGAACCGGCCGAGCCGGCGGTTGCGCGACGCCAGCTCGTGCTCGCCCTGGTAGATCTCGATCGCGACGTAGGTCTGGTTGTCCTCGGTGGTCGCGAAGATCTTCTTGGCGCGGGTCGGGATGCTGGTGTTGGCGGTGATCACGACGGACATCCGGTCGCCGGCGACCTTGACGCCCATGTCGTGCGGCGTGACGTCGAGCAGCACGACCTCCTGGAGCTCGCCGCCCATGATGCCGGAGTGGACCGCGGCGCCCATCGCGACGATCTCGTCGGGGTTGACCCCCTTGCTCGCCGGCTTGCCGAAGATCTGGACGGCGCGCTCCTGGACCGCCGGCATCCGGCTCATGCCGCCGACCAGCAGGACCTGGTCGATGTCGGCCGGCGTGCAGTGGGCGTCGGCCAGGGCGCGGTGGCACGGCGCGTCCAGCCGATCGACCAGCGGGCGGCACGCGCGCTCGAGCTGGCCGCGCTCGAGCTCGCGCATCAGGTGGACCGGGCCGTTGCCGCCGGCGGCGATGAACGGCAGGTTGACGTCGGTGGTCATCGCCGACGACAGCTCGATCTTGGCCCGCTCGGCGGCCTCCTTGAGCCGCTGCAGCGCGACCGAGTCGTTGCGCAGGTTGATGCCGTGCTCGGCCGCGAACTCGTCGGCGAGCAGGTCGATGATCACGCGATCGAAGTCGTCGCCGCCGAGCGACGTGTCACCGTGGGTCGCGAGCACCTCGAACACGCCGTTCTCGATCGCGAGGATCGAGATGTCGAACGTCCCGCCGCCGAGGTCGAACACGGCGAGCCGCTGGTTGTGCTGGTGCTGCGCGCCGTAGGCCAGCGCGGCCGCGGTGGGCTCGTTGAGGATCGCGCGCACGGTGAGCCCGGCGATCGCGCCCGCGTCCTTGGTCGCCTGGCGCTGGACGTCGTCGAAGTACGCCGGGACGGTGACCACGGCCTCGGACACCGGCTCGCCGAGGTAGTCCTCGGCGACGCGCTTCATCTTGGCGAGCACGTGCGCCGAGATCTCCTGCGGCGAGTGCGGCGTGCCGGCGATCTCGACCCAGGCGTCGCCGTTCTTGGCCGTCACGACCTTGTACGGCAGCCGCGTCATCAACGCCTGGACCTCGCGGTCGTGCAGCTTGCGGCCGATCAGCCGCTTGGCGCCGAACACGGTGCGCTGCGGGTTGGTGACCATCTGGCGCTTGCTCGCCGCGCCGACCACGACGTCGCCATCGGCGTTCCACGACACCATCGACGGCGTGGTGCGGCCGCCCTCCTGGTTGTGGATCACCGTCGGCTCCCCACCCTCCAGCACCGCCACGCACGAATTCGTGGTGCCGAGATCGATCCCGATGACGCGGCCCATGCCTCGTCGGAAGTATACCTATTTACGGCGAGTGAACAGCTCGGTCAACGCGGTCTTGGCGACCTGGAGATCCGGATCGAGCTCGAGCGCGTCCTGCAGCTCGACGCGCGCATCGTCGAGCCGGTGATCGAGCTGAGCCTCACGACCGCGGGCGTAACACACGAGCGCGCGGATCCGCCTGGATCCCGGATCGCGCGCCGACAGCTGGTGCAGCGCGGCGCGCGCCTGATCCCATTGCTGGCGCTGGAGAAGATCGAGCACCGCGGCCTCGTCCAGCGCGGCCACCGGTGCGGCGGCGGCCCCGGCGGGACGCGCACCGGCGAGCGGTCGGGTCGTGGGGCCCTGCCCGGCCGCCGGTGGCGCCACGGGGCGATTCGCCGCGGGCCTGACCGCCCGGGCAATCGAGGCGATCGGCGTGCCCGGCGGCGTGCCCGGCGGCGTGCCCGGCGGTATCTGCGGCCGCTCGCCGGGATCCAGACGCACCGGGCGCGATGGCAATCCTTGCCCGCTCCGGTTTGCGCCGGGGGAGCCCGGTATCGGCTGCAGCGGCTGCATCGGCGGCAGCGGCTGCGTCGAAGCGGCGCCCGACGGCCGCCGCGCCGGCTTGGCGACCGCGTCGTGGGCCGCGCGCAGTGCGAGGAACACCTCGTTCGCCAGCTTCTGGATCTCGGTGGCCATCCGTCCGAACCGCACCGGGTGGTACTGCTTGGTCAGCTGGAGAAATGCAGCGCGAGCGTCCTCGGGCGTGGCGCTCGCAGCCACACCGAGCGCCGCGGCCGGGCCGCGCGTGAGACGTTCTTGCATGTCGGCGAGCACCGAGCGGGCGCGCGCCTCGTCGAGCCCTGCCACCTCAGAAGCCTAGCCCGCAGCCGGTTGCCGCACCATGGGCCGAGCCCGATGTCACGGTGATCGATCGGTGAGCGGCCGGCAGGCGGGGCGAAGTAAGGCGGTGTTATGAAATCGGTTTGTGCCGGCCGAGGAATTGACCCCGCGGCGGCGATCGTCCACCATGACGGAGGTATGTCCGCCCCCGCGCCGCTCCCGGACGCCGCTGCCCCCGCCCCTCGCCGCTACGAAGTCCGCCGCGACACGATGGTGGTCGAGGGTCACGCGCTCGCAGGCGTCGAGCTCGCCGGGTACCTCGTCGGCCAGCCGCTCGGCACCGCGCCGGTCGTGGTGGTCGTGGGCGGGATCACCGCGTCGCCGTTTCCGTTCGGCGAGCCGGTGAGCGGCGCCGAGGCGTGGTGGCCGGCGCTGCAGGCGCCCGACCTGGTCGATCCCAGCCGCGCGACGGTGCTGTGCCCGTGCTGGCCGGGCAATGGCTCGACCTGGCGCGGCTTCGACGACGGCGCGATCCCACCGCTGTCGGCGCTCGGCCTGGCCGATCTGATCGCGGCGTGGCTCGACGGCCTGGGCTGCACCGCGGCGGTGACCTACGTCGGCGCGAGCCTGGGCGGGCTGGTCGGCGTCGCGTTCGCGGTCCGTCACGCCGAGCGCTGCGCGCGGCTGATCACGATCTCGGCGGGGCTGCGCCCCGACGGCTGGGGCACCGCGACCCGCCACCTGCAGCGCGAGCTGGTGCGCGATGGGCTGCGCACCGGCGACGTCGCGACCGGGATGATCCGCGCGCGCCAGCTCGGCATGCTGACCTACCGCGGCCGCGACGAGCTCGATACCCGGTTCGGCGTCCTCGTGCCCGAGCTCGAGCGCCCGCCGGTCGCCGCCTACCTCGATCACCACGGCGAGCGGTTCGCGGCCCGGTTCCCGGTCCGGACGTTCCTGCTCCTGTCCGAGGCGATCGATCGCAGCCACTTCGGGACCGATCGCGCGACGTTGCGCGCCCAGCTCGCCCGGGTCACCGCCGACGTGCTCGTGGTCGGCGTGCCCGGCGACCTGGTGTTCCCGTTCCCGCTCCAGCACGAGCTGTACCGCGAGCTCCAGGCGGTCGGCGCGTCGTGCTCGCTGTGGAAGCTCGACTCCGAGTACGGCCACGACGCGTTCCTCGCCGACCAGGACCGGCTCGCGCTGCTGCTGCGCGACGCGCGCGCGTTCGGGGTCACCGCGCCGCGCGCGCGGTTCGAGGGCATCGGCGCCCGGCCGATCCGCGAGATCCGGATCGGCATGCTGGGCTGCGGCACCGTGGGCACCGGCGTGCTCGAGCTGCTCGCGCGCCAGGCGGGCGCGATGGCCGAGCGCTACGGGGTGCGGTTCCGGGTCACCCGGATCGCCGTCCGGGATCCGGACAAGCCGCGCACGGCGCTCGCCGCCGGCATCGCCCGCACGGTCACCGCGCTCGAGCTGGTCGCCGACCCCGAGGTCGACGTCATCGTCGAGGTCGCCGGCGGCCTCGACGTCGAGCCCACGGTGGCCGCGGCGCTCGCCGCCGGCAAGCCGGTGGTCACCGCGAACAAGGCGCTGCTGGCGAGAAAGCTCGCCGAGCTCGGCGTCCTGGCCCAGCGCACCGGGACGCCGCTTCTGTGCGAGGCCGCGGCCGCGGCGGCGCTGCCGATCATCCGCCACCTGTCGCACCGCGCCGACGAGATCGACAGCCTGATGGCGATCGTCAACGGCACCTGCAACTACATCATCACCCGGCTCGAGCAGGACGAGTGGTCGCTCGATCGCGCGATCGCCGAGGCCCAGCGGATGGGGCTCGCCGAGGCCGACCCGTCGGCCGATCTCGAGGGCCTCGACGCCGCGGCCAAGCTGTCGATCCTGGCGTACCGCGCGTTCGGCGCGTGGCTGCCGCCCGACACGCTGCCGGTCCGCGGCATCGGCGAGCTGTCGCCGGCCGACTGCGATCTCGCCGAGTCGATGGGCTTCCGGATCCGGCTGATCGCGCACGCCGCGCGGCGCGGCGACCAGCTGTGCGCGGCGGTCGAGCCGGTGCTCTTGCCGGACTGGCACCTGCTGGCCTCGGTCGAGGAGGAGTACAACGCGGTCTACCTCAAGTGCGCGGCGTCGGGCGACCTGTCGCTGTTCGGCAAGGGCGCCGGCGCGCTGCCGACCGCGACCGCGATCCTCGGGGACCTGATCGATCTGGCGCAGGACAACTCGGTGCAGTGGCCGGCGCCGCACCGCGGCCAACCGGCGCCGTCCCCGCCGCGCCGGCACTACCTGCGGGTCAGCGCCGAGGCCCACCCCGGGCTCGCGCGGCGGGTCGATTCGCTGGTCCGGCGCGCCGGGCTGACCCTGCAGAACCGCGCGACCCGACCCGAGCCGCTGGTCACGCACCACGGCTTCGTGATCTCGGCGAGCGACGACGCACAGATCCGCGAGCTCGCCGCGCAGATCCGCGAGCTCGGCCGGGTCGAGCAGGCCCTGTGGCTCGGAGTCGCCGAATGAACGACGAGCCGACCCGCCGGACCCGGCGTCCGACGGCGCGCCCGATCAGCGCCTGGCTCGACCCCACCGCCTGCCCGCGCGAGCGCCCGCTGCTCGGCGGCATGGGCGCGGCGACCCGCCAGCTCCACGCCGCGCTCGATGTCCAGGCGCGCAAGACCGGCGTGCCCTGGCTCAACCCCGAGCGCTCGACGATCCAGCGCGATCTCCTGGGCTCGCCGAACGTCGTCGCGTGGCAGGAGGCCAAGGCGGCCTGCCTGATGCTCGGCGACGGGGCGTGGTCGGAGCTGCCCCAGCTCTACGCGCGCTACGGGACGCCCGGCACCGCCGAGCTGATCGCCGCGCTGCGCGCGCTCGAGGGCGCCCGCGCCGCGATCGTCACCGACAGCGGCATGCAGGCGATCGCGCTCGTCGCCGACGTCGTGCTCCGCGCCGGCGGCCACGCCGTCGTGATGCGGCAGGTCTACAACAAGACCCGCGTGTTCCTCGAGCACACCGCGAGCCGGATCGGCGCGCAGGTCACGCTGGTCGACGATGGCGACCTCGCCGGGCTCGCCGCCGCGATCCGGCCCGAGACCCAGCTGGTGCTGGCCGAGACCTTCACCAACCCGCTGACCCGCGCGCAGGACATCCCGGCGCTCGCCGCGCTGACCCGCAACCTCGTGATCGACTCGACGATCGCGACGCCGTGGGCGTTCGCCACCCCGCTGCTCGCCCGCGGCGTGCGGGTCGTGGTCGGCAGCCTGACCAAGGCGCTCGGCGGTCAGGACACCGCGCTCGGCGGCTACATCGCGACCAATGACGTCGAGCTCGCCAACCAGGTGATGGACCTCGTGGCGATGCGCGGCGGGATCCTCGACGACGATCGCGCGCGCCGGATCGCCGCCGGTCTGGCCGCGGCCGAGATCGACCACGCCCGGCGCTGCGACAGCGCGGCGCGGATCGCCGCGTTCCTCGCCCGCCACCCGCGGATCGAGCGCACCTTCCACCCGTCCCTGCCCGATCACCCGGACGCCGCGGTGATCGCCCGCGACTATCGCCGCACCGGCTCGCTGCTCGCGTTCCGGATCGCCGGCGCCGACGAGGCGCGCCACCGCCACATCGCCGACGTCCTGGTGTCGTGCGAGGTGCTGCGCTACGCGCTGTCGTTCGATGGCCTGGCAACCAAGGTCAACCACCACCGCACGGTCTCGGAGTACTTCACCCCGGCCGCGCAGCTCGCCGGGCTGGGGATCGATCGGCTGATCCGGATCGGCGTCGGGATCGAGGACGCCGACGATCTGATCGCGTGCCTCAACTGGACGCTGCACCACGAGGCCGACGTCACCTCGGCGGAGCTCGACGCCTGGCGCGCCGAGCGCGCGGCCGGCTGGACCGCCGGATAGCCCGGGAGAGCCTGGCTAGGCCGCCGGCCTGCGGTGGATGTCCGTCGGGGCCGGCGCCGGTGGTCTCGCGAGCACGCCGGTCGCGAGCTCGGTGACCGCGGCCTCGGCCGTCGCGCTGTCGACGATGCGCAGGGTGTCGTCCGAGGACACCGGCAACGCCTCGCCGGGCGCGGCGACGAGCACGATCGGGATCGTGATGCCGAGGTCGCGCAGGCCGGCGGCGATCGTCGTGCCGGCGCAACCGCGCGATCGCGCGTCGATCACGATCAGGCCGGGGCGCAGCCACGCGCGGTGGCCTTCGATCAGACCCGCGATCGACTGGATCAGGTGAAAGCCGGTGG
>DASWRS010000314.1:0-6605 GCA_036403075.1 Kofleriaceae bacterium
CTGCTGCCGGCGATCGTGCTGTCGTGCACCTGCTTCGTGCGGTTCATCGTCGTGCTCGGCTTCGTCCGCACCGGCATCGGCACCCCGTCGGCGCCGCCCAATCAGGTCCTCGTCGGCCTCGCCCTGTTCATGTCGGTGTTCGTGTCCGCCCCGATCGCCACGCAGGTCTACGATCGCGCCGGCCGCGGCTATCTCGCCGGCCAGCTCGACGAGCAGCAGGCGCTCGACGCCGCGACCCCGCCGCTGCGCAGCTTCCTGCTCCACCACACCACCGAGGCCGACCTCGCGCTGTTCTACGAGGCCAGCAACGCGCCCCGCCCGACGACGATCGACGAGGTCCCGCTCAAGATCGCGATCCCGGCGTTCCTTCTGTCCGAGCTCCGCCTCGCGTTCAAGATCGGCCTGACGATCCTCCTGCCGTTCCTGGTCATCGACCTCGTCGCCGCGGTCATCCTGACCTCGCTCGGCATGGTCATGGTGCCGCCCCAGGTCGTCGCCCTGCCGATCAAGCTGCTCGTGTTCGTCATGATCGACGGCTGGCACCTGGTCGTGCAGTCGCTGCTCCGCGGAGCGATGACGTGAGCCCCGACTCCCTGCTCGACCTGTGGCGCAACGCGCTGATCGTGGTCATCGCGGTGTCGGCGCCGTTCCTGATCACCGGCCTCGTCGTCGGCCTGACCGTCGCAGTGATCCAGACCGCGACCCAGCTCCAGGAGAGCATCCTGACCTTCGTCCCCAAGCTCGCCGCGGCGCTGATCGTCATCGCGCTCGCCGGCCACTGGATGCTCGACAAGATCGGTCGGTTCACCACAGCAGCGTTCACGGCCCAGCTGTCCGACCCGACCGATCTCGCCGCGTCCGTTGCGGCCAGCACGCCATCACCATGACCCTCTCCGAACCAGAAATCGGCGCCTTCATCGCCGTCCTCGCACGCGTCGGCGGCCTCGCCGCCACCGCCCCCGTGATCGGCGACGCCGGCGTGCCCCTGCGCGCGCGCCTGGCGTTCGTCCTCTCGGTCACCCTCGCGATCGGCCCGAGCCGCGCGCCGGTCGAATTCTCGGCCCTGCCGCTGATCGGCGCGCTCGAGCTCGCCGTCGGCCTGATCACCGGCTTCACCGCGCGCGCCGTCATGTCGCGCGTCGCGATCGCCGGCCAGCTCATGGGCCTGTCGCTCGGCCTGGGCTTTGCCTCGCAGTACGACTCGCGCGCCGGCGAATCCGCGGGCGTGATGCGCAGCATGATCACCGCGATCGCCGGCCTCGGCTTTCTCGCCGCCGGCGGCCTCGAAGCCATCGTGCGCAGCGCCGCCGCCTCTCCCGCCGACCTCGCCCAGCTCGCCAGCCTCGGCCCCGCCCTCATCCGCCACGCCACCGCCGCCTTCGGCCACGGCCTCGCCCTCGCCGCCCCGATCCTCCTGGCCGCCTTCGTCGGCAACCTCGCGCTCGCGGTCATGAACCGCGCCGCCCCGGCCGTCAACGTGTTCTCGATCGCCCTCGGCGCCGTCCTGATCCTCGGCGGCGTCATCCTGCTCGCCACCGCCGCCCAGCTCGTCGGCGGCGCCGCCGACACCGCGCGCGCCGCGATCGACGTCCTCGCCACCTGACCGCAGTCCTCGCCGGCTCGCAGCGTTGATCCCAGCCGCTACCGTCGGATCGTCGCGAGCACCTCGTGGAGCCGCGCCCGGGCTAACATCGGGACGTGATCGACCCGTGGCAAATCCTTCGCGCCGGCGGCGTCCCGCTGATGCTTCCGGCATCGGGTCTCAAGGTGTCCGCGGATGACCTCGCGAGCGCAACCCGTGCCGTGATCGCGACCCAGCCGTCGGGGCGCGACGCCGAAGCACTGGCAGCGTGGATCTTCGCGTGGCAGCACCACTGGCCGCAGAGCTTTGCCGCAAAGCTGGGAGACGCCGCCGCGTCCACCACCGAGTGGGCCGCCAGACACACGCTCGACGCGAACCGCTACTTGAAGCTTCGACGAATCGCGCTCGAGAACCTCGCGCGGCTGCTCTGATCGATTGTCACGCCGGCGCGCTCATTGTCGCGAGCCGCCGCGATCCATTTGATGGGCTTGTCACAAGGCGCAGATCCCACTCTGGCCAGTGCCGAGCGAGGGCATGCCCAATCAAGACGATGGCGTGCATGAACGCGCCGACGCGGCCATACGCCTCGGCGATCGATCCGGATCACGGGTGCCGGCGGTCCCGCACCAGCTCGCGGCCGGGAACCGCAGCTCCCACGCGCCGTGCTCGACATCGTGCGTGCCGCGGATCCCAGGTTCACGCATTCCGCTTGCCGGGCACGTCGCGCGCGCTGATCGGGCCTCCGCCGAGCTTCCAGCCTTCTGCCAATAACCAGGTCTTGGGTCGAAACACCACCATCGGATCGTATGTCGCGCGGATCGGCCACATCAGCGGCTTGTCCTGTAGCTCCTGCCAGTCGGGGAACAGGATCCCACTGGAAAACGGATCCACCAGCCACGTGCTCGCCTGCCCCCGCTGATCTTCACGATGGTGCCGCCAGTTCGACAAGACGTACCCGATGGCGTGGCGCGCCCGCCTCGGCGTCGTGATCACCTCGACGTGATAGCGATCGGCGAACACCGTGCCGCGGCGCCGCCGCGCGCCGTCTCCGAGCACCGTGTTGATGTTCCGCGCCGCGGAGATCGTGAAGCCCTGCATCCCGCGCGTGAGCGAATCCTTGCCCTCGGCCTCGACGAGTAAGTGCACGTGGCTGCGCTGCAGGCTGATGTGCACGATGCGGAACCGCTCGCGCATCGCGGCGGTGATCGTCGCCTCGCGCATCGCCTGGTACAATATGCCGGGCCGCGCGTTATGCCGCGGACTCGATCATTGGAGGCAATCAGCGACGGTGAGCGCGGTCTCTCGCGATCCGTTCCCGGCATAACGCCGTACCATTCTCGTGATCAGACCAAGCGACCACGTTGCCGAGTTCATCGCGCAGCTCGTTCATGAGGGTTACCGCCCGGAGAGCATCCAGACGCGCCGTGCGACGGCTACGCGTCTCGTGCGCTGGCTTGAGCGCCGCCAGCGCCAACTCGTCACGGTCGACGAGGACACACTGCGCGAGTTCCTCAGGTGTCAGAAGGCGCGCGGCGGAATGAAGCGCGGCGTTCCACGCACGTTGGCGAAGTTCTTGGCCTACCTCCGAGACCACGGTCTCGCTTCTCCGCGAGTGCTGCCGGCGCCGCATCCTCATGATTCCGTGCTTGCGGACTTCGCTCAGTATCTCCAAGCCAAGCGCGGCCTGAAGGCATCGACGGTTGTTGGGTACTCGCGTCGAGTCCGTCGGTTTCTGTCACATGTCTTTGGCAGCAGGCGCCCGATTCTTCGCAGGTTACGAGCTCGCACGATCCTGGACTTCTTCCGAGAGAATCCGACAGCGATGACAGGCTCGTCCGCCTGCGAAGTCCGCGCCTCCGTTCGCGCTTTCGTCGGCTACGCGCAGATGACCGGGCAGCTCACGACCGACTTGCGGCCGGCCATTCCGAAAGTTCGACGCCCGGCCGATCGGGCGGCGCCCAAGTACATGGACGAGGCACGCGTCGACGCGCTGCTGCTGAGCAGCAAACGGGACACGCCGACCGGACTACGGAATCACGCGATTCTGCTGCTCTTGGCGCGCACCGGGCTGCGCCCCTGCGAGGTCCGTCGGCTGCAGCTGACCGATGTCGACTGGACGCGCAGCGCTCTGCTTGTACACGGGAAGCGAGGTCGCGCCGATTGGGTGCCATTCTCCAGGGAGATCGGCGCCGCGCTCGCTGCGTACATCCAACGAGGACGTCCGCGCTGTACGAGCTCGGCTCTCTTCCTGTGCCTCAAAGCACCGTATCGAGACTTCGGGAGCTCACGCACGATATCCAGCCTCGTTTTGCACGAGCTCCAACGTGCCGGGATCGCAGCCCCTCGCACGGGCGGGTACCTGCTGCGGCACTCGTTCGCAGCCCGTCTGCTCCGGGGCGGCGCGAGTCTCACCGAGCTCGGCTCGGCGCTGCGGCACGGCCACCCGCTGAGCACCAAGACCTATGTCCACGTTCAGACAGATCAGCTGCGGTTGCTCGCCCAGCCGTGGCCGGGGAGTGTTAGCAAATGACGCCGTTGAGCGACTCGCTCGCCGAGTATCTCGACCTGCGCCGTCGCGCTGGCTTCAGCCTGGAGCGGACGGGTGAGGAGCTTCGGAAGTTCGTCAAGTTCATGCAGGAACACCGAGCGCGGCGCATTACGGTCCCGCTCGCGATCGAGTGGGCTACGCTCTCCAAGGGCTCGCAGCCAGCCTGGTGGTCCGATCGGCTGCGGATGGTCCGGGGCTTCGCCACCTACTGCAGCGCGCTGGACGTGAAGACGGAGATCCCGCCACCTCGTGCTCTCCCGAGGAGATACAAGCGGAGAACGCCAACGCTGCACACGTACAACGAGCTCAGGCGCATCCTGCGTGCCTCGCTGCGGCTCGCGTCTCCGGTCGGGCTTCGCCGGCACACGTTCAGCACGATCATCGGGTTGCTTGCCGCGACCGGGATGCGCCCCGGTGAGCCGGTCAAGCTCTTGAACGCCGATGTCGACCTCGACAACGGCACGATCCTCATCCGAAACTCGAAGGGCCGCACTCGGATAGTCGCTGTACATCCATCGACGAGCAGCGCGCTTGCCAGCTATCGAAGGCATCGAGACCGGCTGGTAGTTCGCCATGACGACACCTTCTTCGTCGGTGACAGCGGGCACCGCGTTCCGCTCGGCACGCTGGAACGGAACTACGCAATGATTTGCAGGGACGTTGGTGTCACGCGGGCGGTGGGTAGCGGACCACGACTACACGATCTTCGGCATCGTTTTGCGGTCCGCACGATCGAACAGTGGTACCGCGCGCGAGCGCCTGTGATGGCTCGCATGGAGTTGCTGGCCGCCTACCTGGGCCACACGCATCCCGATCATACCTACTGGTACCTTTCGGCGACGCCGGAGCTCCTGCGCCTGGCCAGCAACATGCGGGGGCGGTCATGACTCAGCTCCGCGAGTTCCCAGCTGTGCTGCAAGGGTTCTTCACCGATCGCTTGATGCGCCAGCTGCGCGTCAGCGCGCATACCGTCGCGAGCTACCGAGACACGTTCCAGCTCCTCCTGCGCCACATCGAGCGGAGGTACCGGAAGAAGCCATCAGCCGTAACCTTCGGCGATCTCAATGCCGATTGCGTCCTGGGCTTTCTGGATGACCTGGAGCGCTCGCGTGGCAACGGTGCTCGCACCCGAAATGCCAGGCTATCGGCGATCCACTCCCTGTTCACCTACGCGGCACTGCAGGCACCACAGTACATGGCGACAATCCAGCAGGTCCTCGCGATCCCGATGAAGACCACCGGCCAGCGCGCGGTCGACTTCCTGGACGGGCGCGAGGTCGAGGCGCTACTCGGTGCTCCCGACCCAGGCACGTGGATCGGCCGCCGCGATCACGCGTTGCTGGCGACGGCCATCGAGACCGGGCTCCGCGCCTCCGAGTTGGTAGGCCTGCGTCGCCAGGACCTCGAACTCGGCCGAGGCAGCCATGTCCGGTGCGAGGGCAAAGGCAGGAAGGAACGGTGCGTCCCTCTGCGACCGGCTCTGCGCGCGGAGCTTCGATCGTGGATCCGCGAACTGTCCGCTGGACCCGACGAGCCGGTGTTCCCTACTGCCCGTGGAGCTGCCTTGGGGCGGGATGGTCTCGAGTACGCGCTGGCCAAGTACGTCGCCGCGGCACGCGCGACGTGCCCAAGCCTAGTGCCGAAGCACGTCACGTCGCACGTGCTTCGGCACACGTGCGCCATGAACCTGCTCCGTGCCAGTGTCGACCTCAGCGTGATCGCGCTCTGGCTCGGGCACCAGTCACCCGCAACGACGATGATCTACCTTCACTCCGACGTCGAGCTAAAGCGCCAGGTCATGGAGAAGACCAGCGGCCCGACGCTGCGGTTCGGGAAGTACCGCGCCGGTGATCGCTTGCTGGCGTTCCTCAAGGACCTTTCAGAGGGTCGCGCGGCGTCAGGTTGGCCCGACACAGCGGGCCAGTGAGCCCAATGTCGCGACGCGATCTCCGCCGCCGGGTTCACTTGCCTTGTCCTAGAGATACCGCGCAACCGCAGGCGGGCTCGACGGCGCGCTCCTGGCCGCGGCATAACGCGCGGCCCGGCATATTGTACATTATGGCGCCAGCGGCATAAGGTACATCTTGCGTTGCCGCAAGCTGCCCACCGCCGGCACCACCCGCATCACCACGTGCAGCGGATGGTATGGTTTGAACTTCGGGCGCGCGCCGTGCCGCTCCCCCGCCCGCGTCCCCTTGGGCTTTCGCCCGGCGCCGCGCCGCTTGCCGCCGCGTCGAAACAGCTCCTGCTGGACTGGCCGCTTGCCGCCGCGCATCGACTTCGCCATGATTCATGGATACGCATGCGAGGTGAACATGTCAATTGATTGGGCACAAGTAACTAGCATTCACAACAGGAACTTCGCTGACGTTCCGGAGATCAACAGAACGCATCGATTTGAAGACACCCGTATTCGATCAAACATGGATGTCCCAGAACCCGTACACGATGCTACGAGATCCGTTCACTGGCGTC
>DASWRS010000315.1:0-10772 GCA_036403075.1 Kofleriaceae bacterium
CGATCCCGATCGCCAGGGCGAACCGGACGCCCCAGCGCCGGAACGCCGGCCGGACGTACATATCCGCCACGATCTTTCGCACCGTGCACCGACGTTACGGATCGCGCGCACCCGGGCAAGTTTGTGGCAGGAGCCGATCCCCCTGGTCGGGCCACGCTCCGCCGCCCGATCCCCATGCTCATCGAGCCCGGGCGTCGCCGCCGACCCGGACACCGTCGAGCCGTCCGCTCACGTCGAGGCGGTCCCGGCGCGCTCGCGGGACGCGTCACTGCGAGATCAGTGTCAGCGACCCTGGGCCGCGCGCCCACACCCGGTCGAACTGGTCGACCGCGATGTCCAGCACCTCGTTCTCCGCCAGCCCGCGCAGCATGTCGACCCGCCGGACCTTCTTGCCGTCCCAGGCCGCGATCCCGCGCTCGGTCGCCATCCACACCTGGCCGTTGCGCGTCGCCACCACGTCGTTGATCTCGAACCGCAGCGCCGCCGGGAAGTCCCACGCCGTCCCGTTCCACACCCCCGCCCCGGCGCCGGTAGCGACGATCACCTCGCCGTCGGGCGCGATCGTCACCGCGCGCGCCAGCTCGCTGCGCAGCCCGTCCGCCTCGGTCCACAGCTTCACCACGCCGCCGGCCAGCCGCGCCACCCCCTCGTTGGTCGCGAACCACGCGGTCTGCCCGCGGACGTCGGCATCGACCACCCCGACGGGGATCGGCAGCATCTTCGGCGCCTTCTTGTCCGCCGGCCCGGCCGCCGCGGCCTCGGTGCGGTGATACGTTGTTTTGCCGGTCGCGGTCTCGACGATCGCCAGCCCGTACGCCCGGCGCTCGACCCCGTCGTGGTAGCGCAGCCCGACCCACAGCGCTCCCGGCGCCGCGAACCGCGCGAAGCTGACCTCGGGCCCGGTCCCGGGCGTCGCCAGCGCGACCTTGGGCACGGCGGTCCACCCCGCGCCCTCGATCCGCGACAGGTGGATCTCGGTCTCCGCCGCGCCGCGGTGCAGCGCGTAGATCGGCCCGGTCGGATCGCGCACCACCGCGAGCACCACCTGGTCCGGCCCGCTCGCGCTGAACCGGTCGCCGGTCCAGTGCCACGCCTGCCGCGCCCCGGTCGCGATCCAGCAGTCCTGCGCCCGCGCGCACGCCACGCTGAGCGTCGTCGCGTCCTGGAACATCTGCTTGCGGCGCAGCCAGTCGCGCGGGTGCGCGTCGCCGTCGCGATACCGCGCCGTCCCCAGATCGCGCGTCCCGATCAGCAGGTGCTCGTCCGCCGACGCCATCGCCATCGCCCCCGGCGGCACCACCAGGTCGATCGGATCGATCACCCACTCCGTCGCGCTCGTCCCCGCCACCGCCACCAGCCGCATCCCGTCGCGCGCCAGCGGCCGCACCGGCGACTCGCTCGCCGGCGACACCCGGTACACCCGGTCGCCGCCCATCACGACCGCCCCGGCGCCACGCTGCGCCCCCGCGTCCCAGCGGACCTCGGGCAGCGCGCGGTACGTCACCCACGCCAGCTGCTTGCCCAGCGCCAGCCGGTCATGGCCCTCGGCATCCGCGCCGATCACCAGCATCCGGTCGTCCGCCAGCTCGACGACGATCCGCGGCTCGGTCACCGCGCAGCCCTGTGCCGCGCCGATCCGCATCGTCTCGCCGGTCGGCCGGCGAGCGATCAGCCCGCCCTTCGCCGCCACCCACAGCCAGCCCGCGCGGTCGCGCGCCAGCGCGCGGATCGGGTCCTTGATCGGCGTCGACGCCCAGCCGCCCTGGCCGCTGACGTACACCAGCCCGTGCTCGCTCGCGAGCCACACCCCGCCCTCGTCGGCGGGCGCCACGCTCGCCGTGCCGTCCCTGGCCAGCGCCGCCAAGTCGACCCCGACCGACGCCGGCGGCGGCGGCATCTCGCGATACAGCTCCGCGCCCGCGTCGTAATGTCCCAGCCCGCCCTCGGTGAGGATCCACAGCCACCGCCGCTCCGGATCCGGCGCGATCGCCGCCACGTGGCTGCCCGACAGCCCGCTCTCCGCCGACAGCGGCAGCACCTGCCCGCTGCCGTCCCAGCGCTCGAGGTCGCTGTCCGTCCCCGCAAACACGAACCGCCCCGCGTGCGCCAGCATCCGCACCGGCGACGCCTCGGTGAACACCCGCACCCGGACCTTGCCGGTCGACACCGGCGGGATCGCCACCGGCGGCGGCTCCGGCGCCGGACATGCCGCCACCGTCGCAACCAGGCCGAGCAGCAGGCTGCGAACCCTCACGAGGCACCGACGGTAGCCCAGATGTTAGGCTGCCGCCATGGCAAGCAAGCGACGCGGCGGCCTCCGCCCGCCCGAGCTGCGCGGCACCCTCGGCACGCTCATCCGGACCACCACCGGCGTCGTCCGCGACGCCATCGAACGCGGCGCTCGCGAAGGCCGCGCCCGCCTCGACGACGCGCGCGCCGGCCGCCGCCGCCAGGACGCCCTCGCCGACCTCGGCGAGCTCGTCCTCGACCTGATCCGCCGCGGTGAGATCGATCTCGCCGAGCTCCCCGAAGCCCGCGACCTCGTCCGCCAGCTCGACGAGCTCGACGCCGACGACGACCCCGCGCCGCCGCCGCCCCGCAGCGTCCGCCGCCGCTTCGACGACCGCCCCCCCGCCTCGGCCGTCGCCGCCGCCGCCGCCGCTGCCGCCCGCGACGACGGCACCGTGTCCTCGGGCATCGCCGAGCGCGCCATGCGGCCCACCAAGCCGGCCACGCCGAAGCCGGAGACCTCCTCGACGCGTGCCCCGACCCGGCCGCTGAAGAGCTGGCCGTCGCCCACCGACGATGCCCCGGCCGCCGCCGCCCCGGCCCCGGCCCCGGCCGCCGCCAGGCGCCCGCCGCTCCCGACCGGCCCCCACCGCAAAGGCGGCATCAGCTTCGACGACGACGACGACCTCGGCGACTACATGCACCCCGACGACGTGCCGCCCAGGCCGCCGGCCAAGGACCCAGGCGACCACGAGGCTTGACACGGCCAGGCCTCGCCAGTAGAACCCGACTCCTCCACGGGGATATAGCTCAGCTGGGAGAGCGCGTGAATGGCATTCACGAGGTCAGGGGTTCGATCCCCCTTATCTCCACCGGTCAAGGATCTGATTTCTAAGGCTTCTCGTCGGGCGGCTCACGTGCCGCCTCGCCAACGGTGACATCGGGGAGGGAGACGTGGCCTCGGACTCGCACGGCAGCAACGTGGTGCCATGAGGGAGCAGCGTGCCGAGCGCGCTGCGAACGTCGCGAGCGGGCCGGTCAACATCACGGCCAAGCTCGACACGTACGACCTGCAACCGCTCGCCGCGGTGGCGACGTTCAAGTCGACCGCAGCTCGGTTCAAGGAGCTCTACCTCTCGGGTGACCTGTCCGACGCCGATACGCGGCGCGTCGGAGTCCTGCTCCGGGAAGCCGAAACCGCGCTTCGATCGATCGAAGGACCGCCGAAGAAGCACGGGCCACAGGTCAGGCTGGCGGGCGTGGCAGGAGCCGCCGTGGCTGCCTGGCAGGTCGCAGGGGCGCTCGCCGCCGATGACGTCACCGCGGTCGGCGTCGCGGATGACGTCGCGATCCCGTTCGTCGTCCTCGGCGCAATCGTCCTGACCGGGATCGCGGCGTTCAGCGGTGGGCCCAAGCCCACCATGCTCGACTACGCCCCGGCCAGGAAAGCCGTCGAAGCCACGCTCCGGCAGATGACCGATCTGCTCGCCATCTCGACGGCCATGGCCGTACAAGGCGAGCGAGCACGGGGGCAGATCAAGAACCTCGCAAAGCACCTCGCACGCCTGCTCGTCGTCGCATCCGTTGGAGGCCACCCTCCCGACGAGCCTGCCAAGAGGAAGAACGACGACGACAAGCACTGGTGGTCGGAGATCAAGGCGTCTCTCAAGAACTTCTTGCAGGCCACGAAGGGGCTTCCCACAAGCAGGTCATGCGGGAGCTGCTGAAGTACTACAGCGAAGCGCAGCTCGCCGAGATTGAAGCCGCCCTGGCGCGTGCCGAGGAGCTGATGGGCGAGGCCATCGGAAAGCTGCTACCTCCGCCATGACCGACGAAGACCTCAAAGTGCTCGCCTATCATCTGCGTGAACTGCACGCCGACTTGATCGGTATTCGTCGGGACCTGCAGGCGCTGTCGCGATCCCAGCCTCGGCCGCGCGCGAGGCGCTGCGGTTGGTCGACCATGCGTTCGCGGTGCTCCCCCCCCGACGACGTCGATCCCAGCGTCGCGGCGAGCAAGCTGGCCGCCGTTGCCAGCACGGTCCACGCGGCCTACCAGATCGCTGCCGAGATGCTGGCGGTGGTGTCGCCGGAGGACAGCGAAGACGTTCCTTCCGAGTAGGCAACAAGTCCCCGCGAGCGCAACCCCATAGCCATGCTCACGTGCGAAGCGAGAAGCGCATCAAGCGGCGGGGATTCCGTACAGGCCTGGTCTTCATGAGCTTGATCCTTTGCCTGCTGGCCAGCGCGGACCGCGATCGCGACCACCGGAGACCAGCAGCGGTCGACCGTGATCGAACCGCGAGGGCAGGGTCCGTTCGGCGGGCGCACAACACGAGGTTACTCGAGGCTGGATGGGGGTGACAGCTCGGAACCCACTACCGCGCAGCGACGATGCCGGACGGATCCATACCGAGGACAGCAGGCCGATCGACGTCGGAGAGCGCAGCCTCGAGCTTGTTCACGGCGTCGCCGCCGAGCACGCGAAGGCACGTGTCTGCGCGCCGAGCATCCACACCGACGGTGTGTACGTGTGGCCGGAGGATCGCCCGAACGCCGGCGCGGTCCGGACCGAACCCGATCACCTCGCGAGGCCGGTCACCGCATCGCGGCGCAGGTCGCGGCCGGACGTTCGGGCAGGCCACGCACGCCTCGTTGCGACGAGCGAGCTCAGCTTGCCGGTGGACCTGCGTTCACTCGCGGCCCGTCAGGATGGCGAGGGCGGGGTCGTCTTTCACGGCCGGGATGCGGGTGAGCAGTTCGTCGTACGCGGCCACTGGAATCAGATTCCACTCGAGCATCGCGGCGAGGTACCCGCGCCAGGAGATCGCCGTCGCTTCCGGCATCGTCCCGCCGAAGTGCTCGTTATCGGCTGCGATACGGTGCGCGAGCTCGGCAGTCACGTCTCTGGGTTCGGTCATAGAAGTCTCCACATAGAGATGTTCGGCGATGCGCATCACGGCGCCACCGGGGGAGTCGAGAGGCGGGGCACCGTCACGTCGAAACCTTGTCCGATCAGCCGGACACTCTGAATCCGCCCGACGCGATCGGCCCCGTAGGCCCGCCGCGCCGCACGCTGCGCGAGCTCCAGCGTCATCCCTGCTTGCTGGCGGACGTCCGCGATGATGTGAGGGGCCTGGCCGGCGCCGTCGAGGATGCGTCGGCCCAGCGCGCCGGATGGATCGCCGGATGTGATATTCGAAATGCTCTTCAGCTCGGTCCTCACGCCGTCCACCAGGAAGTCCGCCGTTCGCACGGTCGACTCAGCGAGTGCTTCGACCGTGTGGCCTTCGGCCACGAGCTGGTTCGCGATCGCCGTCTCCTCGGCGGACAGCGTCCGGCCTGCCGGGATGATCAAGCGAGCGCCACCACCACCGCCGCCAGCTCCGGAAGCTCCACCCGCGCCGCCGGTCTGGTTCAGCGACGAGTTCGTCATGTGAAGGACGTAGACGGCGCCTGGTCCCCCGGCGAGCGCCGTGGCTGCTGTCCCGACGGGAACCGACACAGTCGCCCAGGCGAGCTCGCCACGGCCGGTGAGGGTCAGCGCCCGGATCGTCACGTTGCCCAGGTCTCCGGCGGCCGCAGCGAGCCGCGTCGTCGCACCGGCGGCGGACCCGTAGAGCGTGACCAGGGTCGTGACGAGCTTCGACACCTCCCTGATCTGGTCGTTCATCGGCATGGCGCGAAACAGCTCCCAGTATTCGGGCGCGTTCTCGATGAGCTGGGCAATCGCACCCGGCAATTGCCGCAGAGCAGCGATGCTCTGGATCGGATGACGAATCAGCTGGTACAGCCCGGCAGCCATGCCGACCAGCGCGTCCGCGGCTCCATCAAGTGCGCTGTTCACGGCATCATGCTCGAGCCCGAGCTCACCGAGAGGTGGCCCGATTTGCCGCAAGTTGTCGTCGGCTTGATAGAAGATCCCACTATTGGAATAGTAGAAGGTGCCCGAGGTCAGTCCACCGGCCCGCAGCGCGCCGTTGACGAACTCGGTCTTTCCCGCTCGCTGGATCGCCTCGCCGCTGACCGCGTGCGCGATGTAGCCATCGGGGCGAAGTATGATGATGTGCCCGAACGTTGCGATGCGCTGCGCGACTACGGTCATGCTCGTATCGGCGCCGCCGATGACGACCTCCTGCACGATGCGAGCGGCCACCATGCGAGGGCCAACCCCCACCACGGACGGCTGCGCGCGCAGCAAGAGATTCAGGATGCGTGTCGCATCCGCGATGGTCATCGTGGCTGCCGGCAGCTGCTGCTGGTTGGCCGCGAGGCCGGCACGCGTGAGCAACGCCTGGAGCTGAGCGACGGCTGTCGGATCACCTTGCGCCCCCTGGCCCGGTGCAACTGGGTCGCGGAGGATCGCATCCCCCGACGAGGCGCGAGCGGGAGACTTGCGCGTCTGCGCGCCCTCCGGCGTCGGAGGGCCGAGCGCAGTCGCGTTCGCAGACGACGACTCCACCGTTCGCTCTGCGACCCCGGCCTCCTGCTCGGCCTGTTCGTCGGGCTGTGAAACCTGTGGCGCGTCTCCAGCGGCCTTCGGCAGTCTCCCCTGGTCATGCTGCACGACGTGAGTCAGCTCGTGGATGAGCAGGCGATCTCCGGCGGGTGTACCAGGAGCGAACTGTCCAGCCCCGAAGTAGATGTTCGTGGCTCGGGTGACCGCCTTCGCGCCGAGGCGCGCGGCTGCTTGTGCCGCCGCGCTTCCGCGATGGATCCGCACGTGAGAGAAGTCGTGGCCGAAGCGCTTGGTCATCTGCGCCAGCACCGCTGGCGGCAACGGCTCGCCACCCTCCTGTCCAAGCGTCGCGTGGGCCGGGTCGTCCTCGCCCGACCTGGCGTCGGCTGCGTCTGGCGGTCTCGGTTCGGCTGCGTCAGAGGGGCTCAGGTACAGCCGCGAGGCCTGAAGCTGCTGAACCATGGTCTGCTTGCCCGGCTCCAGACGCTGGTCCGCTGGGGATTTCGAGGCACGCCCGCTTTCGAGTAGGCCGCTGTGTGGACGACGAACACTCATACGCTCACCCTCCGGGGGCGAACGTTAGCACGGAGGCCGGAGCCGCTCGATCGCCCGAGGTGTGGTCGCACAGCGTCACACAGCGTCATCGTGTTGGACACCGCATCGAGGCGCAGGTCGCGGCCGGACGTTCGGGCAGCCACGCACGCCTCGTTGCGACGAGGAAGCTTGACACTTGTGGGTGATCGTTGCCGAGATCTCCCTTGGATCCAGGTAACTGACCGCCCGCTCGTCGGGACGATCCTCGAGCTCGATGGCGGGGTCACGAAGTGATCCGGTGCCATCCGATGACCACCGCGTTGAGCAGCCTGTCGCCGCTGTTCCCACCTCCCGACCGGTACTTGTGACGTGGCCCTGCCGGCGCTCGCGGCCCCGACGAGTTGCACGTCTTCGTGTTCGGTCCCGGAACGGGCGAGTTGGTGGCTGGAGCGCTGCGCAGCCACGGTGGCGGGCTTTCGATTGCGACGAAGGTCCCCAGAGATAAAGGCGTCCCTCAAGAACTTCCTGCAAGCGACCAAAGGGGCTTCCCGCAAGCAGATCATGCGAGAGCTATTAAAACACTATAGCGAGCAGAGATCGGGGAGATCGAAGCGGCCTGGCTCGCGCCGAGCAACTGCTGGGAGAGAATATCGGAAGGCTTGTTCCACCGCCATGACCGAAGAAGAACGGCAAGAATTCGCGTACCACTTGCGCGAGCTGCATGCAGACCTCGGATTGATTCGCCGTGACTTCGAGACGGCCGCGTCATCAACTGACGATCGCTCCGTCTTGCACGCATGGACTGGAGCTTGGGCATTGCTCGAGCATGACCTCGAAGTTCATCTCCCTCGCGCCCTTGCTCTACTCGGCAAGACACTACCTCCGTTCCAGCCCCCGCACGGTCGCCGATCCGGCGAGGCCGCGGTGCCGGCGTCGGCCGCCCGCGAGGCGCGGCGGCTGGTCGATCTCGCGCTCGCCGCACTTCCCCCTGACGATATCGATCCGCCCCTTGCCACCACCAAGCTCGCTGACGTCGCCGGCACCGTCCACGCGGCCTATCAGATCAGCGACGAGATGTTGAAGGCGGTCTCGCCAGATGCGGAAGAGGAAGGTGCCTCCGAATAGTGCGCGTCGAGTCGACAGAGGTCGACTACGATGCCGTGTGCCGCACCCTCTCCACGAGCAGATCCGCAAGAGCTGGAACCACGCCACGGTTGCACACAACAGCCACAAGGGTGACCAGGCAGCATTCCTCCGCGGCGGCGGTTCGACGCTGTTCCCCGAGGAGCTCGCGCTGCTCGGCGATCTCGCCGGCCTGCGCGTGCTCCATCTCCAGTGCAACTCCGGCCAGGACACGCTGTCGATCGCGGCGCGCGGTGCGATGGCCACCGGCGTCGACATCAGCGACGAGGCCATCGCGGTCGCCACGCGGCTGTCAACGGACAGCGGCATCCCGGCGACGTTCGAGCGCGCCGATGTCTACGATTGGCTCGAGTCAGCGCCCCGCGGCGCATTCGATCGAGTGTTCTCGTCCTACGGTGTGATCGGCTGGCTATCCGATCTCCCGGCCTGGGCGCGCGGAATCGCGCGGGTCCTGGCACCCGACGGCCGGTTCGTGCTCGTGGAGTTTCACCCGGAGGTGTTCCTGTTCGAGGAGGCGGCCGGCGCGTTCCGCGTCGCCACCGGTCCTACTCACGGGCGGATGGATTGCCCCGAGGGGGTCGGTGACTATGTCGCGGCCTCGGGGGCCGGACTGCTGCACGGCGCATCGTACCAGGAGGGCGTCGTCGGGTTTCAGAATCCAGAGAGCTCCCACGAGTTCGGGCACACGCTGGGCTCGGTCGTCAACGCCGTCGCCCGCGCAGGCCTCGTCATCGAGCAGCTGTCCGAATATTCGTACACGAATGGCTGCAGATTGTTCGCGTCGATGGTCGATCTCGGCCAGCGCCGGTGGTGCCTGCCGTCCGGCGCGCCGCGGGTGCCGCTGATGTTCGGGCTGTGCGCTCGCTCGATGCGTTGACGATCGGCACCCGGTCGATTCCGAGTGCCTGGCCATCGTCGACAGGAGCCTTCGAATCCGTTCAGCTACGCCCGCGGCCGCCGCCAAGCGCCTGCCAGGCGGCGATCGCCCAGCCGGTGTCGATCCAGCGCGTCGATCCCTTTGGCGTGCCTTCCAGGTAGCGGAGCTTGTTGACGCGGGCTTCGTCGAGGAGGCCGCCGGTGCTGGCGACGTCGGCGGCGGCCTGGATCACCCAGGCGAGGTCGGTCAGCGAGACGGTTCGCTCGACGAAGCCGCCCGGGCCGCCGTCGATCCGGAGGCCGCCGCCGGGGGCGCTGCCGACGATCCGGGCGCGCCGGTTGCCGCGGAGCAGCCAGCGATCCGGCTCGGGGCGGGCGAGGAGCTCCGCGACGGCGGCCTTGGCCTTGTCGATCGCGCCGTCGGGCAGGCGGCGCGAGACGTCCCTGCCCTTGCCCCAGGCGCGCCAGGTGGCGCCGGGGGCGAGGCCCGACTCGGCGCGCACGAACTCGAACCAGCTGCCGTGGCGCTCGCGGAGGCGGGCCGGCAGGTAGCCCATGCGCTGCAGCTGACCTGCCGTGGGCCGGGACGCCGGCAGGTCGTCGGCGCCGCGCTCGAGGCAGAGCTCGCGGTAGGCGCGCTCGACCTCGTCGACGCCGCGGACCTGGAACAGCCTGGCGAGCAGCAGCTTGGCCTCGAGCTCGAGCTCGACGGAGCAGCCGGCCGGGAGCTCGGGGGTGCGCTCCGGCTCGAGCAGCGCGCGCAATCGCTCGGTGCCGGAGTCGCCGCCGAGCGACAGGAGCACCCGCAGGCGCTCGAGGAACATGCGGTGATTGCCGACGAAGGCGATGACGTGCACGGCGGCCTTGCCCGGTGCCGCGCGGAGGCCGCGACCGAGCTGCTGCAGGAACACGACGCTCGATTCGGTCGGCCGCAGCATGACGACGCGATCGATCGACGGCAGGTCGATGCCCTCGTTGAACACGTCGACGGCGCACACGGCGTCGAGCTCGCCGCGCTCGAGGGCCTGCAGCGCCTGCTCGCGGTCGTCGGAGCCGGCGCCGACATGGACGGCTGCGACCCTGGCGCCGCGGTCGCGCAGCCAGGCGCGCACGTAGTTTGCGTGGCGATGCTGCAGCAGAAGATGAGTGTCCGACCGCCGCGGTGCTCCTGCCAGGCGCGCCAGAGGGTCTGCATGCGCGCCTCGGTCTGCGCCGCGCGCGACAGAGCCTCGGGTCGAACCGGCGGTTGCGCCACGGGAGGTTGTCGTAGTCGATGTCGTCCTGGACGCCGACGTAGCGGAAGGGCGTCAGGCGGCCGAGCTCGATGCCGCTGGCGATGTCGGCGCGGTAGGCGACGAAGTCATCGAACAGGCCGAGGACGTCGGCGGCGTCGGCGTCGGCGCGGTCCGGGGTCGCGGTCAGGCCGAGCAGGAATGCCGGATCGAGGCGATCGAGGATCCGCCGGTACGATGCGGCGGTGGCGTGGTGGACCTCGTCGATGACGACGTAGTCGAAGGTCTCGCTAGCCAGCC
>DASWRS010000316.1:0-1629 GCA_036403075.1 Kofleriaceae bacterium
CCTGTTCGAGATCGCCGACGGCGGCACGCTGTTCCTCGACGAGATGGGCGAGATGCCGATGTCGCTGCAGGCGAAGCTGTTGCGCGTGCTGCAAGAGGGCACGATCCGCGCGGTCGGCGCGACGAGCGAGAAGCAGGTCGACGTGCGGATCATCTGCGCGACCAACCGCGATCTCGCCGCCGAGGTCGAGAAGGGCCGGTTCCGCCAGGACCTCTACTACCGGCTGATGGTGTTCCCGATCAAGCTGCCGCCGCTGCGCGATCGCCGCGAGGACATCCCGCAGCTCGCCGCGCACTTCCTCAAGCGCTACGCCGACGAGTACCGCGTCGAGCTGCCGGGGTTCACCCAGGACGCGCTCGACGCGCTGGCGTCGTACAACTGGCCGGGCAACATCCGCGAGCTCGAGAACGAGATCCAGCGCCTCGTGATCCAGGCCGAGCCCGGGCACTGGATCGAGGTCACCGACCTGTCGCCGCGGCTGCGCAAGATCGAGGGCACGATCACCCGGATCGCGCCGCAGAAGGGCACGCTCAAGGAGATGATGGATCAGGTCGAGCGCTGGCTCCTGACCGAGGCGCTGCGCGACCACGGCGGCAACAAGACCAAGACCGCCGTCACCCTCGGGATCACCCGCGAGGGCCTGCACAAGAAGCTCGCCAAGTTCGGCGTGTAGCGCCGGTCCCGCGATCGCTGTGCCGGTTGCAGGCCCGCCGCTGTGCGTTCCAGCGGCGCGCGTCGCTGATAGAGTGCCCGCCATGTCCCTCACGCTCTACGTTGGCAACAAGCGCTACTCGTCGTGGTCGCTCCGCCCGTACCTCGCGCTCGCGCACAGCGGCCTGCCGCACGAGACCCAGCTGATCCTGCTCGATCGGCCGACCACGAAGGCCGAGATCGCGGCCGTGTCGCCGGCCGGCCGCGTGCCGGTGCTGGTCCACGACGGCCTGTCGATCTGGGACTCGCTGGCGATCTGCGAGTACCTGCACGAGCTCGCGCCGGCGGCCGAGCTGTGGCCCTCCGATCGCGCCCAGCGCGCCCGGGCGCGGTCGATCAGCGCCGAGATGCACAGCGGGTTCACGGCGCTGCGCAGCAGCATGTCGATGGACCTGTGCGCCGACAAGGCCGGCCAGGGCCACACCCCGGAGGCGCTCGCCGACGCCCGGCGGATCTGCGAGCTCTGGCGCGAGGCGCTCGCCGCCAGCGGCGGCCCGTTCCTGTTCGGCAGCTTCACCGTCGCCGACGCCATGTACGCGCCGGTGACCACCCGGTTCACCACCTACGGCGTCGAGCTCGACGCCCCGTGCCGCGCCTACGTCGAGGCAGTCGCCGCGCTGCCGGCGATGCAGGCCTGGAAGCGCGACGCCGCCACCGAGCCGGCCCGCTAGCGAGCCGGCGCGACGCGGTCACCGGAGGGACGCGGCCGGCGATCCGGCAGCGCGGGCAGGGCGGACAGAGCACGTGCTGAACCGGCCGCCATCGACCGAAGGGAATGCGCTACCTCGGAATACACTGCCGCGATCCGCGGCGCGCGATTCGCGATCGACGGCGCGTGTGGAATTGTTGTCGCGAGGCGGTGTGAGGCGTCGCCTGGAGCATGGAGCGTATGCTGTGCACGATGCCCGACCTGCGTGA
>DASWRS010000317.1:0-6209 GCA_036403075.1 Kofleriaceae bacterium
CGCGGCGAGTGGACCCGGCCGATGCCGCTCCACGTCACCTTGCGCATGGCGCCGCACGTCTACAACCTGCGCAGCCGGCGCTCGTTCCGCGTCATCGCGGCGGCGCTCCGGCTCGGCGGCGATCGCTTCAACGTCCGCGTCATCCAGTTCTCGGTCCAGGGCAACCACATCCATCTCCTGGTCGAGGCGCCCAACCGCCGCGCGCTCGCCCGTGCGATCCAAGGCTTCTCGATCCGCGTCGCCAAGGGGCTCAACCGGATGATGGGGCGCTCCGGCCGCGTGTTCGACGATCGCTATCATGCGCGCGTGCTGCGCACGCCCACCGAGGTCCGCCACGCCATCCACTACGTCCTGGACAACGCGCGCAAGCACGCCGCCCAGCGCGGCGAGACCTACGCGCCCGGCTACGTAGATCCGTACTCGTCGGCGGGCGCGCCCGACCTGGCCTTGCCGCCGGCCCAGACCTGGCTCCTACGCGTGGGCTGGAAGCGAGCGGGGCCATGAGCCGCAAGCGGCCGGCGCCCCGTATCGGGTCAGCGACCCAGCCGGAGTTGTGGGCTGTGCCGCCGACAAACCCGCCGGGTCGGCCCATCACGACATGGCCGCCACCGCGTTGCGCGGCCTCGACAAGGTCACCGGCGGCGCCTGTCTGTTCGCTCTCACCTACAACATCTGCGCTTCGTCATCGTGAGCGCGTAGCCCTCACGCTCACCCTCGACCGATCGTCATCCGGCTAGCGCGCCCGCAGTCGACACGCGCGGCCTACACCCGCTTCATCTCAACGGCGCGGGCGACGAAACTCTCGCAGCCGACCCGCGGCCGCCTCATCGACGTACCAGTCACCGCCGGCTTGCGTCCGTTGCGCGCGGCGAACCATGACCAAGCCCTGAGCCCGGCGGATCAGGCGCGCCTGCCCCAGGCCCGGACCACGAGCTGGGTGCGGCGCGCCGCGGCGCTGATCCGCGCGACCGCGCCGGAGTCGAACGCCAGCGCGTCGGCCTCGATGCCGTCCGAGAAGATCACGCCGCCCGATGGCATCAGCGACGCGAGCTCGAGCGACTCGCCGGGGCCGATCACACCGGCGACCAGTGCGCGCTGCGAGTGCCGGCTCGCAAACGGCTCCCGGACCACGTAGACCAGGCGCGGATCCTCCCAGGCGAGGCTGGGCGGCGTGCCGGCGCTGCCGCCGGTGAACGCCGCGATCCCGGCGGCCATGTTGAACACCGACGACAGCCAGCCGGTCGAACCGGCGCCGGTCGAGATCAGCACGCCGCTCGACGACTGGGTCTCGGTCGCCCCGGACGCGCGCAGCGTGTAGCGCGCCGAGACGTGCGACCGAGCGCCGATGAACAGGTCGTTGAACCCGAGCAGGCGCTGGCCGTCGGCGAGCCGGGCCTCGGCGAGCGTGACCGGGCGGAGCCGGGCCTTGCCCTCGACCAGCCGGGCGACCGCGGTGGCGGCCTCGACCGGCGCGAACGGCAAGAGCACGCCGTCGAAGCGCTGCGGGTCGGGGTTGATCGCGACGATCGGCTGCGCGCCGGCGTACTTGGCGACGTTGGCGACCAGACCGTCCTGGCCGAGGGTGACCACGGCGTCGCCGGGCGCGAACAGGAACGTCGGCACGATCTCGCGATCGATCGCGTGGAGCTTGAGCGTGCCGTCGAGCGTGCGGTGCAGGACCTCGAGCGAGCGGGCGTAGGCGTCGTCCTCGCGCTGGTAGTCGGCGAAGTCGCCGCCGGCGTGCTCGAGGTAGAACTTGGCCTGGCCGCGGCTGTTGAACCGCGCCACCAGCTGCTGGAGCCGCGTCTTGCGGGTGACCAGGACCAGCTTGTCGTAGGTCATGACGGCCGGGCTCGTCTGCTCACCATGAGTCAGCGATGGGTGGCGGTCTCTCGACGCCGAGTTGATGGTGGCGCGCGATGCGGCGCCGCAACGCCGCGCTGATGGTGGCGCGCGATGCGGCGCCGCGAGCAGCGCCGCGGCGTCAACTCCGGCGAGACGCGTTGACACGATCGCGGGTCGAGACCAAAGTCTGCTCGCTCGCGGCTCGGCACGCCGCGTGACACGAGGAGGATCTCTCATGACGCGCGCCATCTCGTTCCTGCTCGGCACCATCGCGCTGTGCGCCAGCTGCGCCACACCGGACTCGCCGTCCGGCGAACCCGCGGCAGACCCGATCGAGGCCGCGGCCGGGCTGACCGCCACGTGCGGCAGCGACGTGGTCAACCGGCCCGGCGTCGACGCCGGCGCCTCGCTCTTCGCCTGCATCACGCAGAGCGCGGCTGCCGGGATCCCCGTCATCGAGCTGCCGCCCGGGCGGTACTACCTCGGCGGGATCCTCGACCTCGGCGCCACGTCCAGCGTGACGATCCGGACGCAGGGCGTGTCGACGGGGCCGGCGTGCCTCGACAGCGGCGCGGCGGCGTGCGCGATCCTCACGGCAACGCCGGCGAACCGCGACGCGCTCCTGGTCTCCAACGGCGCGCACAACCTCGTCCTCGACCACATCGCGATCGACGGCAACATCGGTCCGCGCCGCGCGAACAACCCAGGCGACACGTGGGGGCCCAACGGGGCGTTCAACGCACGCATCCACAACTGCAGCTCCTGTCAGTTCCTCGGCTTCACCTCGACCCGCGCGGTCCGCGGCACCGGGCTCGAGTTCGACGGCGACAACGCCGTGTTCAGTGGGGCGTTGTTCTACGAGAACGGCTGGGGCGCGAGCAGCGCCACGTCGTCGTGGTCCGACGGGCTCACCATCTGGTCGTCCGCAAACGTCCGGATCGTGAATTCGAAGTTCATCGACAACTCCGATGTCGATCTCATCCTGGGCAACGGCCCGGCGGCCGTCATCGAGAACAACGTCATCGCCAACCACGCGAACTTCGCGTTCGCCGCGCTGATGCTCGACAACTTCAACGGCGGGTTCCCCGGCAACTACACGGGCGCCGTCGTGCGCAACAACACGATCGACTGCACGAGCGCGATGTGCGGGTTCGGCATCATGCTGGGCCCGCACTACTGGTATCCCTCGGCCCCGATCCTCGGCACCAGCGCGGCGGTGACCGGCAACGTCATCACCACCGCCAAGCAGGGCATCTTCACCGCCGGCGCCAATGGGTTCTCGATCACCGGCAACACGATCCACGCGAACGCCGCCTACGCCGGCACCAACTACGGCGGCTGTACCGCGCAGCCCCTGGTGGTCAGCGCCGGCGACAGCGTCGCGGTGGGCGGCAACACCTACGGCCCGTTCACGAACCTGCTCGGCGGCTGCGGTCCGCTCGACCTGCCGCCGCTGATTGCCCACCTGCCGAACATCGACTACCAGGTCGCGCTCGCCTACCGGCAGATCCTCGGCCGCGATCCCGACCAGGGCGGGGGCGAATCGTTCACCGCGCTCCTCCGATCCAGCGGGCTCGCCGCGGTCCGCTCGGGCATCGCGACCAGCACGGAGGCGCGCAACGCGATCGACGCGGCCTACGTGCGCGTGCTCGGGCGCCACGCCGATCCGACGGGCATGCAGGGCAACGTGAACGCCCTCGCGGCGGGCGGCGTCACGATGGCCCAGCTCCCGGTCAACCTGATGCGGAGCGCCGAGGCCCTCACCGATCCGTACCGCTGGTACTGAGGCGAGCGATCGGCGCCCACGCCGCGGCGCCTGGCGATCCGCCGGCGCGCTTGCGTGGTGCATGACCGAGCGCGGCCGCCGAGAACCGCGGCCGCGGCCATGGGATCGCGGCGCGACGCCGGTGCGACCGCGCTGCGGCTCCCGGGCCTCGCCGCATGACACGGCGCGCCCGAAAAAACCGGCCGCGCGGGGAATGCGTCCGGCTACTACGGCTGTAGTGTGCGGGCATGCGCGCACCGCTGATCCTTCACCTTCGCCCGCGTTGTTGTCTCGTCGTGATCGCCGCCGCCGCGATGCTGTCGCGCGCGGCCGGGGCCCAGCCGGCGATCGAGCTGCCGGCGCCGAGCCCCAAGGCGCGCGTCGAGCAGCGCGTCGGGGTCACCGACGTATCGATCGACTACTCGAGCCCCGGCGTGAAGGGCCGCAAGATCTGGGGCCAGGTGGTGCCGTACGACAAGGTGTGGCGCGCGGGTGCGAACGCGCCGACCAAGCTGACGGTCAGCCGCGACTTCGGCTTCGGCGGCACGACCGTGAAGGCCGGCAGCTACTCGCTGTTCGTCACGCCGGGTAAGACGACGTGGGCGGTGGTGCTCAACACCGACCTGACCGCGACGCAGGACACGCACGACGCCGGCAAGGATGTCGCGCGCGTGACGGTGACGCCGGCGGCGCTGCCGGCGGTGCGCGAGCGGCTGATCTACCTGTTCAGCGATACCCAGGACGACCGCGTCAACCTCGACCTCGAGTGGGAGCGGGTGCGGATCCGCGTGCCGCTCACGATCGACACCAAGGCCGTGGTCACCGCCTCGATCGAGAAGGCGATCGCCGCCGCGTGGCAGCCGCACGCCACCGCCGCGAACTTCTACTTCGAGGCCGGCGACACGGCCCGCGCGCTGACCTTGATCGACCGGTCGATCGCGATCGAGCCGACGTGGCGCAACGAGTGGCTGCGCGCCCAGATCCAGGGCAAGAAGGGCAACAAGGCCGAGGCCACCGCGTCGGCCAATCGCGCGCTGGGCCTGGGCAAGGGCGACCAGAACTTCGAGACCAACGTCCAGCCCAACATCGTCAAGGCGCTCGCCGGCTGGAAGTAGCGCCTCCGTGAGCCGCGACATCGTGCGCGCATACCTGCAGGGCGAGGTGCGCGCGCTGCAGCCCGAGGACGAGCCCGGCACGCCGCCGTTCGCGCCGGCCGCGCTCGCCCGCGCGGTGAGCCGCGCCCGCCGGCCGCTGGCGCCGGAGGTCCATCGCGTGCTGGTCGCGCAGAACGCGCGGTTCGCCCCGAGCCCGGCGCGCGACGCCCACCTCGAGGCGCTGCGCACCGGCGCCGCCGCGGTGGTGACCGGCCAGCAGGTCGGGCTGTTCCTCGGCCCGCTGTACACATTATATAAGGCGGCATCGGCGGTGGTGCTCGCGCGCGCGCTGGCCGAGCGCACCGGCGCGCCGGTCGTGCCGGTGTTCTGGCTGCAGACCGAGGATCACGACCTGCCCGAGATCGCGAGCGTCGCGGTGCCGTGCCGCGCGGGCCCGGGAGGCGTCACGACGCTGTCGCTGCCGGTCGATGCCGGCAACCGGATCGCGATCGCGCACTGCCGGCTGCCCGCCGAGATCGACGGCTGCCTCGACGCGCTGACCGAGGCGCTCGGCGATGGCGCCGCGATGACCGCGGCCGCCGCCGAGCACGTCGCGCGGCTGCGCCGGCACTACCGGCCCGGCGCGCCGTGGGCCGAGGCGTTCGCCGGCGTGCTCGCCGAGCTGTTCGCGCCCGAGGGCCTGGTGATGATCGATCCGCGCGAGCCGGCGCTGGCGGCGGCGGTGGCGCCGGTCCACGCCCGCGCGCTGGCCGACGCGGCGCCGATCGCGGCGGCGCTGATCGCCAACGACGCCGAGCTGGTGCGCGCCGGGTTTCGGACCGCGGTCCACGTCCGCCCCGGCGCGCCGCTGGCGTTCTTTCACCCGGCCGGCGCCGAGGGCCCGCGGGTCCGGCTCGAGCCGGCGCCGGGCGGCGGCGACGCGTTCGCCGAGTGCGGCGGCGGCGCGGTGCACACGCCCGCCGAGCTCGCCCGGGCGCTCGCCGCCGATCCGCTGCGGTTCTCGACCAGCGCGCTGCTCCGGCCGATCGTGCAGGACACGCTGTTGCCGACCGCGGCGTACGTCGGCGGCCCCGCCGAGGTGGCGTACTTCGCGCAGCTCGGGCCGCTGTACCGCGCGTTCGATCGGCCGCTGCCGCTGGTGGTGCCGCGCGCGCGGTTCCGGATCGTCGACGATCGCGCCCGGCGGCTGCTCGACCGGCTCGGCCTGAGCGTCGCCGACGCCGAGCGGCCCGAGGCCGAGCTCCTGGCGCGGCTGCGCGGACCGGGGTGCGGCGCCGCCGAGGTCAAGGCCCGGCTGCTCGCGCCGTTCACCGCGGCGCACGGCGAGCTGACGGAGACGCTGGCCGGCGCCGGCCCCGAGATCGGCAAGGCGCTGGCCCGGACCCGCGGCTCGGTCGAGCGCGCGATCGGCAAGCTCGCCGGCAAGGTCGAGCGCGCGGCGCTGTATCGCGACGCGGCGCTGGTCGACGCGGTCCAGCGGCTGC
>DASWRS010000318.1:0-29103 GCA_036403075.1 Kofleriaceae bacterium
GTTCCGCGGCATCGAGCGCCGCCCGCTGACGTTCCCGGCCTGGGGCCCGGTGCGCCCGCTCGACGCGATCTTCGTCCGCGGCGCCATGGACTTCCTGCGGCTATCGCGCTGCGACAGCGAGCTCGCCCGCCGCGCCAGCGATCACCGCCCGCTGGTCGCCGACGTCCGGCTCCGGCCGCACGATCACCACCACGCCGACGGCCACGGCAAGCCGCCGGCGCCGCGGCCGTAGCGCGTCGCACGCACTCAGGCGCGCAGCGGCTTGTACTTGATCCGGTGCGGCTGGTCGGCGTCGGTGCCCAGGCGCCGCTTGCGGTCGGCCTCGTAGTCCGCGAAGTTGCCCTCGAACCACTCGACGTGCGAGTCGCCCTCGAACGCCAGGATGTGGGTCGCGATCCGGTCGAGGAACCAGCGATCGTGGCTGATCACGACCGCGCAGCCCGGGAACTTCTCGAGCCCGTCCTCGAGCGCGCGCAGCGTGTCGACGTCGAGGTCGTTCGACGGCTCGTCGAGCAGCAGCACGTTGCCGGCGCGCTTGATCATCTTGGCGAGGTGGACGCGGTTGCGCTCGCCGCCCGACAGGATGCCGACCCGCTTCTGCTGGTCGGCGCCCTTGAAGTTGAAGCTCGACACGTAGGCCCGCGCGTTGATCTGGCGGTCGCCGATCGTGATCGACTCCGCGCCCTCGCTGATCTCGTCGTAGAGCGTCTTGTTCGCCTCGAGCGCGTCGCGGCTCTGGTCGACGTAGCCGAGCTGGACGGTCTCGCCGATCTTGATCGTGCCCTTGTCGGGCTTCTCGACCCCCATGATCATGCGGAACAGCGTGGTCTTGCCGGCGCCGTTGGGGCCGATCACGCCGACGATGCCGCCGCGCGGCAGCTTGAACGTCAGGTTGTCGATCAGCAGCCGATCGCCGAACGCCTTGGACACGCCCTCGAACGCCACGACCTCGTTGCCGAGCCGCGGCCCGGGCGCGATCATGATCTCGAGCGACGGATCGCGCGCCTCCTTCTGGGCCTCGGCCACCATCTCGTCGTAGCGCTGGAGCCGGGCCTTGCTCTTGGCCTGGCGCGCCTTGGGCGACAGCCGGACCCACTCGAGCTCGCGCGACAGCATCCGCTCGCGCGCCCCGGCCTGCTTCTCCTCGTCGCGCAGCCGCTTGGCCTTGTACTCGAGCCAGCCCGAGTAGTTGCCCTCGAACGGGTGGCCCTCGCCGCGATCGAGCTCGAGGATCCACTTGGCGACGTTGTCGAGGAAGTAGCGATCGTGGGTGATCGCGACCACGGTGCCCTTGAAGTCCTCGAGCGTGCGCTCGAGCCAGGCCACGCTCTCGGCGTCGAGGTGGTTGGTCGGCTCGTCGAGCAGCAGCATGTCGGGCTTGGCCAGGAGCAGCCGGCACAGCGCGACCCGGCGGCGCTCGCCGCCCGAGATCTTGGTGACGTCCGCGTCGCCCGGCGGGCAGCGCAGCGCGTCCATCGCCATGTCGACGGTGTGGTCGAGCTCCCAGGCGTTGACGGCCTCGATCTGGTCCTGGAGCCGGCCCTGCTCGTCGAGCAGCTTCTCCATCTTCTCGGGGGACATGTCCTCGCCGAGCTTCATCGACAGCTCCTCGAACCGCGCCAGCAGCGCGCGGGTCTCGGCGACGCCCTCCTCGACGTTGCCCTTGACGTCCTTGGCAGGATCGAGCTGCGGCTCCTGCGGCAGGAAGCCGATCTTGAGCCCGGGTGCCGGCCAGGCCTCGCCGAGGAACTCCTTGTCGACCCCGGCCATGATCCGGAGCAGCGTGCTCTTGCCGGCGCCGTTGTTGCCGAGCACGCCGATCTTTGCGCCCGGGTAGAACGACAGCCAGATGCCTTTCAAGATCTCGCGCTTGGGTGGCACCAGCTTGCGCAGGTCCTTCATCACGAACGTGTACTGGGCGGTCATGGGATCGTCGCCGGTTATACCCGCGTGTCGCCGTCGCGGCTAGGGTCAGCGCGCCGCCAGCGCGACGGCGTGGCGGGCGAGCACGGCGTCCTCGTCGGTCGGGATCACGCGCACGGCGCAGGCGCCGGCGCCGATGTCGGAGGCGCTGGCGCGGTTGCGCGCGTCGTCGAGCACGATGCCGGCGAACGCCAGGCCGCGGCACGCCAGCGCGCGGACCTCGGGCGCATGCTCGCCGATGCCGCCGGTGAACACCAGCGCGTCGAGCCCGCCGAGCGCGGCGGCGTAGGCGCCGATCTGCTTGCGGACGGCGTAGCCGAACAGCTCGACCGCGAGCCGCGCCGCCGGGTCGTCCGGAGCGCGCGCGAGCAGGGTCCGCATGTCGGAGGCGCCGCCGACCCCGGCGAGGCCGCCGTGGTGCTCGACCAGCTCGGCGATCGCATCCGGCGCCATGCCGCGCTCGCGCGCGAGGTAGAGCACGACGCCCGGATCGAGGTCGCCGGTGCGCGTGCCCATCGGGATGCCGCCGGTCGGCGTCAGGCCCATCGTGGTGTCGATCGACCGCCCGTGCTCGACGGCGGCCAGGCTCGCACCGTTGCCGAGGTGCGCGATCACCAGGCGCGGCGGCAGCGCGGGCCCCAGCGCGGCTACGATGTACTCGTACGACAGGCCGTGGAAGCCGTAGCGCCGCACCCCGGCGCGATCGAGCGCGGCGGGCAGCGGCAGCCGGCGCGCGACCTCGGGCATCCGGGCGTGGAACGCGGTGTCGAAGCACGCGACCTGGCGAAGGCCCGGGCGGCGCGCGGTGACCGCCGCGATCGCCGCGAGCGACGGCGGCAGGTGCAGCGGCGCGAGCGGGATCAGCGCCTCGAGGCCGGCGATCAGCCGGGCGTCGATCCACGCCGGCGCGGTGTGCTCGGCGCCGCCGTGGACGATGCGGTGCGAGGCCAGGGTCGGCGCGGGCTGACCGGCGAGCTGCCCCAGCGCATCGTCGAGCGCGCGGCCGTGATCGGTGACGCGATCGACCGAGGCGCGGCCGAGCTCGCGCGGCTCGCCGGCCGCGGCTGCGAACAGCGCGAGCTTGAGCGACGACGAGCCCGCGTTGACGCACAGCACGACGTCGGTGTTTGCCCCGGTCACTGCCACGTCCACGCGTTGATCTCGGGGATGTCCTCGAAGTGCTCGCGGACGTACGCCGTGTGGCGCCGGAGGATCGCGTGGCACTCGTCGGTGAGCAGGTCGGCGTGGTCCGGCGGGCGGCGCGCGCGGCGCAGCGCCTCGATCACGAGATGGAACCGGCTGATCCCGTTCACCACGACCATGTCGAACGGGGTCGTCGTCGTGCCCTCCTCGCGGTAGCCGCGGACGTGGAACCGCGTCGGGTCGGGCCGGCCGTGCAGCAGCTGGTGGACCGCGCCGGCGTAGCCGTGGAACGCGAACACGACCGGGCGCTCCGGCGTGAACAGCTCGGCGAAGCGGTCGTCGGCCATGCCGTGCGGGTGCTCGGACGCGCCGGCGAGCGTCATCAGATCGACGACGTTGACCACGCGGACCCGCAGGCTCGGCGCGCGATCGCGCAGCCACGCGGCCGCGGCGAGGGTCTCCTGGGTCGGGATGTCCCCGGCGCAGGCCAGGACGATGTCGGGCTCGCCGCCGGCGTCGTTGCTCGCCCACCGCCAGTGCGACGCGCCGCGAGCGCAGTGCTCGCGCGCCGAGGCCAGGTCGAGCCACTGCAGCTGCGGCTGCTTGTCGATGATGATCAGGTTGACGTAGTTGCGGCTGCGCAGGCAGTGATCGGCGGTCGCGAGCAGGCAGTTGGCGTCGGGTGGCAGGTAGATCCGCGACACCGCGCCCTTCTTGGACAGGATCGTGTCCATGAACCCCGGGCCCTGGTGGCTGAAGCCGTTGTGGTCGTTGCGCCAGCACGTCGAGGTCAAGAGGATGTTCAGCGACGGCACCGGCGTGCGCCACGACAGCTCGGCCTGGGCCTCGAGCCACTTGGCGTGCTGGGTCGCCATCGACGCGACGATCAGCGCGAACGCCTCGTAGGTCGCGAACACGCCGTGGCGGCCGGTCAGCAAATAGCCCTCGAGCCAGCCCTCGCAGTTGTGCTCGCTCAGGACCTCCATCACCCGGCCCTCGGGCGAGACGTGATCATCGTCGCCGGTGACCGGTGCGACCAGGCAGCGATCCGAGGCCTCGAACACCGCGCCGAGCCGGTTCGAGCTGGTCTCGTCGGGGCAGAACAGGCGGAAGCTCGCCGGGTTGGCGCGGTAGAGGTCGCGCATCATCGCGCCGAACCGGCGGGTCGACTCGTGGCGCTCGTGGCCGGGCCGCGGCACGGCGACCGCGTAGCCATCGATCGCCGGCATCACGAGGGGTACCCCGCGCGCGCCACGGGTCCGCGGGTTGGCCGACATCCGGCGCTCGCCGATCGGCGCCAGCGCCGCGAGCTCGGGGACGAGCCGGCCGCTGGCGTCGAACAGCTCCTCGGGGCGGTAGCTCCGCAGCCAGGCCTCGAGCATCGCGAGGTGCGCGGGGTTGGTGCGGACCTCGGCGAGCGGCACCTGGTGGGCGCGGAACGTGCCCTCGACGCGCACGCCGTCGACCTCGTGCGGCCCGGTCCAGCCCTTGGGCGTGCGCAGCACGATCACCGGCCAGCGCGGGCGCGTCGTGATCCGGCCCGCGGCGCGCGCATCGCGCTGGATCTGGGCGATCGCATCGAGGCACGCGTCGAGCGTGGCGGCGAACGCGCGGTGGACCTCGGCGGGTTGATCGCCGGTGACGAACTCGGGTGCGTAGCCGTGACCCTCGAGCAGGCGCCGGATATCCTCGTCGCTGGCACGGCCGAGCACGGTCGGGCCCGAGATCTTGTAGCCGTTGAGGTGCAGGACCGGCAGCACCGCGCCGTCGCGCACCGGGTTCAGGAAGCTGATGCCCTTCCACGAGCCCTCGAGCGGCCCGGTCTCCGCCTCGCCGTCGCCGACCACCGCGATCGCGACCAGGTCCGGATCGTCGAACGCCGCGCCGAACGCATGGGTCAGCACGTAGCCGAGCTCGCCGCCCTCGTGGATCGAGCCGGGGGTCTGCGGCCCGACGTGGCTCGGCACGCCGCCGGGCGTCGAGAACTGACGGAACAGCGCGCGCATGCCAGTGACGTCCTGGCCGACGTGCGGATAGATCTCGGAGTAGGTGCCCTCGAGGTAGACGTTGGCGACGATCGCGGGGCCGCCGTGTCCGGGGCCGGCGAGCAGGATCGCGTCGAGGTCGCGCTGCCGGATGGCGCGGTTGACGTGGGCGTAGATCAGGCTCAGGCCGGGCGATGTCCCCCAGTGACCGAGCAGGCGCGGCTTGATGTGCTCTGGCCGCAGCGGCTCGCGGAGCAGCGGGTTGTCTCGCAGGTAGATCTGGCCCACCGTGAGATAGTTCGCCGCACGCCAGTATCCGTGCAGCGCATCGAGGTCCCCGGAGCTGGGCGTCGTCATACCCGATCATGGCAGCAAGTCTCGTGCGCGGGGGTGGAGATGCGAGATTGCTCGGCGCGCTTCGGCCGCGTGTTGCCGGCGCACGCCGGGAGTGAGCGACCTCGCACGTCGTGGTGGCACCGAGCGCGGCTGTTCCATCGCCGAGCATGGCGCGATCACCACGCGAGCACGCCGCGGGGCCGCGCGCCCGGCGGCATCACCGCCGGCGGGCCGCGACCGGATCCGGAAACCGCTGCTGGCAGCGGTCACACAGGCGATGGCCGACGGGCCGGAGCTCGACCCGCTGGACGTGACCGCAATGCGGACAGACCACCTTGATCAGTCGCGCATTCAGCACCGCCGCAATCCCGAGCGCGCCCGCCATGTCAGCACGCAACCTGTGCGGTGACCACGGTGGAGAACAGAATCATCATGATCCCGCCCAGCACCTTCAGGCCGTGGCGTTGCCAGAACGCGCTCGGCCGGTGCCGGCGCTGGGTGTCGCCGAGGTCCTTGGCGCGGTGGTCGTCGCTGGTGGTCTCGAAATCATCGGGTGAACGCATGACAGGCTCCTCCCGCGCGACGCGCGAGTAACGTGGTGAGTCGATCGGTGAAATGGGCCGTGAACGTGGGGGGACGTTCAGGCGATCGGCGGACCACGCGCGGAGCCGGTCACGAGCGGAGCTGCGGCCGCGCGACCGCAGCCGGCGCCGACCTGGGCGAGCGCACGCCGGAGCGGAGGCCGGAGCGAGAACGCGGCGGTCAGCGCCGCCGGCGAGATCGGGAGCTGCGTGCGCTCCGGGGCAGCGACGCGGCGGACGCCCGCGTGCAAGGTGGGGCGAAGCGCCGGCGCTCCCGCCCGGGACGGCGCCTGCCGCAGCAAGGTCGGAGCGCGGTGCTCGCTGCGCGCATCGCTGGTGCCCGCGCCGCTCGCGGCGACCAGGCAGACCACGACCACGGACCACAGCGCGCGCATCCCGCAGTCCGTACCACCTTCCGCGGCGGTCGGCACGCGGCAATCGCCGCGGAGCATCGTCCGTGCACGTCAGTGCATCGTCCGCGACGGCTCCCGTCCGTCCTCGCCTCGGCGCATCGGTTGCGTGCGCTCCGGAACCCCCTCGGCCAGCTGGCGCAGGATCGCGTCGCTGAACGCGACGAGGTCGTCGGGCTTGCGCGACGTGATGATGTTGCCGTCGACCACGACCTCGCGATCGATCCAGCGCGCGCCGGCGTTGATCAGATCGGTCCGGACCGACGGCCACGACGTGACCGTCAGGTCGTCGACGAGGTCGGCCTCGATCAGCATCCAGGGTGCGTGGCACACCGCGGCCACCGGCTTGTTGGCCATCGCCGTGGCGCGGGTCAAGCGGACCGCATCGCGGTCGGTGCGTAGACGATCGGGCGAGTAGCCGCCCGGGATCACGAGGGCGTCGTAGTGCTTCTCCGAGACATCCCGGACGGACTTGTCGATCGTGACCCGCTCCTTGCCCTGCTTGCCCACGACCTCACGACCGGCCTCTTTGCCGACGAGATCGACCTGGTGACCGGCCGCGCGCAGCCGATCGTAGGGGATCCGAAGCTCGGAGTCTTCGAACATGTCGTCGACGAGAATTGCGATCTTGCTCATGGCTCACTGCCTTTCTCGATTGATGCGAGCCACAGGTTGCAAGCCACAAGCCACGGCTTCCCTCATGGTCTCGCTCAGTGCGCCGGTGCCACGTCTCGCCCCGCGACCGCACATCGCGGCGAGACTCGGGCGTCGCTCGAGAGATCGCGTACACCAGGAACATGGACCGCGTCCTCGACTGGGTGCTCGGCCGACGGCTCGCAACGCGCGAGGAGCAGCAGGAGAAGGTCGGTGTTCCGACCGGGATCTCGGTGCTCGGGCTCGACGGTCTGTCCTCCGCCGCGTACGGACCCGAAGCCGCGCTCACGGTGCTGATCCCGCTCGGCGCCGCCAGCGCCCTGTACCTCGGCCCGATCATCGCGATCATCTGCGCGGTGCTCGCGCTGGTCGCGACTTCGTATCGCCAGACGATCGCCGCGTATCCCAACGGGGGTGGCTCGTACACCGTCGCGAGCGAGAACCTGGGACCGGGGCTCGGCGTGCTCGCAGGTGCGGCGCTCGCGCTCGACTACGTGCTCAACGTCGCTGTGGGGATCTCGGCGGGAGTCGCCGCGCTCGCCTCGGCGGTCCCCGCACTGTTGCCCCACACGCTCGCGGTGTGCCTCGCGATCCTGGCGCTGATCACGCTGCTCAACCTGCGCGGCGTCAAGGAGTCCGGCGCGGTGTTCGCGGTCCCGACGTTCGCGTTCCTGGTCGCGCTCGCCGTCGTGTTGCTGGTCGGCACGGTCCGGGCGATCGCCGCCGGCGGCTCGCCCGAGGCGGTGGTCGCGCCGCCGCGCATCGCCCACGTCGCCCAGACCGCCAGCGCGTGGCTGCTGGTCCGCGCGTTCGCCAACGGTTGCACCGCGATGACCGGCGTCGAGGCGGTGTCGAACGCCGTCCCGATCTTCCGCGACCCGGCGATCCCGCGCGCCCGCCACGCGCTCCTCGCGATCGTCGGCTGCCTGATCGTGCTGCTCGCCGGCGTCGCCTACCTGTGCCGCGCCTACGGCATCACCGCCCAGCCCCCCGGCGCGGCCGGATACCAGACCGTGCTGTCGATGATCACCGCCGCGGTGTTCGGGCGCGGCGCGATCTACTACGTCACGATCGCCGCGATCCTCGCGGTGCTCGCGCTATCGGCCAACACGAGCTTCAGCGGGTTCCCGCGGCTGTGCCGGCTGCTCGCGCTGCATCGCTACCTGCCCGGCGCGTTCGCCGATCGCGGCCGCCGCCTGGTGTTCACGCACGGCATCGTGCTGCTCGCCGTGCTGGCGGCGATGCTCCTGATCGCGTTCGAGGGCGTCACCGATCGGCTGATCCCGCTGTTCGCGGTCGGCGCGCTGCTCGCGTTCACGCTGTCGCAGGCCGGCATGGTCGCGCACTGGCGGCGCAGCCGCGACCGCCACGCCCGGCGCTCGATGCTGATCAACGGCGCGGGGGCGATCGCGACCGGGCTGACGCTCTGCGTGGTCGTGGTCTCGAAGCTCACCGAAGGCGCCTGGCTGGTGCTCGTCGTGCTCCCGGCGCTGGTCGTGATGTTCGTCGCGATCCATCGCCACTACCGCCACATCGCGGACCAGATCGCGACGTTCGAGCCGATGGAGCAGCCCGAGCTCCAGCAGCCGATCGCGGTGCTCGCGGCCCGGACCTGGAACAAGGTGACGCAGCACGGGCTCAAGTTCGCGCTGCGGCTATCGGACGACATCCACGTGGTCCGGATCAAGACCGAGCACGATCCGGCCGAGGACCTGCGCGAGAACTGGGATGCGCTGATCGCCCGGCCGGCGCGGCACGCGCGGATCGCCCAGCCCCGGCTCATCGTCCTGACCTCGCTGTACCGCGAGTTCTTCAAGCCGTTCGTCGACTTCGTGAGCGAGCTCGAGCGCGCCAACCCCGATCGGGAGATCGCCGTGGTGATCCCGGAGCTGATCGTCAGCCACTGGTACCAGGGGCTGTTCGAGGGCACCCACGCGCGGACGCTGCGCATGCTGATCCTGGCGCGCTGCTCGGATCGAGTCGTGGTCATCACTCCTGCGTTCCACTTGCGGGAGTGACCATGATCGGCCACGCGTTCGTGAGCGAGCCAACGCTGCGATCATGGGGTGAATCGGGCCGCGCCCGCTGGCACACGCCGTGCTGTGAGTCCGGACGTGTCCCTGGCGCGCGCAATCCTCGAAGGTGACCCGGTCGCAGCGGCAACTGCCGTCGCCTTGCACCACGTCACCGACGATGGGCCGGGGATCACCCGGCAGCGTCGCGGCAAGACATTTCGCTATACGCGCCCCGATGGCAAGACCGTGCGCGACGCCGCCACGCTGTCCCGTGTGCGCGCACTCGCCATCCCGCCCGCGTGGACCTCGGTCTGGATCTCTCCGGATCCGGAGGGTCACATCCAGGCCACCGGGCGCGACGCACGCGGCCGCAAGCAGTATCGCTATCACGCGCGCTGGCGCCTGATCCGGGACGAGGTCAAGTACCACCGCTTCGTGGAGTTCACCCGCGTGTTGCCGCGGCTGCGCCGGCGGGTCGAGGCCGATCTCGCGTGTCCGTGCCTGTGCAAGCAGAAGGTGGTTGCCACCGTGGTCGCGCTGATGGAGACCGCGCAGCTCCGCGTCGGCAACGACGAGTACGCGCGGCAGAACCACTCCTACGGCGCGACCACGCTGCGCGATCGCCACGTCAAGCTGCGCGGCGGCACGCTCGAGCTCGCGTACCGCGGCAAGAGCGGCGTCGAGCGCCGCGTGCGGATCACCGACCGGCGGCTCGCGAAGATCATCCGGCGCTGCCGCGACCTGCCCGGGCAACGGCTGTTCCAGTACGTCGACGGCGACGCGATCCGGCCGATCACGTCGACCGACATCAACGAGTACCTCCACGAGGTCACGGGCGGCCCGTTCACGTCGAAGGACTACCGGACCTGGGCCGCGACCACCGGCGCCGCGATCCTGTTCTGCGCGCTCGACCACCCGGGCAGCGCGCACGGCTGCAAGCGCTGCGTCACGCAGGTCCTCGCCCAGGTCGCCGAGCGCCTCGGCCACACGCCGGCGGTGTGCCGCGCCTCGTACATCCACCCGCGCGTGATCGACGACTTCACCTCGGGCGCGCTCGGCGCGCTCGCGCGACAGGTCCGCCGGCTGCCCGGCAATGTCGCTGCCGGGGGTGCGATCGATGTCCGCGCGCTGCGCGCGATCGAGCCGCTGGTCGCGCGCTACCTGGACCATGCCCGGCGCCGCCGGCGCGCATGACCACGAAGCCACCACCGTGACCTCGATCCGAGTTGCTCAGCTCTTCGTCCCCGCGGCCATGCGGACGCCTCGCCGAGGACGCGCACGAATTGCGCGGCTCCGGAGTTCCGACCCGCGCGTCGTCGTACGGTTCCCGAGACCGAGACTGCTTCCCCAACCCGCTTGGTACCTGTGACCGCCAAAGCTTGCGTGGTAGCGTCGAACGCCATGCTGGCGGCCTCCACCAATCGAGTCATCCAGATCATCAAAACCGCACAGGTTCAGCTCCTCGCCGACTGGATCAAGGCGCTCAAGGCGATCGCCTCGCGGAGCACCAAGAACCTGATCTCCGAGCCCGAGCTGCAGGCCCAGTGTCAGGAGTTCATCATGCTGCTCGGGGACGCGATCGCCGCCGGCGGCCCCGACGACATCACGGTCGATGTCTGGACCCCGATGCGCGACTTCCTCTCCGGCGTGTCGCGGTCGCGCGGCCGCCAGGGGTTCTCGCCCAGCGAGACCGCGATGTTCGTGCTCTCGTTCAAGGAGCCGCTGTTCATCCACCTGCGGCGCGCGTTCGAGGGCCAAGCCGAGGCCGTGCTGTTCGGCGATGTCTGGGAGCTGTCGAAGCTGCTCGACAAGCTCGGGCTCTACACCACCGAGATCCACCAGCTGGCGCGCGAGGAGGTCATCCGCCGCCAGGGCGAGGAGATGCTCGAGCTGTCGACGCCGGTGATCCAGCTGTGGGACGGCGTGCTCGCGCTGCCGATCATCGGCACCCTCGACTCGTCCCGCACTCAGATCGTGATGGAGGCGCTGCTCGAGCAGGTGGTCGCGACCCGCTCGCCGATCGCGATCCTCGACATCACGGGAGTGCCGACCGTCGACACGCTCACGGCGCAGCACCTGCTGAAGGCGGTCGCGGCGACGCGGCTCATGGGTGCCGAGTGCATCATCAGCGGCATCCGCCCGCAGATCGCGCAGACCATCGTTCACCTCGGCGTCAACCTCGGCGACGTGGTGACCAAGGCGTCGCTCTCCGATGCGTTCCGCCTCGCGCTCAAGAAGCTCGGACATTCGATCGGAACCTCGAAGGTGTGAAGCCATGGAACGGATCCCGATCCTGCGGATGGGAGATACGCTGCTCGTCACGATCCAGGTCGACATGCACGATCAGCTGGCGGTGCGGCTGCTCGATGACCTGACCAACATGGTCACCCGGACGCGCGCCCGCGGCGTGGTGATCGACATCTCGGCCCTCGACATGGTCGACTCGTTCATCGGCCGGATGATCGGCGACATCGCCGCGACCTCGCGGATCCTCGATGCCGAGACCGTCGTCGTCGGCATGCAGCCGGCGGTCGCGATCACCCTGGTCGAGCTCGGCATGTCGCTGCCCGGCGTCCGTACGGCCCTCGACGTCGAGAAGGGCATGGAGCTGCTGCGTGACGCCGGCGATCGCTGACCCGAACCGCCCGCCGATCCGGGTCGAGATCGCGTCGAACGAGGACGTCGTGTTCGTTCGCCAGCGCGCGCGCGAGCAGTCGCAGCGCGCCGGGTTCTCGCTGCTCGAGACCACCAAGCTGGTCACCGCGGCGAGCGAGCTCGCCCGCAACGCGCTCGAGCACGGTGGCGGCGGCCACGCCGACATCGAGGTCATCACCGACGGGATCCGCCGCGGCGTCCGGATGACGTTCGTCGACGAAGGCCCCGGGATCCCGGACATCGAGCAGGCGCTGCGCGACGGCTTCACCACCGGCGGCGGGCTCGGTCTGGGGCTCGGCGGTTCGCGCCGGCTGGTCAGCGAGTTCCACATCGAGTCGGTGGTCGGCCGCGGGACGCGCGTGCAGGTCATCCGATGGAAATGAACGAGACCGAGCTGATCGAGCTCGATCACGAGGCCCACGTCGGCGCGGTGCGCCGCCGGTTCGCCACGCTCGCCGCGACCTCCGGATTCGACGACACGCGCACGGGCGAGGCCGCGCTGATCGCGACCGAGCTCGCGAGCAACGTGATCAAGCACGCGGGCCACGGCGGCGCCCTGCTCGGCTGCGTCGCCGCGGGTGGCGTGCGCGGCGTGTCGATCGTCGCGTGGGACCGCGGGCCGGGCATGAACGTCGAGGCCTGCCTGCGCGATGGGATGTCGACGGCCGGCACCGCCGGCGCAGGGCTGGGCGCGATCGCCCGGCTCGCGACCCGCTGGGACGCGTACGCGCGCCGCGGCGCGGGCTCGGTGATCGCGGCGAGCGTGTTCCCGCGCGGGCCGATCGCGCGCACCGCGTTCGACATCGGCGGCATCGCGGTGCCCTATCCCGGGCTGCAGGTGTGTGGCGACGCCTGGCGCGTCCACGAGGCCGGCGACCACGCGACCCTGATCGTGTGCGACGGGCTGGGCCACGGCGACGGAGCCGCCGCCGCCGCACGCGCGGTGCTCGACGCCTTCGCGCAGCGCACCGAAGACAGCCTGACCGCGATCCTCGAGCGCGCCCACGGCGCCGCACACGCTACGCGCGGCGCCGCCGTGACCGTGGTGCGGGTCGACCGCGCTGCCCACGAGGCCACGATCGCCGGCGTCGGCAACGTCGCGGCCTGGATCGCGGGCGGTGGCGCGATCCGGCAGCTGGTCACCCAGCACGGCACGCTCGGCCAGGTCATGCCGCGGATCCGCGAGGAGCGCTATCCGTTCCCGCCCGGCGCCGTGCTGGTGGTGTGCTCCGACGGGCTCAAGAGCCGGCTCGCGCTCGACGCTCCCGACCTGCTCGCCCATGATCCGGTGACCATCGCGACCGCGCTGTGGCGCGACCATACACGCGGCCGCGACGATGCCACCGCCGTGGTGCTGCGCGAGGCGCGATGATCGAGCTCGGGCTGGTCGACGTCCGGAGCGAGGACGACGTGGTGCGCGCGCACCAGACCACGCGCACGATCGCCGCGCAGCTCGGGTTCTCGATGTTCGAGCAGACCCGGATCGCCACCGCGATGTCCGAGATCACGCGCAACGCCCTGATCTACGCCAGCGGCGGCTCGGTGACGCTCGGGCTCGACGACGCGCGCGAGGCGTTCATGATCACCGTGCTCGACCGAGGGCCGGGCATCCGCGACCTCGACGCGGTGCTCTCGGGCGAGGCGCGCAGCGAGGCCGGCCTCGGCCTGGGCGTTCGCGGGGCGCGCCGGCTGATGGACTCGTTCGCGATCGAGTCGACGCCGGCGGGGACCCGGATCGAGATGACCAAGCGCGTGCCCCGGCGCGCCGGCAAGGTCGACGTCGCGCGGGTCGGCGCGATGCGCTCGCAGCTCGCCGGCCAGCTCGCCGACGATCCGAGCCAGGAGATCCGGCGGCTGCAGCACGACGTCCTCGAGCGCGACGCGCGGCTGGTCGAGCTCGCCGACGAGCTCACCGAGACCAACCGCGGCGTGATGGCGCTCCACGCCGAGCTCGAGGAGCGCTCCGAGTACCAGCGCCGCGCGGTCGAGCTGCGTACCCGGCTGCTGTCCGAGATGGGCCACGAGGTCCGCACGCCGCTGCACTCGATCTCGACGATCTCGCAGTTCCTGATCGACCGGCTCGACGGCCCGCTCACCGACGAGCAGGACAAGCAGGTCCGGATCATCCACGAGGTCGCCGAGACCCTGACCGCGTACGTCAACGACCTGCTCGACCTGGCGCGCACCGACGCCGGCAAGGCCGCCGTGCACGTCACGCGGTTCACGGTCGACGCGGTGCTCAAGACCCTGCGCCGGATCATGCAGCCGCTGGTGCCCCCGCGCGTCGCGCTGGAGTTCACGGTCGAGCCCGGCCTCCCGGAGCTGTCGACCGACGAGCACAAGGTCTCGCAGGTGCTGCGCAACCTGCTCGCCAACGCACTCAAGTTCACCGAGGCCGGCCGGGTCGAGATCCGGGCGTCCCGCGGCGCCGGCGATCGGGTGGTGTTCGAGGTCGAGGACACCGGCATCGGCGTCGCGGCCGAGCACCACGACCTGATCTTCCTCGAGTTCGCGCAGGTCGACGGCGCGGTCCAGCCACGCACCCGCGGCAGCGGCCTGGGCCTGCCGCTGTCGCGCCGGCTCGCCCAGCTGCTCGGCGGCTCGCTCGGGATCGCGAGCACCTCCGGCGCGGGCTCGACCTTCCGGTTCGAGCTGCCGATCCTCCACGGCGGCGTCGAGCCGACCGTGCGCCTCGCACCATCGGCGGCGTCCTCGCTCCTCGAGGTCCGCCCCAGGACCGGCCGGCCGCGGATCCTGGTGATCGACGATGACGTCGCGTCGCGCTACGTGCTGCGGCGCTGGCTCGACGAGCGCTACCGGGTGGAGGAGGCCGAGACCGGGCTCGAGGGCCTGCGGCTCGCCGCGACCCGGCCCGACGCGATCTTCCTGGACGTGGTGATGCCGGATCTCACCGGGTTCGAGGTGCTCGAGAAGCTCAAGACAGATATCGGTACGCGGCAGATTCCAGTCGTTGTATATACGGCTCTGGTGCTCGGCACCAGCGATCGCGCGCGGCTGGCGGCGGCCTCGTCGATCCTCCGAAAATCCACCGCCTCGCGCGTGGCCGACCGCGCCGCGATCGAAGACGCCCTGGTACAAGCCGGAATCGCAGCTCCGCTGGAGACAAGCCATGGATGAGAGCAAACCTCACGTGCTGTTCGTCGAGGACGATGTCGGCAAGCGCTACGTGATTGCCCGCCAGCTGCGGATGACCGGCTTTCAGGTCGACGAGGCCACGACCGGCAAGGAAGGGCTCGCGCTGCTGTCGCCCAACCACGATGTCGCCATCCTCGACATGAAGCTGCCCGACATGTACGGCTGGGACCTGTGCAAGAGGATCAAGAGCAACCCCGACACCGCGGCGATCAAGGTGCTCGAGCTGTCCGCGACGCTCGCGACCGCCGAGGACCGCGCGCGGGGCCTGGAGCTCGGCGCCGACTGCTACCTGGTCCATCCGGTCGAGATGGTCGAGCTGGTCGCCGCGCTGCGCGCCCTGCTCCGGCTGCGCCACGCCGAGCGCGATCGGCTGCGCGCCCAGGAGCTCTTGATCGCCACGCTCGGCCACGATCTGCGCAGCCCGCTCAACGTGATCTCGACCGGGCTCTCGGCCCTCATCGATTCACCGACCTTGTCGGGCGGCGATCGCGAGACCGTCAAGCGCCTCGATCGCACCGCCGAGCGCATGCACCGCATGATCGAGCAGCTGATGGTGTTCGCCCAGACCCTCGGCGGCGAGGTCGTGCCGGTGTCCCGCACGCGCATCGACCTCGGCGAGCTCGTCACCCAGGTCGTGCGCGACATCCGGCACTCGAGCAACCGCAAGATCGAGCTCAACGTCAGCCTGACCGACCGGGTGCTCGGCGATGTCGACAAGCTCAACCGGCTGGTCGACAACCTGCTCGCCAACGCGATCCGGCACGGCGATGGCACAGTCATGCTCTCGGTCGACCGCGACGGGGATGACGCTCGGCTGGTGTGCCACAACGGCGGCGCGATCCCGCAGCACCTGCTCCATCACCTGTTCGACCCGTACACCCGGTCGAGCCGCTCGGCGGGTGCCGGCCTGGGGCTCTACATCGTCAACGAGATCGTCCGCGCCCACCGCGGCTCGATCGCGGTCCGCTCGAACGAGCAGGACGGCACGACGTTCACCGTCAAGCTGCCGATCTCGGCGTAGCCGCGGCGCCGCCGCGCGCTCAGCTCCGGAGCTTGTAGCCGGTCCGGAACACCCAGCGCACGAACGCCAGGCACAGCCCGAGGAACCCCAGCGTCACGGCGAAGCTGACCGTGGCGTCGACATCGGAGCGGCCGTAGAAGCTCCAGCGCAGCCCGCTGATCAGGTACACGACCGGGTTGAACAGCGTGATCTTCTGCCAGAACGGCGGCAGCATGCCGATCGAGTAGAACGCGCCGCCGAGGAAGGTCAGCGGCGTCACGACCATGAGCGGAACGGTCTGCAGCTTCTGGAAGCTGTCCGCCCACAGCCCGATGATGAAGCCGAACATGCTGAACGTCGCCGCGGTCAGGACGAGGAACCCGACCGTCCACACCGGGTGCACGATCTCGTACGACACGAACACCCGCGCGGTCGCCAGGATCAACGCGCCGAGCAGGATCGACTTGGTCGCTGCGGCGCCGACGTAGCCGATCACGACCTCGAGGAACGACACCGGCGCCGACAACAGCTCGTAGATCGTGCCCGACCACTTCGGCAGGTAGATCCCGAACGACGCGTTGGAGATGCTCTCGCTGAGCAGCGACAGCATCACCAGCCCCGGGATGATGTACGCGCCGTAGCTGACGCCGTCGACCAGGCCCATCCGCGAGCCGATCGCCGCGCCGAACACCACGAAGTACAGCGACGTCGACAGCACCGGCGCCGCGATGCTCTGCATCAGCGTGCGGAACGTGCGCGCCATCTCGAACCGGTAGATCGCGCGGATCGCGTGGACGTTCATGACCGGGCCCTCACCAGGCTGACGAAGATGTCCTCGAGCGAGCTCTCGCTCGAGCGCAGGTCCTTGAAGTCGATGCCGCGCTCGCCGAGCTGCTTGAGCAGCCCCGCGATCCCGGTGTGCTCGCTCTGGACGTCGAACGTGTAGGTCAGCGCGTGGCCGTCGTCCGACAGCGCGAGCGTGTACGCCGACAGCCCCTCGGGCACCTTCGCGAGCGGGGTCTGCAGCTGCAAGGTCAGCTGGCGCTTGCCGAGCTTGCGCATCAGCGTGACCTTGTCCTCGACGAGGATCAGCTCGCCCTTGCTGATCACGCCGATCCGGTCGGCCATCTGCTCGGCCTCCTCGATGTAGTGCGTGGTCAGGATGATCGTCACCCCGCTGGCGCGCAGCTCGCGGACCATCTGCCACATGTCGTGGCGCAGCTCGACGTCGACCCCGGCGGTCGGCTCGTCGAGGAACAGGATCCGCGGCTCGTGCGACAGCGCCTTGGCGATCAGCACGCGGCGCTTCATGCCGCCCGACAGCGTCATGATCTTGGCGTCGCGCTTGTCCCACAGCGACAGCGCGCGCAGCACCTTCTCGATGTGCGCCGGATCGCGGCGCTTGCCGAACAGCCCGCGCGAGAAGCTCACCGTCGCCCACACGGTCTCGAACGCGTCGGTCGACAGCTCCTGCGGCACCAGGCCGATCGCGGCGCGCGCGGCGCGATAGTCGCGGGCGATGTCGTGGCCGTCGGCGATCACCGTGCCCGAGCTGGGGTTCACGAGCCCGCAGACGATGCCGATCAGCGTGGTCTTGCCGGCGCCGTTGGGCCCGAGCAGCGCGAAGATCTCGCCGCGGTAGATCGTCAGGTCGACCCGCTTGAGCGCCTGGAGCCCGCTCGCATACGTCTTGCTGAGCCCGGAGATCGAGACGATCGGCTGCGCCGGCGGCTGCGCCGGCGCCAGCGGCTGCGGCTGCGGGGCGCGCGGATCGGGCGTGGTCGTGGCTGCCATTCGCCCTACCTTGCGGGAGCCGCGAGCGAATTCAACCGCCACGCCGGCGAAACCGCCGCGGGATCGGCCGCCGCCTGCCCGTCCAGGCAGGCCGCGCGCCCGACCACCATGGCCGGACGGTGCGACCGGACGGTGCGACGACAACTCGCCCCCGATCCGCCGCGGCGGCGTGTGGCTCAGGTCCGGGTCGGGACAACGCGAGCGACAAGGCGAGTGACAAGGCGAGCGACAAGGCGAGCGACAAGGCGAGGACGACGCGACGATCAAGAGCGTTGGGTTGGGACCTCCGGACCCGCTCCGCGAATGCCCGCGCCGCGCGCTGCTTACCGATGCCTTACATCGGGATTCGGGTACCCTCGCGCGCGTGACCAACCTCGTATGCCCCGGGTTCCGGTTCGCAGGTGTCGCCGCCGGGATCAAGGCCGACGACCGCCTCGACCTCGGCGTGATCGCGGCCGATGGACCGGCGAGCGCGGCGGCGGTGTTCACGCGGAACCGGGTCCCCGCCGCGCCGGTGGCGGTGTCGCGCGCGCTGCTCGCACGCACCCGGGGGCGGATCCGCGGCGTGGTCGTCAACAGCGGCAACGCCAATGCCTGCACCGGGCCGCAGGGGCTCCGCGATGCCCGCCGCATGGCGGCGCTGGCCCGTGAGGTCTGCGGCGGCCAGGCGTTGATCGCGTCGACCGGCGTGATCGGCCGGCCGCTGGCGATGGACCGACTGGACCGCGGGATCGCGGCGGCGGGCGCGGCGCTCGCTCCCGACGGGTTTGCCCGGTTCGCCGAGGCGATCATGACCACCGACAAGCGGCCCAAGGTCGCGGCGCGAGACGTCGCGCTCGGCCGCCGCCGGATCCGCCTCGTCGGCGCGACCAAGGGCGCGGGGATGATCGCGCCCAACATGGCAACCACGCTGACGTTTGTCGTCACCGACGCCGCGGTCTCGCCCGGCGCGCTGCGGCCGCTGGTCGCCGCCGCGGTCGAGCCCACGTTCAACGCGATCGCCGTCGACGGCGACACCTCGACCAACGACACCCTGGCGGTGCTCGCGGGCGGCACCGGGCCGGCCTCGCCGCGCGAGTTGCGCACGCTGGGCGCGGCGCTGACCGACCTGCTCGACGAGCTGGCGCACCTCTTGATCGCCGATGGCGAGGGCGTCCACCACGTGGTCACGATCGCCGTGCACGGCGCGCGCACCAGCCGCGACGCCCGGGCGGTCGCACGGCGGGTCGCGATCTCGCCGCTGGTCAAGACCGCGATCTCGGGCGGCGACCCCAACTGGGGACGGATCCTGTGCGCGGTCGGCAACGCCGGCGTCGAGCTCCGGCCCGACCGGATCGCCCTGGCGATCGGCGGCGTGCCGGTGGTCCGCCGCGGCGCGGCCGTCGACGGCTGGGACCCGGCGGCGGTCGCGGCGGTGATGAAGACTCCCGCCTACGCGATGACCATCGACCTCGGGCTCGGCCACGCGACCGCGCACCATCTCGCGTGCGACCTCAGCCACGACTACGTGACGATCAACGCGGATTACACGACCTGATCCCGGCGCCGCCGGCAGCGGGAGCGCTCGACGGAGCTCCGCGCACTGCGCGCGGGCGTCTCGGCGAGGGTCGCCTACAGGTACGCGCGCAGGCAACCAGGTGGTCTCGCGAGCGCGATATGCGAACCATGCAATGCATACAATCGCGCTCCGCGTTAGTACAGGAAACAGGTTGGTCGCCGCGCACAGCAGCAATCTGCGCGACGACGGCCTAGCGTGAGGCCGCCGCTGACAGGGAGGTCACACGCATGCGCTTCCAGCTCCGTATACTCACGATTCCATCATTACTCTTCGCCGCCGCTTGTTCGTCTGGCTCACCGAACACACCGTCCGATCCCGACCAACCGGGCGGTCCGGGCGATCCGGCGCCGGGTCAACCGGTCCCCACCGCCGAGCAGGTCGCCACTCGCCTCGGCGTGACGATCATGGCGAGTGATACGCGAGGCATGCCTCGCCTGCTCCGGTCGATCGTGCCGCGCCCCGGGATCGACGGCGCGGCCCCCGAGGTCGTCGCCAAAGATCACGTGGCGGCGCTCGCGCAGCTCTGGGTCCAGGGCGGGACGCCAATGACGCTGGTCGACAAGGGCGCCCAGCAGCTCCGCAACGGCGCGACCGTCGTGAGTCTGGCGCAAGAGGTCGATGGCGTCGCCGTCGATCAGGGCGACGTTCGCGTGCTGCTGTACGCCGACGGCTCGCTCGCGGCGGTCTCGGGCACGCTGCTGCCCGCCGCGGCCAGGCCGGCGTTCGTGTCGTCGCCGAGCGAGGCGCTGGCGCACGCGCTGGATCAGCAGTTCGGCAGCGCCCCGCCGGCGCTGGCGATCCACGACGGCGGCGAGACCGGCGGCTGGCAGACGCTGGACGTCGCCGAGACCCCGCAGCTGCAGGTCTCCGACGCCCGCGCCCGGCGCGTGCTGGCCACGATCAATGACCAGCTGGCCCCGGTCTGGGACGTCGAGGTCATCGGCGTGGCCGCTCCGGATCCGCTGAGCGAGTCCCAGGCGCCGGTGCTGTCGGCGCACAGCTACCTGGTCGCCGATACCGGCGGCAAGATCCTCCGCGACGTCAACCTCGAGGCGAACGACGCGTTCGTGTACCGCGCCTACGCCGAGACCACCGGCAACCGCCGGCCGCTCGACAGCGCGATGCAGAGCTTCTCGCCGCACCCGACCGGGGTGCCCGACGGCTCGGCGCCGAGCCTGATCCCGTCGAACCTGGTCGTGATGGAGGCGTTCAACTCGACGTTCGACAAGTGGCTCCCGGACGACGCCACGTTCGCGACCGGCAACAACGCCGAGGCGTTCGCCGATCTCGACGGCAACGCCGTGTTCACCGCGGGCGACATCCGCCCCGAGGTCAAGTCGCGCCGGATCCTCAACTTCAACTACAACCACGAGCTCGAGCCGCTCGCCACGCCCGATCAGTCCAAGGCCGGCGCGGTCAACGCGTTCTTCCTCGTCAACTGGATGCACGACTGGTGGTACGACTCCGGCTTCACCGAGGTGACCCGCAACGGGCAGCTCGACAACTTCGGCCGCGGCGGCGTCGCCAACGACCGCCTGCTGATCACCGCGCAGGCCGGCGCGAACGTCGGCTCGCGCAACAACGCGTCGATGGCGACACCGGCGGACGGCGCCCGGCCGCGCATGCGGATGTTCCTGTGGACCGCGGGCGCCGATAGCCTGCTGACCGCGCCGAGCGGCGTGGTCAAGAGCAGCACGTTCTCGAGCGGCCCCCGCACGTTCAGCGTGACCGGAGACGTCGCGATCGGGATCGACGCGACCGCGCCGGTCGACGACGGCTGCCAGGCGATCACCGGCGTCACCGGCAAGATCGCGCTCCTGACCTACGCGGCGCAGTGCAACTCGCAGGTCGCGGTCAACAACGCCAAGGCCGCGGGCGCGATCGGCGTCATCCTCGCCGACGGCGAGCTCGACCTGCCGCGGTCGTTCGGCGGCAGCGCCGCCGCGAACCTGCCCGGCCTGGTGATCGGCAAGACCGACGGCCAGGCGCTCAAGGACGCGCTGGCCAGCGGCCCGGTGACACTCACCCTGGAGAGCACGGCGCGCGGCCCCGAGCGCGACGGCGATCTCGACAACACCGTGGTCGGCCACGAGTGGGGCCATTACCTGCACCACCGCCTCGCGAACTGCGGCAACTCGCAGCAGTGCGCCGGGATGAGCGAGGGCTGGGGCGACTTCAACGCCCTCATGCTGATGCTGCGCGAGGGCGACAACCGCGACGGCGTCTACGCCATGGCGCCGTATGCGCTCGCCGATGGCACGCCGAACACCGCGTACTTCGGCATCCGGCGGTTCCCGTACAGCCGCGACCGGACCAAGAACGACCTCAGCTTCCGGCACATCGGCGACGGCAGCCCGCTCCCGACCACCACGCCCGGGTTCCCCGGCGGCATCAACAGCGAGGTCCACAACGCCGGTGAGATCTGGGCGACGATGATGTGGGACGTGCTCAACACGCTCGCCGACGCGCACGGCGTCACCGTCGCGCGCCGCCGGATGTCGGACTACGTCGTCGCCGGCCTGCTGCTGGCACCGACCAACGCGACGTTCACCGAGCAGCGCGACGCGATCCTCGCCGGCGCGAGCGCGCTCGACACCGACGACATGCTGCTCATGGCGGCGGCGTTCGCCGGCCGTGGCATCGGCTCGTGCGCGGTGTCGCCGCTCCGGACCTCGGCGACCAACCAGGGCGTCGTCGAGAGCGGCACGATCGCCGCCAAGCTCGCCGCCGGGACCCCGAGCGTCGCCGAGGGCACGCCGTCCAATCACAACGGCTCGCTCGATCCCGGCGAGGCCGGCGTGCTGCACCTGACGATCGCCAACGGCGGCATCCTGGCCGCCGAGCAGGTGACGCTGACTGCGACGAGCTCGAACACCGGAGTCCGGATCGGCGCGCCGCGTCCGGTCGCGCTGCTGCCGGCGTTCTCGGCCGCCGACCTGACGATCCCGGTGACCGTGCTGTCGTCGGTGCCGCGCAACACCAGCGTCACCCTCACGCTCCACGTCGCCGCCGAGGACACCTGCGACCGCGCCGGGATCACCGTGACCCTGACGGTGGTCATCGGCGCGACCGGCCTCGTCGGTGTGGCCCAGATCGACCGCGCGAGCGAGACGCCGACCGAAGCCGGCGTGGTCGCGATCCACACGGCCCCGGCCACGACCCTGCGCGCGTTCGACACCGGCGTCTGCATCCTGCAAGACACGCCGTAGCGATCGACGTCGATCGCCCCGCCCCGCCGCCGCGGCCTGCTCGCATGCAGGCCGCCGGTGGCTGTTCCTGATCCGCAAAACCCGCACACGCACGCAAACCTTGCGGGTCCGCGAGTTGGGCGCGCGGCGCGGGTTTTCTCCGGTCTATAGTGGCCGGAATGTTTGTACGGGTGATCACGGTAGCTCTGGCCCTCGTCGCCTGCGGCAAGGGCGGATCGAACGATCGCGGCCCGCCCGGCCCGGGTCGCGGCAGCGGCAGCGGCAGCGGCGCTGATCGCCGGAGCGACGGTAGCGCAAGCCGCGCTGGCGACGGCAGCGCGGTCGGCGCGGGGAGCGGCGGCGGCGCAGCGAGCGGCGACGCCGGAGGCTCGGCGATCGGCCCGGCGATCGGCTCGGGAGCGATCGCGGCAGCCGCGCCAGCCGAGCTCCCCGATCCCGCGGACGCCGGGCTCGGCGCGAACATCGCGCTCGCGGTGCTCGGGGGCCGGGTCGTGAGCCCGGCCGATGGGGAAGATCGAGCGCTGCGCGCGTCGAACCTCATTGATGGCTTCCCGGTGATCCGCGACATGGAGTTCGTATCGCGCGGCTGGCAGGCCCAGACCGCCACGTTCCCCCAGGACGTCGTGCTCGCCTTCCATGCCGGCGCGCAGGCGACGATCAGCACCGTGGTCGTCGACACGGCGGCCGAGGGCAACCTGCTCGACACCGCCGGCGTGCCCAAGGACGTCCAGGTGCTGGTGTCGACCACGAGCGCGACGGCGGGGTTCGTCGCCGTGGCGACCGCGACCCTGCCGGTGGCCGCCGGCGAGACCGCGCTGCGCTTCCCGCCGGTCGCGGCGCGCTGGGTCAAGCTGTCGATCGGATCGACCCACGGCGGCGCGCCGCCGATGCTCGGCGAGCTGGCGGTCTACGAGAGCGGCACGGCGCCGTCGGTGGTCGCCGGCGTGCCGAAGAACCTCCTGCTCCCGGCGCTCGGCGGCAGCCTGGTCCGCTTCACCTCGCAGGCGGCCGACATGTTCGCCGCGCGGCTGGTCGACGGCGAGACCAGCGATCTCGAGGGCTGGTCGTCGGCGCCCGGCCCGGTCGACGCCCCGGCGCAGCTCCCCCAGGAGCTCGTGTTCGCGTTCCGCGATCAGCGCAGCGCGTTCATCGATCGCGTCGTCCTCGATCCGACCAGCGGCATGCGGTTCTACGCCGGCCCCCGGCCCAACGTCACGACGTGGCCGAAGTCGATCGAGGTCATGATCTCGGATGCGCCGAGCACCGGGTTCACCTCGCTGGGCGTGACCGCGATCCCGCCGGTCGCCAGGCCGGTCGTCGTCAAGATCGGCAAGTCGCTGCGGTTCCTGAAGCTCCGGGTGCTCGAGATCCACGGCGGCGATCGCGTGACCATGGGCGAGGTCGCGGCGTTCGAGGGCACGCCGCCCGACGGTCACTCGCTGATCGCGGGGCGCGCGCAGCCCCTCGTGCGGGCGGGCGCCGCCGCGGCCGCGCGCGGCAGCGAGGCCTCGACGCGCAAGGAGCGCGAGCCCAACGATACGCCCGCCACCGCCGATCCGCTCGAGCCCGCGGCGATCGTCGGCGGCACCGCGACCGAGACCGATCGCGACGTGTTCGCGGTCGCCGCCGCGGCCGGCCCGGGGCCGCAGTCGCTGACCATCGGGCTCGAGGGCCAGCCGGCGATCGGCACGCGCGTCACCGTGCGCGACGCCGCCGGGGCCACGCTGCTCGCGCTCGACCCGTCGCGGCTGACCACCGGCGCGCGGACGCGGCTGTCGCTCGTCGCACCCGCCGGCAAGCTGTTCGTCGAGCTCGTGCAGCCCGCGAGCGCACAGGCGGTGATCTGGGACACCAGCGGCAGCATGGAGCGCCGGGTCGCGGATCTCGACGCCGCGCTCCGCCAGTACCTGGCGCAGGTCAAACCCGGGGATCGGGTCCAGCTGATCCGGTTCGACGACACGATCGACGTCCTGATGAAGGAGCTGTCGAACCAGCCGGCCGCGCTGCTCGCGGCGCTGACCGACAAGGTCTACGCCAACGGCGGCACGGCGATCTACGACGCGATCGCCCGGGGCCTCGAGGTCCTCGCGCCGGTCGCGGGCAACCGGGTCATCTTGCTGATGACCGACGGCGAGGACACGGCCAGCGTGCTCGATCCCTCGCAGCTCGCGACGGCGCTCGACACCGCCCACACGCGGATCTACACGATCGGCCTGGGCAACGGGCTGCGGAGCTACGTCGCGCGCGCGGGCGCGACCGCCGAGCGCGTGCTCGCGAACATCGCCCAGGCCACCGGCGGCCGCTACACCCACGCCGCCGAGTCGTCGCAGCTCCCGCGGCTGTACGCCGAGATCGGCGCCGAGCTCCGCGCTCCCGCGAGCTACGCGATCAGCGCACGGAGCTCGGTGGCCCGCGGCACGCTGTCGGTCGCGGCGCTCGGCGATCGGCTCGCGGTCCCGCCCCGGGTCGAGCTCGTGCTCGATGCCTCGGGCTCGATGAAGCGCGCGATCGGCGGCAAGTCGATGATGGAGACCGCCAAGGCCGCGCTGAGCGATGTCGTGGCCCGGCTGCCGTCGGGCACGCGGGTCGCGCTGCGGGTCTACGGCCAGCAGATCGCCGAGGGCCGCGACGGCGCGTGCGAGGACTCCCGGCTCGCCGTGGGGTTCGGTCCGCTCGATCGCAAGGCGCTGATCTCGACGATCAAGACCGTGCGCGCGCTCGGCACGACGCCGATCGCCTACTCGATCCAGCGCGCCGGCGACGACCTGCGCGATACCCCGGGGCCCGCGATGTTGATCGTCGTCACCGACGGCCGCGAGGAGTGCAAGGGCGATCCGGCCGCCGAGGTCGCCAGGCTGCGCGCCTCCGGACTCGACCTCACGCTCAACATCGTCGGCTTCAGCCTGGGCGACGCGGCGGATCGCGCGACGATGGCACGGCTCGCCGCGGCCGGCCACGGCAGCTACTTCGACGCCAAGGACGAGGCCGGGCTGCGCGGCGCGATCGATCGCGCGCTGGCGGTGCCCTACGTCGTGGTCGATGCCGCGGGCGCGACGGTCGGACGCGGCGTGGTCGGCGGACCGGCGATCGAGCTCCCGGCGGGTGAGCTCTCCGTGCGCCTCGAGTCCGCCGGAACGCCGATCGTGATCGAGCACGTGCCGATCGCCGCCGGCAAGCCCTCGCTCGTCGAGCTCACCAAGGATGGCGATCGGGTCGGCGTCCGCATCGTGGCGCCACCGACCCAGGAAGGTTCCCCGTGAAGAAGTACCTCGCCGTGATCTTGGCCGTCGCGCTCGGCGCCGGCGCGTTCGTGGCCTACCGCGCACGCGCACGCACCGCCGTGACCGCCGGGCCGGGCCCCGCGCTCGCCACCGGCGCGGCCGAGCCCCAGGCCGCGGCTGCCGTGTCGCCGACCCCGGCGGCGGTGGCGGCCGCCGCGCTCGCGGCCTCCAACGACGAGCTGATGCAGCAGCTCTTCGCCGTGGCGACCAAGCTGCCGCCGGCCACCCGGGGCCCGCGCATCGGCCAGCTCGTCGACGCCGCCGCGGCGCTCGCCACCGCGGCGGCCGCCGACCGGAGCTGGGATCCCGCGGGCGTGATCGCGAAGGTCGGCAAGGATCGCGCGGCCCTGTTCGCCTGGGTGCGCGACCAGACCGCGCTCGTGCCGTATCGCGGCGCGCTGCGCGACGCGGCCGGGGTGATGATGGATCGGGTCGGCAACAGCCTCGATCGGTCGCTGCTGCTCGCCGAGCTGTTGCGCCAGGCCGGCGTCGAGGTCCGGCTGGCGAACGCGACGCTCGACGGCGATGCCGCCAGCAAGCTCGCGGCGGCGTGGTCGGCACGCGCGCACCCGGCGATCCCGGCGGCCTCGGCCACCGCTCCAGCCAGCGATCCGGCCACCGACCGGCTGCTGACCGAGCTCGGCGCGGATCCCGCCGCGATCGCGGCCCAGACCGCCAGGGCCGAGGCCGCCGCGCGCGAGGTCGCGACCCAGGCGCGTGCGCAGATCGCCGAGCAAGCCGCCGCGCTCGGCGCGCTCGTGCCCGCGGCCGGGGACGCCACCGCAGATCCGGCCGTGTTCGCCGACCACTGGTGGGTGCAGGCCAGGGACGGCGAGGCGTGGATCGACCTCGATCCGACCCAGCCGGCGCCCGGGACCGCCCTCGCGCCCGCCGCGGAGACCTTCGCGCGCGATGGCGTGCGTGAGTCCCTGCCCGAGGACCGCCGCCACGTGCTCGCGATCCGCGTGATCGGCGAGGTCTGGCACGACCAGGTCCGCGAGGAGACCGTGCTCGTCGAGCACGCGTTTCCGCCGTCGAGCTTCTACGGCCAGCACATCACGGTCACCGCGACCCCGATCGACATGCCGCCGCCGTCGCGGCTGCTCGGCGACAAGCAGCCCGAGCGCGCCGCGCGCACCGCGCTGGCGGCCCAGACCGAGTGGGTGCCAATGATCGTCGTCGGTGGCACGCCGATCGTCCGGTTCTCGGTCACCGACGGCGGCGAGCTGTTCGATCTGCAGGACGCCAACGGCAACGCCACACGGCTCGGGCGCAACATCCAGAAGCAGACCCGGAAGTCGGTCGGAGGCGCGACCGATCTGCTAGGTCAACTCCCCGACCAGCCTTCCGACGGCAGCGAGGCGCCGCCGGCGATCCGGCCGCCGCGCGCGGAGCACAGCGGCTTCACCGCGGCGTGGGTCGAGTTCGAGCTGCGCGCGCCCGGCGCCGAGCCGCGCATCGTGCGCCGGACGCTGTTCGACGTGTTCCGCGGCCCGGCGGATCGAGCCGGCCTTGCGCCGATCAAGCTGTCCGAGGCGGCGCGGCTCGATCGCGGCTTCGCGTTGACCGGCCAGACCGAGGTGCTGCCGATGTTCGCGCGGATCCCGGCGAGCTTCTTCGCCGATCGGTTCGCCAAGGCGCTGGTCGCGGCTCGCCCCGCGCTCGTCGAGCTCGGCACCGCGGCGCCCGCCGTCGACGATCTGGGCACCAAGCTCGCCCCACTCGCCCAGCTCCCGGGCACGCTCGAGGCGCTCGCCGTCGCGCGGTTCGCGTGGAACCCACAGGCCGCCGCCGTGTTCGTCGATCAGCTCGACGTCCTGACCACGCGCCGCCGGTTCGCCGTTGACCCGCGCGGTGCGCTCAGGTCGCGCGACGCGATCGACATCGTCCACAACGCGGTCGGCGTCTGGCCGGCGGCCGGCACCGATCCGCGCGCGGTCCGGATCGCGCAGGGCGTCGCCGACACGGTCGCCGAGTCGCTGATCGCGGCGTGCGGCCGCGGGCCGTGCAGCCGCGGCCCGAACACCAGCGAGGTGTTCGCGACGATGCGCCGCGGCTGGACCGTCGTCACCGATCCCGCGGCGCCCGCGATCGCGGTCCTGCCGCCGCCGCTGCGCGTCCACGCCGCGCGCGATCTCGCGGCGGGGTACGCGATCGTCGTGCCCCCGGCGAGCGCGAAGGGCACCGCCGCCGCGACCTGGTGGCGCGTGCGCGCCGCCAGCGGCGAGACCCTCGGCGAAGGGCTGCTCGGCGGCGCCGCCATGACCGAGCAGGCGATGCTCCAGTTCGGCGTCGCGGGGCTGACCGGCTACTACTGCTTCGTCAACACCAGCGGCGGGGCGTTCGTGGGCTGCATGATCGGCGCGACGGTCGGGATGATCGGCGGCTTCCTGGGGCTCTCGGCCGTCCTGAACATCACGCGCGCCGGAGCCTTCCTGACGCTGCTCTCGATCGTCATCGCCGGCGAGAGCAGCCGCCCGCGCGGGATGGACCCCGAGGAGCAGCTGCACTGCGAGGTCGAGGGTTGCTAGCGCGGCGGGCCGCCGCCTGACCCGGCGTGCGCCCCTGGGCCGCGCGCGCCATGGCGCACGCGATTCGCGGCCGGGACACGCCCCGGCGATGCACGGAGCCCGCCGCGTGCGAGCCGCGCGCCGGCTCCGACCGGTGCGCGCGATGCATGCGATGGCTCCATGTCGAAGCGATCGTGCATCGTGCTCGCGGCGCTGGCGGTGGCGGCGTGCTCGGCACGGCAAAAGGCCGAGATCACCGAGACCACGTTCGAGAATGACAAGCAGCGGACCGAGATGCTCGAGGCCACGCTCCGCGTCATGGACGCTCATCCCGACTACGTCGATGAGCTGTTCCGGCTCAGCCGCGCGCATCCCCGGACGCAGAACCGGCTGTTCGCGAACACCGCGCGCGCAGTCGCAGATCCGGAGTTCGCCGATCGCGTCGCCGCCCACCTGGTCGCGCATCCGCACGGGCTCGAGCGCATCATGATGGCGACGCTCGACGCCGCCAAGACCAGGCCCGAGGCGCAGCAGGCGATCGTCGGTGCGATGGCGGGTCGCGCACCGGTCGCGGCGCGCTACCTGGTCGACCATCCGCGACAGCTCGCCACGGTGTCCGAGGCGATCGTCCGTCAGGCGATCGCCGATCCGAACACCAAGGAAAAGATGACCGAGATCCTGAAGCAGGTGATCGTCGACCGAGCCCCCTGACGGCGCGGATGGCGGCTCCATCCTGGGACAAGCTGCTGCGCGCCGCCCGCACGCGCTTCGGCATCGCGCGGCTCCGGCCCGGCCAGGCCGAGCTGATCCAGGCGGTGCTCGACGGCGCCGACGCGATCGGCATCATGCCGACCGGCGGCGGCAAGTCGCTGTGCTTCCAGCTGCCGGCGCTG
>DASWRS010000319.1:0-18043 GCA_036403075.1 Kofleriaceae bacterium
CCGACCTCGGTCCGCTTGCCGTCGACCCACAGCCGCAGGGTCGGCTGGCGCAGCGACACGATCACGTGGTGCCAGGCCCCCTGGGGGACCGGGTCCGACGTCACGGTGCGCGTCGTCGGCGGTCCACCGGGGCCCGGGCCGCCGCCATCGGAGATCGAGATCGAGAACGTCACCATGTCCGTGGTGGTCGCGGTGACGCGCAGCGCGACGGCGCCGTCGGCGCTGGTCAGGATGTTGCGGGCGCCGGCGGGCGAGGCCGGGCGCGCCCACAGCTCGATCGTCAGCTCCGGCATCGCGGGCAAGGCGATCGGCCACGCGACGTGATCGCTCTCGGCGGCCGTGAACGCGAGCGCCCCGCCGAACCGGCCGGCGGCCAGCGGCGCCGGGTCGCCGGGCTCGACGGCGGTGGTGTCGCCGAGCGTCGCGGGCGCGCCGCCGGTGACCGCGTTGGCGAGCGTCTGCCCGGTGTCGTCGAGGTGGAGCAGGCCGGCGGCGCCGGTGACGTCGGGCGCGGCGCACGCGACCGTCCAGGTCCGCGTCATGCTCGCCACGTTGCTCGCGGCGTCGGTCGCGCGCACCGTGAAGCTGTGCTGTCCCGCCGCCAGGTTGACCCCGAACGGGCTCGCGCACGCGACGAAGTCGCCAGCGTCGAGCCGGCACGCGACGGCGCCGTCGCTGACCGTGAACCCGAACACGACCCGCGGGCCGGTGGTCCCGCCGTTGCCCGGCCCCGCGGTGAACGCGATGTCGGGCGCGGCGGTGTCGACCGTCCACTGCCGCGAGTCCGGAGTTGGATCGGGATGGCCCGCCGGATCGGTCGCGCGCACCGCGAACGTGTGTCCGCCCTGGGCGAGCCCGTTGAACGACGCCGGCGAGGTGCACGGTGTGAACCCGCCGCCGTCGAGGCTGCACGCGAAGTCGACGTCGGGCTCGGTCGCGGTGAACGTGAAGCTCGCGCTCGCCACCGGGACGAGCCCGGTCGGGCCGCCGACGATCGTCGTGTTCGGCGGGGTGAGGTCGACCGTCCAGCCGCGGTCGGCCGGTGACGGATCGAAGTTGCCGACCGCGTCGCGCACGCGCACCGCGAAGCTGTGCGCGCCCTCGCGCAGGTTGCTGTAGCTCTGCGGCGAGGTGCACGCGGTGAACGTGCCACCGTCGATCGCGCACTGGAACGTCGCGCCGCCGCCGGCGTCGGGCGAGAAGAACGTGAACGTCGCGGTCGTGCTCGCGTTCGGGCCCGATGGCCCGGCCAGGATCTGGGTGTCGGGCGTGCTGGTGTCGACCCGCCATGCGTAGATCGCCGGCGACGCATCGACGTTGCCGGCGCGGTCGCGCGCGCGCACCGCGAACGAGTGCGCGCCATCGCCGACCGGGCCAAACGACGCGCCGCTGGTGCACGGCAGGTACCCCGCGTTGTCGAGCGAGCAGTCGAACGCCACCCCGGCCTCGCTCGAGCGGAACGAGAACTGCGCCATGACGCTGTTGTCGGCCGCGGGCGGCCCGTCGGTCAGCATCGTGTCGGGCGCGACGGTGTCGATCGTCCACACCCGCTCGGCCGGCGTGTTATCGCCGTTGCCCGCCGTATCGATCGCGCGGACGGAGAAGCTGTGCGAGCCGTCGGGCAGCGTGCGCGCGTACGGCGAATGGCACGGCTGCGCGATCTCGCGATCGATCCGGCACTCGAACGTCGCGCTCGGATCATCGGACGAGAACCGGAACGTCACCTGGCCGTTGCGGCTGAACTCCGGCGGCGCCTCGTCGATCGTGGTGCTCGGCGCCTGGGTATCGACCGTTCCGGTCCCGCCGTCGCCCGGGCCGGCATCCGGCGCGACCGCTTGCTTGTCGGAGACGCTGCAGCCGCCGGCGGCAAGCAGCCACGCGGCGCACCATGGTGCGAATGCTGGACGCATCAAAAACTCCCTGTCATGGCGAAGCCGAGCTGGCCGTTGCCGGCGGCCGGGACCACGGCGACCTCGCCGGGCGCGCCGAGGACCCAGAGCACCGCCGCGGTCGCGAGCGTGACGCCGCCGGCGACATAGAACAGGTTGGCGCGCGACGCGGCGGTGTGGGCCTGATCGTTGAGCCGCAGGCCTTCCGGATCGCCGCACATCGTCATCGGACAGCGCTGATTGGCGCGGTGCTCGAGGTCGCGCGCGTGCAGGCCGAAGTAGACGCCGGTGCCGAGCGCGCCGGCCCCGGCGACCGCGATCACCGCGGAGGTCACGCGGGCCGGGGTCCACATCGAGCGCTGCGCCTCGACGTGCACGACGGTGCGCGGCGCGAGCTCGGGGCGCGGCGGCGGCCACGGCGCGGCGGCGGCGGCCACCGGCGCGGGCGCGACCGGCTCGAGGTTCGGGATCACCACGACCTGCCGGCGGGCACCGGCCGGGACCGTGACGGTGGTCTGCCACGGCGCGCGGCCCGGGGCCTCGGCCGCGATCGTGTAGCTGCCCGGATCGACCGGCAGCGCGGTGTTCCATTCGGCGGGATCGACGATCTCGCCGTCGCGGCGGACGACCATGCCGGCGACCCGCGGACCGATCTCGATCACGAGGTTCGACAGCCGGGGCTCGAGCTGGCTCGCGCGCCGGCCGGCCTCGGCCTGTCGCTTGTCGTCGCCGGTGGTGCGCTTGGCCAGCGCCTCCGCCTTGCGGAACGCGGCCCACGCGCTCGCCAGCTTGCCGAGCTTCTCGCGGCAGTCGCCGAGGTTGAGCAGCGTGCCGACGCTGGTCTCGATCCGCTCGCTCGCAGCGAGCTTGTCGCACCCGGCGGCGAGCTTGCCAGCCTTGATCAGGTGCCGGCCGTCGCGGAACAGCGCCTCGGCCTGGGGCGACTGGGCGTGGGCCACCGAGGCCCCGGATCCGACGCACGCGACGACGACGACGGTGGCCGAGACGACGGCCGAGGCGACGCGATCAACGAGTGTCATAGAGGTCCTCGGTCGGCACGGCGGGCGCGGAACCGGCGGCCGGGGCCGGTGCGGTCCGCGCCGGGGACGGCGGCGGCGCTGCCGGCGGCGCCGTCGGCGGCTTCGCCGGGGCGCTCTGCGTCGCCGCCGGCTCGGGTGCTCGGGTCGCGATGCTCGGCGCCGGCGACGGCTCGGGCGACCTGACGGCGGCGCTCGGCGCGACCACAGGTTCCGCCGCACGCGGCATCGTCGCGGCGGGCAGCTCGGACGGCGAGGTCACCGGCCGGGACGGGGCCACCGGCGAGCGTCCGCGGCGCGGCGAGGCCGACGCGGCCGAGCCGTGCGCCGCCTCGCGCGAGCCGCGAGATCCCGCGGAGCTGCGCGCCGGCTCGCCGGACGCGGCGAGCACCGCGTCGTCGACGATGGCAGAGGACCGGCCGCCGCGCCCGGTGTTGGCGAGCAGCGCGGCCGGCGGTGCCGCGGCCGGCGTCTCCGGATCGATCGATTCGTCCTGGATCGTCCGCGGCGCCGGTGCGGCCGCCGGCGGACGCGACCGCGCCGGGTGCTCGTCGTCGCCCGAGACCAGCGGCGTGACGACGAGGCCGAGGGTCACGCCGACCACCAGCACGCAGGCGAGCGCGGCGCGAACCCCGGCGCGCGGCGGCGGAGCAGCGTCGAGCTCGTCGATCTCGGGGATCACGACCTCCTCCACCACCGGCGGCGGCACGGTCTGCGGCGTCCCGGGCGGCGTCGCCCCGAACCGCAGCCGCGGCCGGAGCGCGTGGCTCATCGCCGAGCCCGGCGGCGAGCCCGGCGGCGAGCCAAACGCCGAACCGAACCGCGCCGCCATGTTGGCGTCGTACACCGAGCGGAATCCGCGCCCGAGCGGCACGGTCGGCGCCGAATGGATGACCGCGGCCACCGCGGCGTCGGGGTGCTCGGCCAGCTGGGCGAGCACCGGCAGGATCTCGGTGATCGAGGCGAACCGCTCGTCGGGCGCCTTGGCCAGGCAGCGCAGCAGCAGGTCATCGACCTCGGCCGGCAGCTCGGGGACGTACTGGGTCGCGCGCGGCGGATCGTTCTGCAGGTGGGCCACGATCAGATCGCCCGAGGCCTCGCCGATGAACGGCGGCCGTCCGGTGATCAGGTGAAACACCAGGCAACCGAACGAGTAGATGTCGGAGCGCGCGTCCACGCTGCCGGCGCCGCGGCATTGCTCCGGCGACATGTACACCGGCGTCCCGATCATCGCGCCGACCTCGGTCAGCGCCGGATCGCCCGCGCCGATCTTGCAGACCCCGAAGTCGATGATCTTGGTGCGCTCGCCGCCTTGGGCCTCGGCGTCGCGGACCAGGAAGATGTTCTCCGGCTTGAGATCGCGGTGGACGATGTCCTTGGCGTGCGCCGCGGCGAGCGAGCAGGCGATCTGGCGCGCGACCCGCAGCGCATCACCGAGCGACAGCTTGCCGAGCCGCTCGATCCGCGCCGACAGCGACTCGCCCTCGAGCAGCTCCATCACGATGTACGCGGTACCGTCGACGTGATAGCCGAAGTCGAAGATCTGGATCACGCCGGGATCCGCGATCGACGACGTCGCGCGCGCCTCGTTGAAGAATCGCTCGACGATCTCGTGGTTGGCCGCCACCGTCGGCAGCAGCGTCTTGATCGCGGCGCGCCGGCCGAGCAGCGTGTGCTCGCCGAGGAACACCAGGCCCATTCCCCCTGCGCCGATCTTCCGGAGGATCCGGTACTGGCCGATATGGCTGGGCATCGTCACTCCGAAGTTATAGCGGAAAAGCGAGATTTGCCAATGACTTCATATAGTTGAGGCACTGCAGCACGCTGGGGCGAAACCGCACGTGACAGGCGTGTACAGCGCCTGCCGCGTTTCGTGGCTGCGCGCGGGGTTGGCCGCGTGCATGACGCACGGACCCCACGCGGCGCTGTGTGGCTGGGCGATCCCTGCTCGTGCCGGTTTTTCGCAGGACGTCCGGACAGCCCGCCGGCTCACCGACCGGCCGCGCGGATACCCCGCCGGGATGGTCGCATCGCGGACCGACGCGACGACGGGCTACTGCGGTCCGCGCCGCGCGGCGAGCACGCCCTCGATCACGCGCGCGATGTCGTCGATGTCGAATGGCTTGCTCAGGCAGCTGCACGCACCGCGACTCGACGCGACCCGCACCAGCTGATCGGAGCTGTGGGCGGTCAGCAGGATCACCGGCAGCGCCGGCGCCCGCGCCGCGATCCGCGATGTCAGCTCGAGACCGTCCATGCCCGGCATCGACAGGTCGGTGACCACGACGTCGACGCCGTCGAGCGCCGCGAGCGCCCGCGCCCCCGAATCGACCCCGACGACGCGATAGCCGCGGTCGCACAGGACCTCGGTCAGCGCATAACGAACCCCTGGATCGTCGTCGACCAGGAGGATTGTCGTCACACCGGGAGCAGGTGCCAGAGCCGTGCCCAGATCGTTGCGCAAACCGGCGCACGACGCGCCCGGCCGCGAAACAGTCCGTCCCGGATCGCCGCACCATCGATCCGGCGATGTGCTTGATCACGCTGACCGCACCGCCGGCGCGACCGGCGTCGCCGTCGCCGTACGAGCGGGCGTGCCTCAACCAGCGTGGCAATCCTCACCAGCCGGCATGGGACCGGCGACACCGCTGTAAAGAGAAGCGACCCAGAATTCCACCACCTGTCGGAAATGGCCCGGCACCTACCGATCCGGGGGAGCCGCGGACGCCACCGCCTCGAACCTGCGCACGCGCGGCGGTCACGGCGGGCCGCCCCGCCGCGCGCTGCGGCACTGGTACCGCGAGGTCCGCGAGCCGCGGCGCGAGCCCCCGGCGGCCGCACGATCGGCGGCGGCCAACCGCGCAGCGACCGCGAGCCGCTCGTCGTCCAGCGCGACGCTGGCGGCGGCGAGCACGTCGGTTGCACCGCCTGGATGCATGGCGCCGATGTACCCGGAGCTCCACACCGAGGCGGGCGCCGACGTCGCGGGGCGACGCGCGCGCACCCCGAGCAAATGGCTGGTGCTCGCGACCGTCGGCATCGGCGTGTTCATGTGCACGCTCGACTCGTCGATCGTCAACGTCAGCCTGCCGGCGATCGCGCGCCACTTCGGCGTCCCGGTCGGCGCGGCGGTCGAGTGGGTCGTGATCGCCTACCTCGTCGTGATCGCGGCGCTGCTGCTCACGATCGGCCGGCTGTCGGATCGCTTCGGACAGCGCTCGCTGTGGCTCGCGGGCCTGGTCGTGTTCACGGTCGGCTCGGCGTTGTGCGGGGCATCTCCGACGCTGGGATTTCTGATCGGCGCGCGCGTGCTGCAGGGCGTGGGCGGCGCGCTGCTGATGGCGATCAGCCCGGCGATGCTGACCGCGGCGTTCCCCGCGGAGGAGCGCGGCCGCGCGCTCGGGCTCAACGCGACGATCGTCGCGCTCGGCATCAGCGCCGGCCCGACGCTCGGCGGCGTCATCACCGAGCTGGCGAGCTGGCGCTGGATCTTCTACGTCAACCTGCCGATCGGCATCGCCGGCGTGATCGCGTCCCGGATCGTGCTGCGGCCCGAGCCGCACGCCCGGCCTGCCCGGTTCGACGTCCCGGGCGCGATCTTGCTCGGCGTCGGCCTGGCCGCGTTGACCGCCGGCCTGTCGGTCGGCAACACCGCCGGCTGGGCCTCACCGGTGGTGATCGCGTTGCTCGTCACGGCGGTGGCGACGGCGCTGTGGTTCGTGCACCAGGAGCGCCGCTGCACCGCGCCGCTGCTCGACCGCCGGCTGTTTCGCGACCGGCTGTTCGCGTGGGCGACCGCCAGCCTGGTGCTGAGCTTCCTCGCGGCGTTCGCCACCGCGTTCCTGCTGCCGTTCTACTTCGAGCAGCTGCGCGGCGACTCGCCGGCGCGCACGGGGCTCCTGCTCACGCCGTTCCCGCTGGTCGTCGCCGTGGTCGCGCCGATCAGCGGCCAGCTCGCCGACCGGATCGGCACGCGCGGGCTCGCGGCCGCGGGCATGGCGCTGCTGTGCCTGGGCCTGGTGTTCCTCGCCCTGCTCGACGAGCGGACCTCGACCTGGGGCGTGATCTGGCCGCAGCTGATCGCCGCGCTCGGCCAGGGCATGTTCCAGTCGCCGAACAACAGCGCGATCATGGGCGCGGCGCCCGCGGACCGCAAAGGCGTCGCCGCGGGCATGCTCGCGACCGGCCGCACCATGGGCCAGGCGATCAGCGTCGCGATCGCCGGCGCCGTGTTCGGCACGCTCGGCGCCGCCGCGGCCGGCCGCGGCCTGCTCGAGCACCCCCACGACCCGGCGCTGTCGGCGACGTTCGTCCGCGGGTACCGCGCGGCGCTGCTGGTGTGCGCCGCGATCGCCGGCTTGGCGATCGTGACCTCGCTGCTGCGCGGCAACGACGCCGCGGACCGCCGCGGCCGAGGCGAGCCCGCGCCGCCGCGCCTGCCGACCACGTAGCCTGCGCGAGCCGGCCGCGGGCGTCGGGCCGACCGGAAGCCGATGCGCGCGGGGCTGCCGTCGCAGAACGGCCCGCGGTGTGGTGCGGTCGATCCTCGGTTCGGCCGTATCGTCGGGTGGCGGGTTCGGGTCTAATACCGGGATGCGGGCCCAGACCGCGGGCTTCGGCTCGATCGAGGTGCTCGTCCGGGCGCTGCTCGACGAGCTCCCCGAGCTCGATCCCCGGCGCGTCCGGGCCGCGGTCGAGCGCGCGACCGCCAAGGTGGCGCACGCCGCGCTCGACACCGAGGGCCACCGCTTCGTCGATCACCACCTGACGCGGGTCGAGGCCAGCGAGGACAGCGCCGAGCGCGCGAAGATCCTGCGCGACCTGGCGGCGAGCCTCGAGGACCGGGGCGACGCCGAGCGCGCGCTGGTCGTGCGGCTGGCCGCGTTCGCCGAGGCCGGGCTGATCGACGATCTCGATCCGCTGCTGCGGCTGGCCGGGATCACCCAGCGCTGGAGCGATCTACCGCTCGACGCGATGACCCAGCTGATCGATCCGACCGCCGAGGCCAGCCCGCGGCGCCTGGCCGAGATCGCCGCGGCGTGGCAGCAGCTCGGGCTCGGCTACCGCGCGGCCGACTGCCTCGAGCGCGTGCTGGCGATCGCGCCGGCCGACCTCGCCGCGCACGAGGCGCTCGAGCTGTTCTATCGCAGCCACGGCGAGTGGTCGCCGCTGGTCGATCTGTTGAACCGGCGCGCGGTGCAGGTCGGGGATCGCGAGCGCGCCGAGCTGTTCCGCGAGCTCGGCCTGATCCACGACCGCGAGCTCGGCGACGACGCCGGCGCGCTCGACGCCTACCGCGAGGCCGACCGGATCGATCCCGGCCACCTCGACGTGCTCGATGCCCTGGCCAGGCTCGAGCTGCGGGTCGGCGACTCCGACGGCGAGGCGCTGCAGACGCTCGAGCGGCTGGCGCGGCTGGTGGTCGAGCCGGCGCGGCGCGCGACCGTGCTGTTCCGCGCCGCCGAGGTCGCGCGGCACCACGACTGGGACCAGGCGCAGGCGCTGTACGACCGGGCGCGCGCCGACGATCCGGACCTGGCGCCCGCGGTCGACGGCCTGGCCACGCTGCTGCGCGATCGCGGCGAGCTGGCGGCGGTGGTGACGCTGCTGGTCGAGGCCGCCGGGCGGCCCGAGCTCGCGGCCGAGCGATCGCGCTGGCTCGCCGACGCCGCCGACTTCTGCGTCGCGACCGGCGACACCGATCGCGCCAAGCAGCTCTACCGCGAGGCGCGTACCGCCGACCCGGCGAACCACAAGGCCGGGCTCGCGCTGGTCGAGCTGTGCTCGGACACGCCGGACGCCGCGGAGCTCGCAGACCTCGCGGACCTGGCGCCGATGCTCGACCAGCTGTGCCGGACGACGCAGGAGCCCGGCCGGCTCCGCGGGTATGTCCTGCAGCGCGCCAAGCTCGCGGTCCAGCTCGGCGACACCGCGGCGGCGCGCGACGCGCTGACCCGCGCGGTCGAGCTCGATCCGCACGATCCGGCGACCCGCCGCGAGCTCGCGGACCTGGCGTTCGACGCCGGCGACTGGCGCCGCGCCCGCGAGCTGATCGAGGGCCTGCTCGACGATCACGAGGACCTGCTCCAGCCCGAGGTCTCGGTCGAGCTGCACTACCGGGTCGCGCGCTGCGCCCACCAGCTCGGCGATAGCGAGGGCTGTGCCCGGCACGCCGCGGTGACCCTGGCGCTCGCGCCCGACCATCGCCCCGCCCTGCTGCTCCGCGCCGAGCTCGAGGTCGCCAGCCCCGAGGCCCAGCTCGCCGACCAGCTCGCGCTCGCCAACCTGGCGCCCGCCGAGGAGAAGGGCGCGCGGTTCTCGGCGCTGGGCGATCGCTACGCCGAGCTCGGCGACCGCGCGACCGCGCGCGAGATGTACCGCGAGGCGCTGGCGCACCGGCCCGCGGACCACCTGCTGTTGACCCGGTTCCTCGGGCTCGTCGCCGACGAGGGCGACTGGAGCTACAGCCTCGACCTGGTGCAGCGGCTGATCGACACCGAGCGCGATCCCAGGGTCCGCGCCCGCTACCGCCACCTCGCCGCGATGATCGCGCGCGACGAGCTCGACCGCAAGGACCGCGCCGCCCAGCTGTTCGCCGAGGCGATCGAGGACGATCCGCGGCTGTTCACCGCCGCCGACGAGCTCGAGGCGCTGCTCGGCGAGGCCGGGGACCGCGAGGCGGTGCTGCAGTTCTACTACCGGCGGCTCGAGCACGTCCGCCACGACGAGGGCCGCCGCGGCGAGCGGCTGCGGCTGTGGGACCGGCTCGCCGAGCTGTGCGTCGCCCACGGCCGCCGCGAGGACGCGCTGACCGCGTTCGGCGTGGCGCTGACGCTCGATCCGGACAACCTCGAGCGCCGCCAGCGGCTCGCCGATCTGTACCTCGACGCCGATCCGAAGCACGCCGCCGAGGCGATCGTCCAGCACCAGGCGGTGCTGCGCGGCAACAAGCGCCGGGTGGCGTCGTACGAGGCGCTGCGCACGCTGTACCGCCGCACCGGCCAGCCCGAGAAGGCGCGGGCGTGCGACGACGCGCTCGACATCATCGGCATGCACATCGTCGACGACAAGCTCGACGCGCTGTTCAAGCCCGGCGCCGGCCCGGATCCGGCCGCCGCGGCGAGCCAGGCGCTGGGCAACGACGACTGGATCGCGCTCGGCAGCGACGGCGTCGATCTCCAGCTCTCGGCGCTGTTCGCGCTGGTCGCCCCGGCGTTCGTCGCCGAGCGCGCGCGCACCCGGCCGCCGCCGCCGCCGCGCGAGCTCCCCGATCTGGCGATCCCACCGGAGGCCCGGCGGGTGCTGGACCGGGTGGTCGCGCTGTTCGGCGCGACCTGCCCGCCCGCGTATGCCGACCCGGGCCAGGTCGCGGCGTGCGCGGTCACGCTGCGGCCCCAGGGCGGCGTGCTCGCGCCGGTGCTCGGGCTCGGCCGCCCCGCGCTCGATCACCAGCTCGAGGATCCCGAGCTCGCGTTCGTGCTCGCGCGCCAGCTCGCCGACCTGCGCAGCGACCGGTTCGCGCGGCTGTTGTGCCCACGCGCCGCCGAGCTCGCCCAGATCCTCGAGCTCGCGATCGCGCACGGCGTCGACCCGGCGCGCCACGGCGGCCGCTGGCTCGCGACCGCGCTGCACGCGGTCGAGTACGATCAGGCGGTCGCCCTCGCCGGGCGGCTGCGCGACCGCGGCGTCGATCCGGTGCGCGCCGCGCTCGGCTGGCTGGCCGCGACCGATCGCGCCGCCGATCGCATCGGCCTGGTGATCGCCGGCGATCTCGCGAGCTGCGTCCGCGTGCTCGAGCGCGAGCGCGGCGCGGCCGGCGATCCGCGCCGGATCCTCGAGCTGGTGTGGGCGAGCGTCACCGAGGAGCTGCTCGGCGTGCGCAGCCGGATCGAGCGCTGGCCGGCGCGGCCGATCGCGGTCGCCGACCCCGCGTAGCCGATCGCGGCGCGCGAATTCGGTGTCGCCGCCCACGCCGCGGCGCGCGGGCGTTCGCGAGTTGCGCAATCGCGGCAAGCGCGCCGGGATCGATCGCACGCCGATCGCGCAATGGCACGCGGGCGCGACGCGGCCGCCGCGCACCGCGTGATAGAGCCTCTCCCCGGAGGAACCGTCCATGAACCGACTTGCCTGTCTCACGATCAGCAGTCTCGCGCTCGCCGGCTGTGCGCTCCACGACTCCGACCCGGCCGGCGACGACCCGGCCGACCCGTCGCCGGGCGCCGCGATCACCGCGTCGGCGATCCAGCACGTGTTCGTGATCGCGATGGAGAACCACGGCACGAGCAGCATCTACGGCAACACGACGAGCGCGCCCTACATCAACAACACGCTGTTGCCGATGTCCGGCCGCGCCACCAACTTCATCGACAAGCTGCCGTCGCTGCCGAGCGAGCCGCACTACGTGTGGATGGAGGCGGGCACCAACGCGTTCTCGGACCACTCGTTCACCAACGACAATAACCCGTCGTCGACCAACAGCACCGCGAGCACGGCGCACCTGTCGACCCAGATCACCAAGGCAGGCTTGACCTGGCTGTCCTACCAGGAGGGCCTCAACAGCACCACCGGCACGTGCCCGATCGCCGGCAGCGGCAACTACGCCCCCAAGCACGATCCGTTCATCTTCTTCCGCGACGTGTCCGGGACCACGCCGTCCAAGACCAACGCGTTCTGCGCCGCGCACCACAAGGCGTTGACCGCGCTCGCCACCGACCTGACGAACAACACGGTCGCGGCCTACAACTTCATCACGCCGGACCTGTGCCACGACATGCACTCCAACAGCTGCACCGGTTCCTCGGATCCGGTCAAGCAGGGCGACACCTGGCTGTCGCAGAACGTGCCCGCGATCCTCAGCTACGTCAACGCCCACCAGGGCGTGCTGCTGATCGTCTGGGACGAGCCCGAGGGCTCGACCGGCAACGTCCCGCTGATCGTCGTCGGCCCGCACGTCAAGCCGAACTTTGTCAGCACGGTCCAGTACTCGCACGGCTCGCTGGTCAAGACGGTCGAGCAGATCCTCGTCCTGCCGACCCTGGCCGCCGTGTCGGCCGACAACACGTTGACCGACTTCTTCGCCGCCGGCTTCTTCCCCTGAACCAGGCGCCCGAGGCGCCCGAGGCGGGGCGAGGCGCCCGAGGCAGGCCGACGCGGCCGACGACGCGCTACTCGACGCGCTGGATGATGTGGATGCCGAACTCGGTCTTGGCGACGCCGACCTCGCCGACCTTGAGCCGTAGCGACAGGTTCTTGAACGGCGCGACCAGGCCGGCGGCCGGCGTGACGTCGTAGCTCTTGCCGTCCTTGGCCGAGCCCGGGTCCTCGGACAGCTCGGACATCAGCGGCTCGATCTTGTCGCCCTTGACCAGCTTGGCGACGGTGTCCTTGACCAGCTTCTCGAGCGTGGCGCGATCGCGCTTGACGCCGCGCTCGTCGCTGCCGTGCACCGCGGTCCAGCCGAGCAGGATGTGCTTGACCTTGGCGGTCTGGGTCACCGGCTCGCGCTTGAGGATCGCGGTCGACTCGAGCGGATCGGGCGGCGGCGGCGGGACGCGCTTGACGATGTGCCAGCCGAGCGGCGACTTGACCAGGCCGACCTCGTCGAGCTTGAGCCGGAGCGCGAGCTTCTTGAACGGCTCGAACATCGGGCCGACCTGCATGTCGGCGGTGAGCTCGTCGACCCGCCCGCTGTCCTTGGACGTCGGGTCCTCGGAGTACTGCTTCATCAGCTTGGCGAGATCGCCCTTGGCGCGCGCCTTGGCGAGCACCTCCTTGGCGAGCTTGTCGGCGTCGGCCTTGCTGCGCTGGTTGGCGCGCGGATCGCCGCGCCCGCTGCGCGACGCCAGCGTGTCCTTCCAGCCGATCAGTACCTGCTGGATCTGGACCGGGCCGGTCCCGGCGGGCCGCGCCAGGATCTCGGCCGACTCCAGCGGATCCGGCGGCGGCGGCGGCACGCGCATCATCACGTGGTAGCCGAAGCTGGTCTTGACGATGCCGACCTCCTTCTCCTTGAGCCGCACCGCGAGGTTCTTGAACTCGGGGACGAACGGGGAGTCGGTCTTGACCGTGTACGGGTCGCCGGTGAGCGAGCCCGGATCCTCGGAGCTCTCCTTGATCAGCGCGTCGATCGAGTCCGGGTTGGCCTTGAGCTTGGCCGCGATCTCCTGGGCCAGCGCCGCGGCCTCGTCGTTGCTGCGCTTGGCGGCGCGTGGATCGAGCCGGCCGCGATACGCCGCGCCGAGGTCCTTCCAGCCGAGCAGCACGTGCTTGACCTGGACCTCGGGCGTGGTCTCGGCGCGAGCCAGGATGTCCTTGCTGTCGATGTCCTTGGCCGGCGGCGCGGGCGGCATGGCCGCCGAGCCCGAGCCCGCGGCCGAACCCGAGCCAGCTTCCGTGCTGGCCGTCCGCGCCGAGCCGGAGCCGCGGCCAGCGGCTTGCGCGGAGCCCTGGTTGGATCCGGCCGCGGCCTGGTCTTTCGCGCTCTTCTGACAGCCGGCGATGCCAATCAGAAGGAGGAATACAGCGGTGGTGGTACGGTGAGTCGGCATCCGGCGGGCATCCTAGTCCTTGTCCGGCTGGCGTGGGCGAACCGGCAGCCGATTTACCGTATGTCGCACCCCCGACCGGCAGACCGTCGACCGTGCGGCACGGCCCTGTGTGGGAGCGACGCCCGGTCGCCTGCGGCAGGCTCGCCCACGACCCGTCGCCGGACGCACGCCGCGCAACCGCCACAACGTGGCGCTGGCGACCACCGGGCGCGACCGCAACCGCGCCGTCGGTGATTGGCTGAGCGGGGCGCGCAGCGTGGCACGCGTGTTGTAGCAGGCGATCCCATGCGGTCTCAGCCTCACCTCGTTGTCGTGCCTTCGAAGCTCCCGGCGACCACACCCCGGCTCGCCTACGCCCGCGGTGCCGTGGCCAGCCCGGTATGCGTGGCGGCGACGCTGTTCGCGGCCTGCCTCGGAGTCGGCTACGCCGGGCTGCTCGGTGCGGTGATCGCCACGCTCGTGGTGCTGGTGCTGGGGGTGAACATGTCGCGCTATCGCCGGGTCCGCGAGTACCTCGACGTCCAGGCCCGGCTCCAGACCCGGGCGCGGCGCCACTGCCGCCGGCTCAAGCAGGTGCGCCGGACCAGCCCGGTGCGGCTGCGGCACTACGACGAGCTCCGTGTCCTCGTCGAGGAGATCGAGCGGCTCGACGAGTGCGAGGCCGCACGGTTCGAGCTCCAGGACCTGCTCGACCACTTCGTGGAGCTCGCGGTCCACCACCAGCGCTGCATCGACGCGCTCAGGCTGTCGCGCGCCGACGCGCTGCCCGCGATGCCCCCGCTGCCCGAGATCGGCCGGTCGTCGCGCCGCGGCGAGATCATCCAGCGCCGGATCCGCCACCGCGACGAGTGCGTGCGCCGCATGGCGCAGATCACCGATGAGATCGAGGGCGTCGATCAGCTGATCCGCCTGGTCGCGCAGCGCACGGCGTGCGCCAACCTCGACGTCGAGCTCGATCGCGAGATCGATCGCCGGCTGTGGGAGCTCGACGAGGTCGACAGCGCGCTCCACCAGCTGTCGGCGTAGCCGGCTCGAGGCGAGCGCGACCTGGACGGTGAGCGTCCCGGGCAGGGCGCCGCCGGTCGGCCGCGCCGCCGATCTCGGGCATGGCGCGCTGCACCCTACCGGATGTGGAGCAGTGTTCCCGTGCCGAGATGTCACGGCGACTCCGAAACACCGTGTGGTCCTCGGCCGAAAGGCGCGATTTCCAGGTGCGCGCAATCGCACGGGGTGGCCCTCGCCGAAACCTAACGTTGGACGGCTCCGCGACGGTCTAGAGTGCGGGCGCGGCCATGCACGAGGTGTCCGGAGATCCCGATGTCCTGCAGCGTGAGGTGGCACGCCTCCGGGTGGCGGCCGATCACGCCGAGCGCAAGCTGCGGGCGATCGATGCGGTCGACGCCGTGGTCGCGGGCGAGACCTCGGCCGAGGCCGGCATGCCCCGGATCCTCGGCGGAGTGGGCGCCGCGCTCGGCTGCTCGATCGCGAGCTTCTGGGCGCCGGGCGGCGACGACCTCGCGCTGGTCGCGCGCTGGACCGCCGACGACGTCGAGGCCCGGCACGCCGCGCCTCGCACCGGCTCGCCGGGCGCGACCCTGGCCGGACGGATCTGGGCCGAGCGCTGCCCGCTCGGGATCGCCGACATCGCGGCCGACCGGGCGCTCCCGGACCAGGGCGCCCTGATCGAGGCCGGGATCCGCAGCGGCTTCGGGTTTCCGGTCGCGCACGACGGTGACTTGCTCGGCGTGGTCGAGCTCTACACCCGGCGCCCCGAGGTGCTCGACGTCCCGCTGACCGAGCTGCTCCCCACGCTCGGCGCGCGCCTGGGACAGTTCCTGCACCGCGCGGCGAGCGATGCCGCCGAGCGGCGGCGGCACGGCGAGCTCGAACAGGCGAGCGCCGCACTCGCCCGGCTCAACGCGGTCGGCCGCACGATCGCCGCCGAGCTCGATCCCAAGCGGCTCGCCCAGATCGTGATCGACGCGGCGACCGAGCTCACCGGCGCCGAGTGCGGCGCGCTGTTCTACAGCATCAACGACAACCGGGTCGAGAGCTACATGCTCTACGCCGTGTCCGGCACGTCGCGCGAGCGGTTCGCCGGGCTCGCGCTGCCGCGCAACACCCCGCTGCTATCGCCCGCGTTCCTCGGCCAGGCGGTGGTCCGGCTCGGAGACGTCACCACCGACCCGCGCTACGGCCGGAACTATCCCCACCGCGGCGTCCCCGAGGGCCACCCCGCGATGCGCAGCTATCTCGCGGTCCCGGTGGTGTCGCGCGGCGGTACGGCGCTCGCCGCGATGTTCCTGGGGCACACCGAGCGCGACGTGTTCGGCGAGCCCGCCGAGCGCGCGGCGATCGAGCTCGCCGCGTACGCCGCGACCGCGATGGACAACGCCCAGCTCTATCACGACGCGCAGCGCCTGATCGCCGAGCTCGAGAAGGCCAACGCCGAGCTCGATCAGTTCGCCTACGCGGCGTCGCACGACCTGCGCGCGCCGCTGCGCGGGATCAGCAACCTCGCGACCTGGATCGACGAGGATCTGCCGCCCGCGACCCCGGACAGCACCCGCGAGCACCTCCGGATGCTCCGGCTCCGCGCCGGCCGCATGGACCGGCTGATCAGCGGCCTGCTCGAGCTCGCGCGGGTCGGCCGCACCCGCCAGCAGCCCGAGCGCGTCGACGTCACCACGCTCTTGCACGAGACCATCGAGATGGTGAACCCGCGCGAGGCGTCGCGGATCATGATGATCGGCGAGATGCCGATGCTGATCGCCGAGCGGGCCGCGCTGCAGCAGGTGTTCCTGCACCTGATCACCAACGCGCTGGTCCACGCCGGCCGCGACGATGTGGTGATCCGGATCTCCGCGATCGATCGCGGCGACGACTGGGAGCTCGCGATCGAGGACAACGGCGTCGGGATCCCGCCCGACCATCACGCGCGGGTCTGGCAGCCGTTCCAGACCCTGCAGTCGCGCGACGTGGTCGACACCACCGGGATCGGCCTGGCGATCGTGCGCAAGCAGGTCGAGAGCCACGGCGGCCGCGCGTGGATCGATCCGTCCGCCGGGGTCGGGGCAACGGTTCGCTTCACCTGGCCCAAGCGCGCGCGGTAGCGGCCGCGCCTCGCGCGGTCTCCGAAGATCTCCGTCGGCCGGCGAATCGCGCTGCAGCGAGACAGCGTGACCAGCGCGCGCGGCTCGCGATCGCGGATCGCCGCGGCAGCCGCGCGTCACCGACTGTGCGCGCCTCGGCGAGGCTCTTGCAGACGGTTCCGACAGGACTTCTTTCAAGAGGAAAGCTTATATGACCAGCCGTCTCATCCTGCTCGGCGCCCTGCTCCTCCCCGTAGCTGCCGCCGCCCAACCCGCCGACCCCAACGTTCCCCCGCCGCCGCCGACGACGGATCCGCAGCCCGCGCAGCCCGCGCCGCCGCCCGGACAGCAGCCGGTGACCAACCAGCCGACGGTGGTCGTCAACCCGCCGGCCCCCGCGCCCGCGCCGACGCCGGTGACCGTCGAGGCGAACACCGCGCCGGCTCCCGTGGCCCAGCCCGAGTACGAGGTGGTCGAGGACACCTACAACGCGCCGATGTTCACCAGCGGCGCGCTGGTGTTCGGCCTGGCCTACGGCGCCTCGGTGATCAGCGCGGCGGCGAGCGCCGACGAGCGCGGCAACCACCGGCTCTATGTCCCGCTGGCCGGTCCGTGGCTGGCCCTCAACGACCGCGGCTCGTGCGACATCAGCCGGTCGAGCTGCGATCACGAGACCACGGTCAAGGTGCTGCTGATCGCCGACGGCATCTTCCAGGCCGCCGGCGTGCTGGCGATGCTCGACGGCGTGTTCCAGCCAACGACGCGCCGGGTGGTGCGCCACACCGCCAAGCTCGACACCAAGCTCCACCTGACCCCGGCGACGGTGCACGGCGATCCGGGCGTCGCGGTGTTCGGCCGGTTCTAGCAGCGCGGCGCGACAGGAACAGGCCGAGCGCGAGCAGCGCGGCCAGGTCGACGATCCTGATGCCGAACAGGAACCCAGGCTGCCCTGGATCGGCACCGCGAACGCCCAGCGCATGATCGCCAGGATCAGCGCGGTCTCGCCCAGGCCGAGGCCCAGGCCGAGCACCAGGTACGGGGCGAGCTTGCCGCCGCCTCGCGCAGGCTCACCGCGATCGCCCGGGGAACGCGCCCGCGGCGCGCCGCAGCTGCAGGTCGGCGAGCGCGACGTCGAAGTGGGCCTGGGCGAGCGCGACCTCGGCGCCGACCAGCACGTCCTGGGCCTGGAGCACGTCGAGCTGGCGGGCGGTGCCGGCCTCGTACTGCGCGCGGACCAGCCGCAGGGTCTCGCGCGCGAGCTCGACCGAGCGCTGCGCCGCGCTCACGCCCTTGCTCTTGGTCTCGACCGAGCCGCGCGCGTTGGCGACCTCGTCGGACACCGTGTCGGCGAGCAGCTCGAGCCGGGCCTCGGCCTCGCGGCGCTGCGACTCGGCGATGTGGCGCTGGGCGTCGCGCGCTCCGCCGTCGAACATCAGCCAGTCGAGCTGGAGCCCGATCGCCCAGGCGTACTTGTCGCC
>DASWRS010000320.1:0-5444 GCA_036403075.1 Kofleriaceae bacterium
TCCAACGCCCTGTTTCGCGGAAACCTCGCCGCGGGCCAGACCGGGCTATCGATCGCGTTCGACCTGCCGACCCAGTGCGGCTACGACCCGGATCACCCGCTCGCCCGGCCCGAGGTCGGCAAGGTCGGCGTGCCGATCGCCTCGCTCGACGACATGCACGTGCTGTTCGACGGCATTCCGATCGAGCAGATGAACACCTCGATGACGATCAACGGCACGGCGATGTGGCTGCTCGCGCTCTACGTCGCGCTGGCCCGCGAGCGCGGCGTGGCCGAGGCCGAGCTGCGCGGCACGACCCAGAACGACATCGTCAAGGAGTACCTGGCGCGCGGGACGTACATCTTTCCGCCCGAGCCCTCGCTCGACCTGATCGCCGAGACCTACGAGTACTGCGTCGCCCGGATGCCGCTGTGGAACCCGTCGAACATCTGCAGCTACCACCTGCAGGAGGCCGGCGCGACGCCGGTGCAGGAGCTGGCGTTCGCGCTCGCCGACGCGGTCGGCGTGCTCGACCGGGTCCGGGCGCGCGGCCGGGTCGACGCCGCCGCGTTCGGCCAGTGCGTCGGCCGGGTGTCGTTCTTCGTCAACGCCGGGATGCGGTTCATCGAGGAGATGTGCAAGATGCGCGCGTTCGTCCAGCTCTGGGACGAGCTGTGCCGCGAGCGCTACCAGGTCGAGGACCGGCGGCTGCGCCAGTTCCGCTACGGCGTGCAGGTCAACTCGCTCGGCCTGACCGAGCAGCAGCCCGAGAACAACGCGTGGCGGATCCTGATCGAGGCGCTCGGCGTGACCCTGTCGCGCGACGCGCGCTGCCGGGCGCTGCAGCTGCCGACCTGGAACGAGGCGCTGTCGCTGCCGCGGCCGTGGGACCAGCAGTGGTCGATCCGACTCCAGCAGATCCTCGCCTACGAGACCGACCTGCTCGAGTACGGCGACCTGTTCGCCGGCTCGCCGGTGGTCGCCGCCAAGGTCGCCGAGCTGTGCGATGCCGCGCGGGCCGAGCTCGCGCAGATCGCCGCGCACGGCGGGATCCAGGGCGCGATCGAGAGCGGCTACTGCAAGCAGGCGCTGGTCCGCGCGATGGCGGCGCGGATGGCGCGGATCGAGCGCGGCGACCAGATCGTGGTCGGCGTCAACCGCTGGACCGACGGGCTGCCGTCGCCGCTGGTCGGCGGCGACGATGGCGGCGTGTTCCGCGCCGACCCGGCCGCGGCCGAGCAGGCGCTCGCGGCGCTCGCGGCGACCCGGGCGCGGCGCGATCCGGCGCGGGCGGCGGCGGCGCTCGAGGCTCTGGCGGCGGCGGCCCGGGCGGGCCGGCCGGTCATGGAGGCGTCGATCGAGTGCGCGCTCGCCCGCGTCACCACGGGCGAGTGGACCGGTGCGCTGCGCGGCGTGTGGGGCGAGTACCGCGCCGCGACCGGGGTGTCGGGCGCGCGGCTCGGCGGCGGGGGCGATGACTGGGACGCGCTGCGCGCGCGGGTCGCCGCCCTGCCGCGCCGGCCCAAGCTCCTGGTCGGCAAGCCCGGGCTCGACGGTCACTCCAACGGCGCCGAGGTGATCGCGGTCGCGGCGCGCGACGCCGGGTTCGAGGTGATCTACGCCGGGATCCGGCTCGAGCCGGCCGCGATCGCCCAGACCGCCGCGCAGGAGGACGTCGATCTGATCGGGCTGTCGGTGCTGTCGGGCTCTCACCTCGAGCTGACCGCCGCGGTGATCGCCGAGCTGCGCGCGCGGGGCGCCGGGGACGTCCCGGTGGTGATCGGCGGCGTGGTCCCGGCGCGCGATCACGCCGAGCTGGTGCGGCTCGGCGTGGCCCGCGTGTTCACCCCGAGCGACTACAAGCTGACCGAGATCGTCGGCGCGCTGATCGATCTGTGCGCGCCCGCGGTGTGAGCCCGTGCGCGCCGATTTCGGGTCGGCGCGGCGCGGTGTCTTCCGCCGGGCGATCTACGACGTCTCGGCGAGCTCGGCCTCGAGCTCGCACAGCTTGTCCTCGAGCACCCGGATGCGCGCGCGCAGCGCGGCCTGCAGCAGCTCGTGGTCGCGATCGACGCTGTCGCGTCCGCAATGCGTGCAGCGCGACGGGACGGTCTCGCGCTGGAAGTCCAACAGCTCCTGGATCGTCATCAGTCGGCCGCGGCGTTGCTGTAGAGCCATGCGTTGCTCCTCCCCGTGTCGATGTCGCGATGCCCGTGCGGCTGCCGTCGGCGGTACTGCTACCTTCGAGCCCACCCGGTCATCGCGACCCTTACCTCTACGTTGTCGACCACCGTAAACGACCACGTATGTACGACCGGGTTACGGCTGGGGTATCCGGCGAGCGCGGATCCGTGAGAAGGTGCTCTGGTTTGCGCCGGATCGCGGCCGGCGTCTGTGGCCGACCGGTCGTTCGGCCGGGGCAAACTTCGCTTGTCGTGAGGAGGGGTTCCGCTTAGATTCCGCGCCTCCCATGGGGATTGCAGACCTGTTTCGCCCCAAGTACCGCCACAGCGATGTCCGGGTACGCACCGAGGCCGTCCGGGCCTTGACCACGGATGACGCTGCCCTCCTGATCCAGATCGCTCGTTCCGACCGTGACGCTGGCGTGCGCCGGCTCGCGATCGAGCGGATCACCACCGCCGACGTCCTGGCCGAGATCGCCGCCGCCGAGTCCGAACGCAGCCTGCGCGACCTTGCGGGCGAGCGCGCGGCCCAGCTGTGGCTGTCGCACGCCTGCAGCGCCGAGGCCGAGACCGCGGGCGCCGCGCTCGCCGGGATGATCAAGCTCGGCGATCAGCGCGCCCTGGTCGACGTCGTCGTCCGCGCCGAGGTCGCCGCGATCCGCAAGCGCGCGTTCGGCGAGATCCGGGATCCGCGCGCGCTGGCCGACCTCGCCAAGAGCGATGCGCCCCAGGAGCTTCGCACCGCGGCGGTCGCGCGGATCGACGACGGCGACGTGCTGCGCGCGCTCGCGATCGACACCACGCAGAAGGAGGTCGGGCTCGCCGCGGTCGAGAAGCTCGACGACGTCGATCGGCTCGACCAGGTCGCGCAGAAGGCCAAGTCCAAGGCGGTCCGGCAGCGGGCGCGCAAGATCGTCGGCGAGATCGAGGAGGCCGAGCGCGCCAAGAAGCCCGGCACCCCGGACGACGTCAAGCGGCGGCGCGCCGAGAAGGCCCAGCTGGTGCGCGAGGTCGAGGCGGTCGCCGACAGCTTCGACTTCGCCCGGGCCGCCGAGGTCATCAAGTCGGCCGAGGCCGCGTGGACCCGGCTCGGCGGCAGCGACGACGGCGACGATCGCTTCGTCAAGGCCGCCGAGCGGTTCTGGCGCCGCAAGGACATCCACGACCAGCAGGCGCGCACGGGCGACGAGCTGCGCGTGGTCGAGCGCGAGGCCCAGGCCGAGAAGGAACGCGCCGCCGCCGAGCGCGCCGCCGCCGCCGCCGCCGCTGCCGGGGCCTCCGGGGCCTCCGGGGCCTCCGACGAAGCCCCTGCGGAGGCCAGCGCCGAGGCCGATCCCGCGCGCCTGGCCCGCGAGGCCGAGGCCCGGGCGCGGCGCGAGGAGCGCGACCGCCAGCGCGCCGAAGAGGACGCGCGGCGCCAGGCCGCGGCGGCCGAGCGCGCCGCCCGGCAGAAGGAGGACGCCGAGCGCGGCGCCGCGATCGCGGCGAGCCTGACGGCGATGTGCGCCGACATGGAGGGCCTGGCCGACCGGGCCGGCCAGGACACCCGCGCGATCGATCGCCTGCTGGCGCAGGCCGCCAAGGCCTTCGAGCAGGTCGGCAGGGTGCCAGGACCCGAGCGCGACGCGATCGCCGACCGCTACCGGGTCGCGCGCGGCAAGCTGGTGACCCGCGCCGGCGAGCTGCGCGAGGCCGAGGACTGGCAGCGCTGGGCCAACGTGCCCAAGGCCGAGGCGCTGATCGCGACCGCCGGGCAGATGCTCGAGGCACCGACGACGCCGGACCTGGGCAACCGGCTGCGCGGGCTGCAGGCGCTGTGGAAGGAGGTCGGGCCGATGCCGCAGCGCCGCTCCAAGGAGCTGTGGGATCAGTTCAAGGTCGCCTGCGATCAGGTCTATGACAAGGTCCGCGGCCAGCGCGCGGTCGATCAGGAGAAGTTCGTCGAGGTCGCCAAGGTCAAGGAGGCGCTGATCGCCGAGGCCGAGGCGGCCCAGGACTCGACCGACTGGATCGCGACCGCCGAGAAGCTCAAGGGGCTGCAGCAGCAGTGGAAGCAGTCCGGCCACCTGCCGCGCAAGCAGGGCGACGAGCTGTGGCGGCGGTTCCGGGCCGCGTGCGACCGGTTCTTCGAGCGCCGCAAGCCGGAGCTCGAGGCCCGCCGCGCCGAGGAGGTCGCCAACCTGGCCGAGAAGCACCGGCTGATCGCGCGCGCCCAGGCGGTCGTGGCCGCGGCGCCCGGCGAGCGCGGCTGGGGCTCGTCGATCCAGGAGATCAAGGACCTGCAGCGCCAGTGGCGCGACGTCGGCTTCGTGCCGCGGCGCGAGGCGGACGCGGTGTACAAGGTGTTCCGCGCGGCGTGCGACTCGCTGTTCCAGAAGCGCGATGACGCGCGCGACGCCGAGGCCAACGCCCACCGGGCCGAGATCGACGCGGTCCGGGCCGAGATCGAGGCGGTGACCGCCGGCGGCGACGACCCGGTCGCGCGGGCGATCGCGGTGCGCGGCCGGGCGCGCGAGCTCGGCGTGCTCGCGGCCGAGGTCGACGCCATGGTTCGCCACGTCGTCACCACCCACGCCGACGCGGTGCGCGGCACCGAGCTCGATCCGGCGCAGCTCCGCACCCGGCGCGACAAGCTGATCGCGCGAGCCGCCGAGCTCCTGCCCAGGCAAGCGGCGGCGCCCGAGGCCGGCGCCGCCGGCGTCGATCTCGCCGCCCAGCTCAAGAATGCGATGCGTCAGAACGCGTTCGGTCAGCTCCGGTTCTCGGGCCGCGACCCGGTCGAGGTGATCGACGAGCTGCGCGCGAGCTGGGCCGAGGTCGGGCCGATCCTCGACGACGACGACCGCGCGCAGCAGGCGCGGTTCGATGACACGGTGCAGCGCGTGCTCGATGCCGCCGGCGGAAAGCCGCGGCCGCCGCGTGACGACCGGGCGCGCGATGCCGGGCGCGATGCCGGCGACGATGGCCGCGCCGGCCGTCGCCGTCGCCGCGAGGGTGGCGAGCCGCCGGCCATGAGCCGCGGGGCCGCGGCCGAGCGCGTGCCGGCGTCGCAGGAGCTCGCGGTGGTCCAGCCGCCGATCGAGCCGTCGGTCGATGCTCCGGCCGATGCTTCGGCACCGGCCGCGGCTCGGGCCCACGCGTCGGCCGAGCCGCCGAGCGACTCCGCCGTTCCGGCCGCGGTGGTGATCTCGCCGCACGACGCGATCACGCGGCCGGTGGCGTACCCGCCGCCGGAGGCCCCGGAGCCGCCGCCGGTGCCCGACGAGCTCGAGCCCGGCTGGG
>DASWRS010000321.1:0-4794 GCA_036403075.1 Kofleriaceae bacterium
GGGCGGCGGCAGCGGCGTGGTCTTGATCTTCACCAGGTCGGCGCTCTGCTCCGAGGCATCGCTGACATCGACCGACCGGATCGTGAACGGCTCGTAGCCGCGGAGCTTGAGCAGGATCGCGACCGAGCGCTCCTTCTTGCGGACCTCGACCTTGCCCGGCGTGATCCGGCCGGTGTCGGCCCCGTCGACGTAGATCCGCGCTCCCGGTGGCGTCGAGGTCACGGTGATCTGGGTCATCGGTTCATCGGCGATCGTCGGCGTGATCGGGCGCGCCGTGTCCGAGCCGGTGCCAGCCGCGCCGCTGCCGCCCGCCGCGCTGCTACCGCCGGCGCTGCTGCCCGCGGTGTCGCTGCCGGTCCCGGCCGCGATGGCGCTGCCGGTGTTCGAGCCGGTGCCGGCCGTGCTGCCCGCGGCACTGCCCGCGGCAACGCCATCGCTGCCCGCGCTGGTCCCGCTGCCGGTGGGGCTGGTCGCGCTCCCCGTCGTCGCGCCGCTCGCGACCGCGCTGCCGCTCGCCGCTTCGCTGCCGGTCCCGGCGGCCTGGACCTTGTCCTTGCCGACCAGCACGATGATCAGCGCCACCGCGACCGCGACGATCACCAGCCCGGCGAGGATGTAGCCGGCCGCGCCGCGCCGGCGCTGGACCTGGCCGACCGCCGAGCCCAGGGTCGTCGGCGCCGGGGTCGCGAGCGGCCTGGACAGCCCGGGCGAGGTCCCCGGCGGGAGGCTCGGCGCGTGCAGCGTGCCGGGCAGCGGCGTCAGCGGTGCCGGGGTCAACCGCACCGACGGCAGCGGCGCGTTCGACGGCATCAGCTGCCGCGCCAGGAACACGGCGACCCCGCCGTGCGCCTCGACGTAGCCGACCGGATCGGCCATCGCGCGCATGAACTCTTCCATCGTCGGGTAGCGCAGATCGGCGCGCTTCTCGAGCGCCTTCAGCACCACGACCTCGACGTGCGCCGGCAGCATCCGGTACTGCGACGGCGGCACCGGCCGCTGGGTCAGGTGCTGGACCAGGATCTCGCCGTAGCCCTCGCCGACGAACGGCACCCGGCCGGTCAGCATCTCGTAGAGCACGATGCCGAGCGCGTAGACGTCGGTGCGCCGGTCGACCGAGTCGCGGCCCTCGCACTGCTCGGGCGACATGTACGCCGGCGTCCCCATCACGATGCCGGTCCGCGTCCGGTGCGACCCGACCGCGCTGCCGCCGGTCAGCTTCGCGATCCCGAAGTCGAGCAGCTTGACGAAGTCGCGCTCGCGGCCGCGCTGCATCAGGATGATGTTGTCGGGCTTGAGATCGCGGTGGACGATCCCGCAGTTGTGCGAGGCGCTCAGCGCATCGGCGACCTGCAGCGCGATCAACAGCGCGCGCTCGGGCGGCAGCGGTGCCTCGGCGCGGATCAGCTGCGACAGCGTCGCTCCCGCCAGGTACTCCATGATGAAGTACACCAGCTGCTCGCGGCCGCCTCCGGCCTGGATGATCCCGAAGTCGACGATGTCGACGATGTTGGGGTGACCGATGTCGTTGACCGCCTTGGCCTCGTGAAAGAACCGGGCGGTCACTTCCTGGTTGGTCGAGAACTCCGAGTGCAGGACCTTGAGCGCGACCTTCTTGCCGATCGACGGGTGTTCCGCCAGGTACACCGCACCCATGCCCCCTTCGCCCAGCTTCTGGGTCACCAGGTAGTTGCCAATGGTCTGGCCGATGAGCAAGTCAGGCTGCGGGGGCCCGTTCTGGGGGTCCATGTAGTCTCCGCGACGTATCATCCTATCGCGACCGGCCATGAATGTCGCGATGTGCCGCGGGTCGTGTCATGATGGCGCCTCATGCGTGTCCTGGTGATCTGCGCCGTCCTGGGGGTGGTTGCAACCAGAAGTGTGCAGGCGGATGACGCTCCGCGTGTGCAGTCGAGGTCCGCGTTCGTGCTCGACGCCGCGACCGGGGACGAGCTGTTCGGCAAGGAAGCCGACGAGCCCCGGCCGATCGCGTCCACGACCAAGATCTTCGTCGCGATGGCGGTCCGCAAGCGCCTCGATCTCGACGGCTGGACCGAGATCACGCGGAGCGATGCCCAGGCCGCGATCGGCGGCGCCCGGACCCGCCTCGACATCGGCCAAAAGTTCCGCAATAAAGACCTGTTGCGCGCGATGCTGATCGCGTCCGACAACCGCGCCCCGACCGCCGTGGGCCGCGCCGCCGGGATGTCCCCCGACGAGCTCGTCGCCGCCATGAACGCGGTCGCCAAGCAGCTCCACCTCAAGCGCACGAAGTTCACCGATCCCACGGGCCTGCACGGCAACGTCTCCACCGCGCGCGAGATGGCGATCGCGCTGCGCGCCACGCTCGAGGACGACGTCCTGCGCGCGATCATGCGCCAGGACTCGGCCGAGGTCGTGTCCAAGGACCACTACGCCCGGATCCGCTACGGCTCGACCAACCAGCCGCTCGTCGTCGGCAAGTGGAACGTCATCGGCGGCAAGACCGGATACACCCACGCCGCCGGTTACTGCTTCGTCACCGCCGCGCGCATCGACGATCGTGAGGTCGTCATGGCGTTCCTGGGCGCCGGCGGCAAGCTCACCCGGTTCGACGACTTCAACCGGGTCGCCGCCTGGCTCGATCGCCGCGGCCTGGCCACCACCGACACCGCCGCGCGCCGCAAGCGACCTGCGACCGTCGCCGCGACCCCCGCGCGCGCCCGGCCGGCGACGGCGAACGCCGACGACGACACCGGCGACGACGCCGAGTAGCCGCTCAGACCTCGACCGGCACGCCGTCCGACAGCTCGCGCTGCGGCGCCGGCGGCGACAGCCGGTACTGGTACGCGTTGCGACGCGCCCCGTCCCAGTACGCGCCTGCGATCGGCGAGATCACCAGGATCGCGATCGACGGATCGGACCTCGCGCGCCCGCAACCCTTCCACCACTCGGTCCCGAGCCCGTCGATCAGCTGGCGATCGCGCGAGATCGTCGCCTCGGCGTCGAACACCGCGCACACCGCGCCCTGCACCACCACGGTGATCCGGGGGTCGCGCATCAGCGCCGCCACCTGCCGGGAATCGAGCGAGGTCGCCAGGTACATCGTCGTGTCGTCCGCGGTCCGCACGAGCACCATCGGCTGCTCGACCGAGCGCTCGCCCCCGCGACCCCCTGACAGCACCAGCACGGTGCGCGTCGCCTTCAACAGATCGTGCAACCGCTCGCGATGCGCTTCGGGCGTCTCCATCTCGATCGTCGCGGTCGCAAGGCCCATGCCGGCGGACCAAGCAAGCGACATGCCCCACGAACCACCGCCCACCGCCGCCATCGTGAAGCAAGCGGCACAACCACCTGCGCTCGCCGGCACCCACTCGCGCGGTGTAGCGCGACCGCTCGATCGTGCGGTCCGTCGCCGTGGCATGCTCGCGCGGTGACGGTCCACCGGCGCGAGGTCCTCGCCACCCTCGGCGCCGCGTCCGCGTCGAGCTGGCTGTGGGCCCTCGGCTGCGGCGGTCCCGCGCCGATCGTGCGTCGCGCACCGCAGGTCAGCGGAGAGGTGCGCACCTGGCTCCACGACGCGGTCGCCCGCCTCGCCGCCGCCCATCCCCAGGCCCATGCCCATGCCCTCGCCGTGTCGCGGAGCCGCACCACGGCCGCGCGCGATGTCCTGGGCGCCGGCATCGCCCGCGAGCGCGCCGAGGGCGTCGTCCTCACGATCCGCGACCGCGACGGCACCTGGCGCGACCACGTCACCGCCGAGCTCAGCCGCGACGCCGTCGACGCCGCGGCCCGCGCCCTCGGCGCCGCGCGCCAGCCCCGCGCCATCGACTTCGGCCGCGCACCGCCCACACCCGACGAGCCGCCGCACCTCGACGACCGCGACCTCCACCGGCGCGTCGAGCGCCTGCTCGAGGGCGACGCGGCCCTCGCCGCCCGCATGGTCTACGTCGCCGCCGCGATCGATGTCGACGATGCCATCGTCTGGTCGGTCGCGCCGGGCCGCGACCTCGAGCAGCGCCTGGTCCGCATCCGCCAGACCGCGCTGCGCGCCGCATGGAACGGCACCCACCCGGTCGTGCGCGAGGCCGAGCACGCCTGGTCCGGCTGGCTCGACGACCAGCCCCTCACCCCCGCCGAGCTCACCGCCACCGGCGGGGCCGTCCTCGAGGTCATGACCCCGGGCGGCTTCGACGACGGCGAGCGCACCGTCGTGCTCGACCCCAGCGTCGCCGCCGTCCTGCTCGACGCCGCGGTCCGCACCCTCCCCGCCGCGGCCGCCGGTGCGGCCCTCGCCTCGCCGCTCGTCACCCTGATCGACGCTCCGACCACCCCCGCCGCCTACGGCGGCTTCGCGTTCGACGACGAGGGCGAGCCCGCCGCCGCCATCGTCCTGCTCGACGCCGGCCGCGTCGCCGGCCGCCTCGGCGAGCGGGCCACCGGCGCGCCCGGCCGTGGCCGCCGCCCCGGCCACCTCGGCCACGTCGCCCCCGCGCCGTCCCACCTCCGCCTCGTCCCCGGCACCGCCGCCGCCCGCGACCTCCAGGGCGACGGCTTCCTCCTCGAAGGCGGCCTCGGCGCCCAGCTCGACGTCACCGGCGACCGCGTCCGCGTCGTCTGCGTCCGCGCCCGCGAGCTCAAGGCCGGCAACACCACCGGCCGGCTCTACGCGGACGTCGAGCTCGTCGGCTCGCTCACCGCCCTGCTCACCGCCATCGACGCCGTCGCCGCTGCGCCCGCGGCCTTCGCGCCCCGCGGCCTGATCTGGCGCTCGATCGCCACCCCGGCCGTGCGCACCCGCGGCCTGGTCCGCGCCCG
>DASWRS010000322.1:0-2164 GCA_036403075.1 Kofleriaceae bacterium
GCCGTGCGCAGCCATGGCGGCCCGTGGACCGTGCCGGTGCGCTCGCCCAAGACCGAGGGCTGCGAGCCCGAGGTCAACGAGGCGTTCTATCGCATGCTCACCATGTTCGGCGCTGTCCCTGATATGAAACCACTATGAAACAACATGGCTGAGCCGATCCGCGTCGCCGTGATCGGCGGCGGCTGCGCGGCGCTCGCGGCCGCCTACGAGCTGTCGCGGCCCGAGCACCGCGGCCGCTACCAGCTCACCGTCTACCAGCAGGGCTGGCGGCTCGGCGGCAAGGGCGCCTCCGGCCGCGGCCCGGCCGGGCGGATCGAGGAGCACGGCCTCCACGTCTGGATGGGCTGGTACGAGAACGCGTTCCGCCTGCTCCGCGGGTGCTACGCCGAGCTCGCCGCGGCGCCCGGGGCCTGGCCGGCGCTGCACTGGCGCGACGCATTCGTCCCCGATCCGTACGTCGGGGTCGCCGGTCCCGACCGCGCCGGCCGCTGGTCGAGCCTGGTCGCGGCGATGCCCCACCGTCCCGGGGCGCCCGGCGATCCGCTGACCACCGGCCCGTTCACGATCGCGAGCTACGTGCGCTGCGCCGTCGAGCTCGCGATCACCGGCCTCGCCGACCTGCACGTCTATGCGCTCGGCGGCGCGCCGCATGGCTCCGTGCAGCCCGCCGCCGACGCGCCGGTCCGCAGCCTCGGCCAGCAGATCGACGCGCTGATCTCGTACGGCCGGCTCGCCACCTTGGCCGGTCTCGCCGAGGCCGGCGACATCCTGCGCCGGTTCTTCGCCCGCCCCGCCGACCACGCACCGGGTCCCCTCGTGTCGCTGCTCGACCGGCTCACCGCCACCGCGCGCGGCTGGATCGACGCGCTCGCCGCCGGCGACCCGGAGATCCGGTTTCGCTGGTACATGACCGACATCGTCCTGGCCTCGCTGCGCGGCGTGATCCGCGACGGTGTGATCGTCGATCCGCGCGGCTTCGACGCGGTCAACCAGTACGAGTTCCGCGACTGGCTGCGCCGCCACGGCGCCTCGGACCTCGCGGTCGACTCCGAGCAGCTGCGCGGCGGGCTCTACGACCTGACGTTCGCCTACGCCGATGGCGACCCGGAGCGGCCGGCGTTCGCCGCCGGCGACGCGCTGCGCAGCGCGTGCCGCATGTTCTTCACCTACCGCGGCGCGTTCTTCTGGAAGCTGCGCGGCGGCATGGGCGACGTCGTGTTCGCGCCGCTGTACGAGCTGTTGCGCCGCCGCGGCGTGGCGTTCCGGTTCTTTCACCGCCTCGACAACGTCGGGCTCGCCGCCGACGGCTCGCACGTCGCGGCGCTCGAGATGTCGATCCAGGCCGAGGTCAAGGGCGGCGACTACCGCCCGCTGATCGAGGTCGCCGGCATGCCGTGCTGGCCCGCCGAGCCCGACTTCGACCAGCTCGTCGATGGCGACGCGCTGCGCGCCTCCGGCTGGCAGGCCGAGTCGTTCTGGGAGCCGCGCCGGGCGGCCACCCGCACGCTGCGGGTCGGTGACGACTTCGATCTGGTCGTCCTGGGGATTGGCCTGGGCGCCGTGCCCCACGTCTGCCGCGAGCTGGTCGCGCGCGATCCCAGGTGGCGGGCGATGACCGAGCGGGTCACCACCGTCGCCACCCAGGCGTTCCAGCTCTGGCTGCGCGCCGACCTCGCCGAGCTCGGCTGGCCCGGCCCGTCGCCGAGCCTGTCCGGCTTCACCAAGCCGTTCGACACTTGGGCGGACATGCCGCACCTGATCGACGTCGAGGCCTGGCGCCACCCGCCGCGCACGATCGCCTACTTCTGCGGCGCGCTCCCCCTGCCGCCGGGCACTCCGGGCGATCCGCAGCACGCCGCCGCGCAGCACGACCGCGTCCGCCGCGCCGCGATCGAGTTCCTCGACCACCAGATCCAGCCGCTGTGGCCGCGCGCCGTTCGCCCCGGCGGCGGCTTCCGCTGGGAGCTGCTCGCGGATGCGCGCAGCGACGCCCCCGGCGACGCCACCGCGCCGGCCGCCGCCGGCCCCGAGCGGTTCGCCACGCAGTTCTGGACTGCCAACGTCAATCCCTCTGATCGGTACGTGCAATCGACGCCGGGCAGCTCCGCATATCGCATCTCGCCACTGGACAACACGTTCGACAACCTCACCATCGCCGGCGACT
>DASWRS010000323.1:0-9193 GCA_036403075.1 Kofleriaceae bacterium
AACCGGACGTCGCGCCACCGCCGAGACCGCGATAAGCTGTGACTCATGAGCGGCCACGTCCATGCGGTACTCGAACAGGCGAAGCGACTCACGGCCGACGAGCGCATCGAGCTGGCCCGTGAGTTGCTCGCGAGCGTCGACGAGGATGAGGAAGCGGGGACGCCGGAGGAGATCGAGGCCGCGTGGGACGACGAGATCCGACGCCGTGACGAGCAGGTGCTCGCTGACGGCGGTGGCGCGCACGACGCCGAGGGCGTGCTCGCCGAAGCCGAGCGCATCATCCGCGCGAAGCGATGATCAAGCCGGTTCGCGCTCGTCGACGAAGAAGAAAGTGGAGGCGGCGGGAGTCGAATCCGCGTCCACCGGCGGCGTGGGACGCGGATCTTCGGGGGATGACGCCGCGCTCGAGCGCCCCGCCGTGTGTCGCCGGCCACGGCACGGTCATCGACGAACTGCGGGTCGACGGCTTCCGCCTGGCGATGGTCGAGCACGCGCCGGGGCTCGCGATCGGCCGGCATGCCCACGACGTACCCAAGCTCGCGATCCTGGTGGCCGGCGGAGCGACCGAGCGGATCGGCCTGGATCTGGTCGAGCACGGCGCCGGCGAGGTCGTGGCACGCGCGCCGTTCTGCGCGCACGAGAACCAGTATCACGCCGAGGGCGCTCGCTCGCTGATCATCGAGCTGGACCGGCTGCCGGGGCGGCATCGTGAGTTGCCGCCGCTGGTGGCGCGACTGCACGGCGGCCGGCTGGTCGCCGCGTTCGGGGGCGGCGGCCAGGGCAGCGGCCAGGGCGGCGGAGGCGGCCGGGGTGGCCGGGGCAACGGGGGAGAGCGGGTGCGGCGGGTGCGCGCTGCGGTCGGCGAGGCGTTGGCGGCGCTGCGCGAGACACCGCCGCCGAGGGTTCCGGCGTGGCTCGAGCGTGCTCGCGAGCTCTTGTACGCGCAGATCGCGTACCCGCCGCGGCTCGCCGAGCTGGCGCGCACCGTCGGGGTTCACCCGGTGCACCTCGCACAGGCATTTCGCCGGTGCTGGAACACCACGCCGCTGGGCTACGTGCGCGCGCACCGCGTGTTTCGCGCGATCGAGCTGATCGAGCGCGGCGGGGCGCTCGCCCAGGTCGCGGCCGAGGTTGGCTTTGCCGACCAGAGCCACATGAGCCGGGCGATCCAGCGCGCGCGGCACGCGCCGCCCGGGGCGTTGCGCCGGACCATGCGCGAGTCGATCCGCGAGGCACCCTAACGCCGTTCAAGACCTGGCTCACGGCCGCCGCTACGCTCGCCTGATGTCTCGATCTTGTCTGCTCGCGCTCGCGGCCGTGCTCGGCTGCAGCGCACGTCCCGGCCCGCCGGTCCCGGCCCCGGCGGCGGCGCCGGCCTCGCCGGTCTCGCTCGACGCCGATCTGCGCTTCGACATCGCCGCGATCGACCGCGCGGCGGACCCGTGCGTCGACTTCTATGCCCATGCGTGCGGCGGCTGGCGGCGCAGCCACCCGATCCCGCCGGATCGGTCGCGGTGGTCGCGCTACGCCGAGCTCGTCGCGGTCGACCTCGCGCGCGAGCGCAGCCTGGTCGAGGCGGCGGCGCGCTCGCCGGGCACGGCCGCCGAGCGGCGGATCGGCGCGTACCACGCGGCGTGCGTCGACCAGGCGGCGATCGATGCGCGCGGCTTCGCGCCGCTCGGCGCCGTGCTCGAGGCCGTCGACCGTGCGACCACCCCGGCCGAGGCCACCGACGCGATCGCGGCGCTGCAGCGCGAGGTGGCGCCGGTGCTGTTCACGCTGTACTCGGCGCCCGACCCGCGCGACGCGCGGCGCACGATCGCGACGATCGAGCTCGGCTCGCTCGGCCTCGACGACCCCGGCGACTACACGCGCGGCGACCCCGACTCCGCGCGGGTCCGGGAGCGCTACCGGGCGCACGTCGCGCGCGTCCTGCAGTTGATCGGTGATCGCGACGCCGAGGCCGACGCCGGGCGCGTGATCGCGCTCGAGACCCGGCTGGCGCGCGTCGTGCCGGGGGCCGCGGAGCGCCGCGATCCCGAGCACCGGGTGAACATCCTGTCGCTCGCCGAGCTCGCGCGGCGCGTGCCGGGGCTCGACTGGCCGCGCTACCTGCGCGGGATCGGCGCGCCCGACATCGAGCGCATCGACGTGATGTTCGTGCCGCATCTCGAGGCGGTCGGCGAGGTGGTCCGCGGCGATCTGCCCGGGCTGCGCGCGTATCTGCGCTACCACACGGCCCGCGAGCTCGCGGCGGTGTTGCCATCGGCGCTCGAGGCCGAGGTCTTCGACTTCACGCAGCGCGTGGTGCGCGGCGCACGCGAGATGCGGCCGCGGTGGCAGCGCTGCCTGGCGCTGGTCGACCGCGACCTCGGCGACGACGTCGGCCGGCTGTTCGTCGCGCGCTGGTTCCCGGACGCGAGCCGCGCACGGGCGCGGGCGATGGTGGATCGCATCACCGGCGCGCTCCACCGGGACCTCGTGACCGCGGACTGGCTCGGCGAGGCCGCGCGGGGCGCCGCGATCCGCAAGCTCGACAACATGCGATTCACCATCGGCTATCCGGATCGCTGGAGGAGCTACGACGCGCTCGAGGTCCGAGCCGGCGATCCGGTGGGCAATGCCCGGCGCGCGATGCGCCTGGCGACCGCCCGCGAGCTCGCCAAGCTCGGCAAGCCCACCGATCGCGACGAGTTCTTCTCGCTGCCGCAGGTCCTCGACGGCTTCGGGACCAACCGCATGGTCTCGGTCGGGTTCACCGCGGGGTTCCTGCAGCCGCCGGTGTTCGACGCCCGGCTCGACGATCCGGTCAACTTCGGCGGCTTTGGCGGCGTGATCGGCCACGAGATCACGCACCACTTCGACGACGAAGGCCGCAAGTTCGACCAGGACGGCAACCTCGCGCCGTGGTGGTCGCCGGACGACGTCGCGCGCTACCAGGCGCGAGCGGCGTGCTTCGCCGACGAGTACAGCGGGTTCCGCATCGACGACGGCACGCCGGTCGACGGCCGGCTCACGCTCGGCGAGAACCTCGCCGACAACGGCGGGCTCCGGCTCGCGTGGGACGCGCTCGCGCCGTCGAGCACCGGCCCGCCGATCGACGGCTTCACCCCGGCCCAGCGGTTCTTCCTGGCCTGGGCGCAGATCCGCTGCGAGAACACCACGCCGGAGGCGGCGCGGCTCCAGGTCCACAGCGACGGGCACTCGCCAGGCCGCTGGCGGGTCAACGGCGTGGTTCGCAACATGCCCGAGCTCGCAACGGCGTTCGCCTGTCCGGCGGGCGCGCCGATGGCGCCGGCAGAGCGCTGCCGGCTGTGGTAGCGGCGGTGATCACGCCTTGTACGGCGAGCGGTAGCGCACGAACAGGTCGTTGAAGTCGAGCTCGGACATCATCAGCACCGGCGAGTGGCCGATCAGGATCTCGAGGGATCGCAGCCACAAGAGCGCGATGTGGAAGTCGTTCATGACGATCGTATCGGCCACGTTCGACTCGTCACGATGCAACGATTTGCGTCGTCGGTATCGCGCGTACAGCCGGACGTTCACCGGGATCGTCCTACGGAGAACACCGAGCCGCATCGCCGCCGCCGCGGGATCGCGTGGGGCGACGACGGCAAGATTCTTAGCAGCGCCGCGATCGCGGTCATGCGGCGAGCGCAGCGGGTCGCCCGGGTCAGTCGCGCTGGGGGGCGGGCTGTGCCGGAGTCAGCCGCACCACGGCGGTGTCGCGCGTGATCTCGACGCGCTCGTCTCCGGGGGCCGCGTCGGTGACGAGCACGTCGCCGCGGTCGGCGTCCTCGACGCCGCGGTTGCCCGGCGCGCGGTGGCGGCGAAGCAGGCGCAGCGGCACGCGGCCGGCCGCGCTGCAGCCGATGATCTCGAGCTTGCCCTTGGCCGGCATCGGCGCGCTGACGACCCGCCAGGCCGGCGCGGCCTCGACCAGGGCGAGCGGCCGCCGCCGCAGCACGAGGTAGGCGAACTTCATCCCGGCGTCGCGCAGGTGGGTGAGCCGGGCGAGCTCGGCGGTGCGCCGCGGCAGCTGCAGCGGGCGGTCCTCGTGGCACCAGTCACGCGGGTCGGCGAGCGCGGGGCACGGGGCACCGGCGCGGGTGCACGGGGCGAACACGTGGCCGTGGCCGCCGCCGAGGATCGCGTCGCGTAGCTCGTGCAGGGCGCGCGCGGTGTCGCGCAGGGCCGGCTCGATGACGATGACCGCGCCGTCGTCGCCGATCGCGGCGAGCGCGCGCAGCACCACGGCGAGCCGGGCGTCCGGCGCGAGCTCGTTGAGGACGCTGCCCAGCACGATCAGGTCGGCCGCGGGCAGCGCGGCGCGCGCGACATCGGCTTCGCGGGTCGCGATCGCCGCGGCGATCCCGCGCCGCGCGGCGAGCTCGCGGACGGCGGTGCGCGCGATCGCGAGCGCCGCGCGATCGCGGTCGATCGCGAGGAGGTCCACGGCGACGCCGGCCGGGAGCGCGACGAGCGCGCCCAGGCTCATCGCGCCGCAGCCCGCGCCGAGGTCGACGATCCGCAGCGGCCGCGCCGCGGGCAGCGCGCCGCGGTGCACCAGCTCGCCGAGCGGGATCGCGATCTTCATCGCATCGGCGACGGTGAAGAACATCGCGCGCGCGGCGAGATCGCCGGTCGGGTCCGCCGCCGGCCGATCGCGCTCGCTGGTGTAGCGCCGCGAGCGGTCGACGATCTCCCGGGTCAGCGCGGCGGTGGTGAGCGGCGCATCCCCGAGCGCGGCCCGGGCGGCCGCGTGCACGACCTCCTCGAGCTCGGCCGGGACGATCCACGCCATGGTGGTCGAAGTCTAGCCGGCGTCGTGCTTCTTGCCCGAGGTGCCGACCCGCCCGGTGTCGGCGGTCGCGAGCTCCGCAGGCGTGCCATCCTCTCGGGGTGCGGCGGACGCCCCGTTGGCCTCGCGCTTGTCGTCGCGCTTGTCATCCGGTCCCGTCCGGGGCACCCGCGGCGCCTCGGGCTCCTCGGGCTTGGCGGGCGTCGGCTCGACCTCGGGGCCCGGGGTCGTCGGCTCGATCTCGGGCCGGGCGGGCGTCGGCTCGATCTCCGGCAGCGGCGCGGGCTCACCGTCGGGGGTCGTCGGCGGCGATCCGGGCTCGCCGTCGAGGTGCACCGGCTCGGTGTCGAGCGTGGTCTCGGACATCGGGTCGCTGGTCAGGTCGGCCACGGGCAACGCGGCCGAGCTCGGCGTGCCCGGCCTGGAGGGATGGCCGGGCCTGGGCGGGTCGCCGTCCTCCATCGTTCGCATCGGCTGGGTCGCCCGGAGCTGGGATATCCCGCCGGGCGTGGGCGTGGTGACCCGCGGCATCCCCGGCCCGTCGAGCACCGCGGTCTCGGTGGGCTCGTCGGAGAATGGGTTCGACGGCGAGACGTCGACCGGCTGCGTCATCTCGCCCTCGACCTGGCCGGGGATGGCATCGATGACCTCGGTCACCCGCACCGCGACCCCGGTGATGTTGTCGTGGCCGCCGCGGGTCTTGGCGAGCTCGACCATGTCCTTGAGCGCGTCGCCGGGGGCGTCGGCCGACAGCTTCTGCGCGATCTCCTCATCGTTGGAGAAGTAGTCGTGCAGGCCGTCGGAGCACAGCAGCAGCCGGTCGCCGCGCTTGAGCGTGACGTGGGCCATCTCGACCCCGACGTCGGCCGAGACACCGATCGCGTTGACCAGGATCGTCCGCAGCGGCGAGACCTGGGCCTCCTCGATCGTCAGCTTGCCCTCGATGACGAGGACCTCCGCGACGGTGTGGTCCGTGGTGATCTGGGACGAGCGGCCGTCGCGGACCAGGTAGGTCCGGCTGTCGCCGACGTGGGCCACGAACGCCTCGGGCCCCGCGATCAATACAACGTCCAGCGTGGTGCCCATGCCGGCCTTGTCGGCCTCGTGCTGGCCGCGCTGGAACACCGCCTGGTGCGCCGACAGGACCGCGCTCTGCAGCAGCTGGACGATCGATCGGCGGCCGGCGTCGGTCGGTGCCCGCTTGAACGTCTCGATCTCCTTGCGCGAGCTCTCGAGCGTCTTGCGGACGGTGTCGACCGCCATCGCCGAGGCGACCTCGCCGGCGGCGTGGCCCCCCATGCCATCGGCGACGATGAAGAACCCGTTGGTGGGCTCCATGTACGCCGAGTCCTCGTTGTGCTCGCGCACGACTCCGACGTCGGTGACGAGCCAGGCTTCGAGTGTCACGCGCGAGGCTTCGTCTTGGGGAGCGGCCGCCATCAGTCGCCTTGGATGGCGGAAATTCTCACCCGCCGGGAGCCGAGCAGCAAGCGCTCGGACCCAAATGCGTCCTACCGTCGACGTTTGTTGCCAAGGACCACGTGGATCGGTGCCGGCGGAGCACCTTCGGCTGCCAGACGGCGCCCTTGCTGCCCAAGCCGGGCGACGCACAGGTCGATCGCGGCCGGTTCACGGTCCACGGTGATGAAGCTTCGGCCCAGCCGCTGGGCCACGGCTGCGGTGGTCCCGGACCCCGCAAACCAGTCTGCGACCCGGTTGCCGGGCACCGTGACCGCCTGGAGGATGCGCTCGACCAGCCGCTCGGGCTTCTGCGACGGCCAGCCGGTGCGCTCGCGGTCCGAATGGTTGAGGGTCTCGATGTCGGTCCACCAGTCCTCCGGCACCTTGCCCGCGGCGATCGGGTAGCGGTAGACCTTGCCGGTCCGGCGATCGGTCTTCTCCTGGACGCCCTCGACCACGCGCATGTGAGAGCCGCCTCTGCGTGGGACGCGTACAGCATCGGCATAGAATGCCCAGTCGTTGCTGCGGGCGTACCACAGGATCGTGTCGTGCTTGCGACCGAAGCCGCGGCGGCTCTTGCCGCCGACGGTGTAACACCACGCGATTTCGTTGACGAATCGGCTGCGACCGAACATTCGATCCAGCGCGACCTTGACATGGTGGACCGAGCGGTAGTCCAGGTGCACGAACACCGAGCCGGTCGGGGTCAGCACGCGGCGGCTGTGCTCGAGGTACGGCAGGAGCCAGGCGACGAACGCCTCGGGGTCGTCGTCGCGGTCGGTGTACGTGTGGCCGCGGCCGCGCCGGACGCTGCCGGTGCCGAACGGCGGATCGACGTAGATCGCGTCGATCACGCCATCGTCCAGGGCGACCAGCTCGTCGATCGCGTCGCCGCAGACCAGCCGATCGGGCGGCGCGGCGCGGCCGAAGTCGATCCAGTCGCCGCTCGGCTCGCGCCCGAGCTCGAGCGTCTGCTGCGCGTCGATCGACACGCGATCACACTACTATGAGGGGCATGCGGTTCGGTCCCTGGTATCCGCTCGCCGAGGCCCGGGATCGCTCCCCGGTGGGCGACGGTGTGCTGCAGCTCCGGCTCGCCGCCGGCCTGCTCGACTACCCGCGCGGCAAGAGCGCGATGGTGCACTACGAGCACGCCACCGACCTGCGCGCCGCGGCGGTGGCCTGGGCGGCGGCGCACGGCGCGGACGGCATCCTGTGCCGGCATCTGGTCGAAGGCGAAGGTGCTACGACCCCGGCGGCGTTGTGTGCGAAGTTAGTGGACGACTTCGTGCGCAGGTTCGGAACGCCGCCGCGGTGGCCCGGGAGGGCCGAGAAGCCCGAGAACCAACGATGAAGCTGGTCGAGGCAGAGTCCACCGGTCCGGTCGAGGGCGACGAGGCCCTGGTCACGCCGCCGCGCCCGCCGCACCGCCGGGTCTCGGTCTCGCTCCTGTTCACGCTGACCGTGCTGATCGGGACGGTGGTCACGATCTACGCGATGTTCCCGGCGCGCCACAACATCCTCATGACCGAGGCGATCGCGCGCCACGGCGATACCAGCCCGACCTGGGACCTCGCCGCGCCCAGTCCGGACGTGCTGCGCGGCTGGATGATCGGCGTCGTCGGCAAGGGCGCGCCGCTACCCGGCGAGGGCACGGTGGTGACCCCGGCCGTGGTCGGCGCACGGCAGATCCGGATCCTCAACCGGGCGGCGGCGCTGGTCCGCGTGCGGATCGGCGACGACGACGTGACCTACCTCGTGCAGCACGCGCGCGGCATCGCGCCGGATCGCTCCGAGCGGGTCGACGGCGCGCTGCGCGCGATGGCCTGGCGCAAGGGTCCGTTCACGATGGTCGTGGTCGGGCCGGACGCCACGGCGGCCCGCTGGCGCGCCGCGTTTCGCTGAGCGGAGCCGAGCCGGCGGCGATCAGTTGATCGGGTCGTCCTCGTACGTGGGAGGTCTGCAACTGCCCGGTTCGTACCACGAGCACACCGGCGCCGCCGCGGCGAAGCCGCCGGCGACGTGGTCGAGTCGAGGAGGGGTGAGCGAGACGATGACCTCGCGGCGCACGACGAGCTTGCGTGGCAGGACCTTGCTTGGCGACTTCTTCATCTCTCGGACTCCCTGGGCTATGTCATTGCGTGGTCATTGCGTGGTCATTGCGTGGTCATTGCGTGGTCATTGCGTGGTCATTGCGTGGTCGCGTTGATCTCGAGCTGCGCGCGCGCGGCCTCGAGGTCGATCCAGATCAAGGCACCCTCGAAATCCAGCGCCACGGCGGCCTTGCCGTCGTCGGTCACCGCGGTCCGGCCGAGGTCGGCCGTGCCGGTCGGCAAGCACAGCCAGCGCCCGCGCGGGGGCGAGTACAGCCAGATCGTGCCATCGGTGCAGGACGCCACCAGCAGGCCGTCGGGGGCCAGCGTGATGTCGCGGGTGCGGAGCGCCAGGGTCACCCAGCGCAGCCCGTCGGGGTCCGTGCGGCCGTCGCGATACGTGCCGACATGGATCGTGCCGTCGTTCGTGGCCACGGCGATCGTCCGGCCATCGGGTGTGGTCGCGATGTCACGCACGGCGCCGATGCCATGCAGGGTCGTCTGCGATTGCCAGGACCTGGTGTCGATCGCGACGACGTCGCCGGTCGCGTACCCGGCATAGACCGTCGCCTGCCCGGGAACCGCGCGCAGCCGGCTGACATGCGCGCCTCCGCTCCTGAACGAGAGCGCCTCGCCGCGGGCCCCCGTGCGCCACAGGGCGCCGTCGGCGGTGCTGAACACGATCGAGGCCGGATCGCGGGTCATCGCGAACCCGTCGATCGGTTGCCGGGCCTGCGCGAGCAGGATCGGCTCGCCGCCCGGGGGCCAGCGCACCAGCCGGCCGTCGTTCCCCGAGGTCACGACATCGGTCGTGCCGGCCGCGAACCGGAGCTGCGAG
>DASWRS010000324.1:0-11729 GCA_036403075.1 Kofleriaceae bacterium
GACTCGACGGCGGTCGGGACCAGGTAGTCGGCGAATGTGCCGGTCAGGTTCTGGCCGTTGGCGTCGTAGACGATCTCCTCGAACATCGCCGGCGCCAGGCCCATGGTCAGGCCGCCCTCGATCTGGCCCTCGACGATCATCGGATTGATGATGTTGCCGCAGTCGTCGACGGCGACGAACCGCCGGATCTTGATCTCGCCGGTGCCGGTGTCGAGATCGACCACGCAGATGTAGCTGCCGAACGGGAACGTCAGGTTGGGCGGATCGTAGTAGTCGGTGGCCTCGAGTCCGGCCTCCATGCCCTGCGGGTGGTTGGTGTAGGCCGCGAACGCGATCTCCTGGATCGACTTCTTCTTGTCGGGGGTGCCCTTCACCCGGAAGCTGTCGACGTGCCACTCGAGGTCGTCCTCGCCGACCTCGAGCAGGTGCGCGGCGATCTTCTTGGCCTTCGCCTTGATCTTGCGCGCGGCCATCACCGCGGCGGCGCCCGCCGTCGGGGTCGACCGGCTGGCGTAGGTGCCCAGGCCGTACGGGGCGGTGTCGGTGTCGCCCTCCTCGACCTGGACGTCGGCGGCCGGCAGGCCGAGCTCCTCGGCGATGATCTGGGCGTAGGTGGTCTCGTGGCCCTGGCCCTGGGACTTGGTGCCGAACCGCGCCATCGCCTTGCCGGTCGGGTGGATCCGGATCTCGGCCGAGTCGAACATCTTGATGCCGAGGATGTCGTAGTCCTTGGATGGGCCGGCGCCGACGACCTCGGTGAAGCTCGAGATCCCGATGCCCATCAGCTTGCCGTGCTTGCGCTTCTCGAGCTGCTCCTTGCGCAGCGCGCGGTAGTCGATCATCGTCATCGCCTTGTCGAGCGCGGCCTTGTAGTTGCCGCTGTCGTAGTCCCAGCCGGTCGGCGACTTGTACGGGAACTGATCGGGGCGGATGAAGTTCTTGAGCCGGAAGTCGGCCGGGTCCTCGCCGAGCTGGTGGGCCATGATGTCGACCATGCGCTCGATCATGTGCACCGCCTCGGTGACCCGGAACGAGCAGCGGTAGGCGACGCCGCCGGGCGGCTTGTTGGTGTAAACGCCGTCGACGATGACGTGCGCCGCCTTCATGTCGTACGAGCCGGTGCAGATGCTGTAGAGCCCGGCCGGGAACTTCGACGGGTTGGCCGCGGCATCGGCCGCGCCGCAGTCCGACAGGGTGTAGACTTGAAGGCCGGTGATCTTGCCGTGCTTGTCGGCGGCGAGCTTGGCGGTGATGTGGTAATCGCGCGCGAAGCTGTCGGCCTGGAGGTTCTCGCTGCGATCCTCGATCCACTTGACCGGCCGGCCGAGCACGAGGCTCGCGACCGCGCAGCACACGTAGCCGGGATACACCGGGACCTTGCCGCCGAAGCCGCCGCCGATGTCGGGCGAGATGATCTGGATCATGTGCTCGGGCAGCCCGGAGACCAGCGCGAACACGGTGCGGTGGGCGTGCGGCGCCTGCGAGGTCATGTAGATCTGCATGTGGCCGCGGATCTTGTCGTAGTTGGCGACCATGCCGCAGGTCTCGATTGACGAGACATGGATCCGCGGCAGGTAGATCTTCTCCTCCACCACGGTCGCCGCGCTGGCGAACACCGCGTCGGTCGCCGCCTTGTCGCCGGCTTCCCAGTGCCAGATGTGGTTGGTCTGCTTTGGCTTGTCGTCGCGGACGATCACCCGGTCGGTCAGCGCGTCGTGCGGATCGACCACGGCCTCGAGCGGCTCGTAGTCGACCTGGACCTTCTCGATCGCATCGGCGGCGATGTAGCGCTCGGTCGCGATCACGACACAGACCTCCTGTGCGTAATACACGACCTTGTCGATCGGCAATACCATCTGGGTATCGGACATGAGGGTCGGCATCCAGTGCAGGTTGCCGGCCTTCTTGAGGTCCTCGCCGGTGATCACCGCGAGCACGCCGGGCGTCGCGAGCGCCGCGCTGGCGTCGATCTTGGTGATCTTGGCGTGCGCGTAGGGGCTGCGCACGATGTCCATGTAGACCATGCCCGGCAGCTTGACGTCATCGACGTAGCGGCCCTTGCCCTGGAGGAACCGCGGGTCCTCCTTGCGCTTCATCCGGTGGCCCATGCCGCAGACCTTGACCGGCGTGGTGACGCGGACGTCGTCGGTGGTCGGCACGTTGGCCGAGCTGCCTTCGGGCTTGGGCGAGTGGTGCTCGCTGCGGTTCTCGAGATGCGTCGCCATGTCAGGCTCCCTTGCCATCGGCGCCGAGCTTGTCGGCGGCGTACTGGATCGCTTCGACGATCTTGTTGTAGCCGGTGCACCGGCACAGATTGCCCGAGATGCCGTGGCGGATCTCGGTCTCGCTCGGCCGCGGGTTCCGGGCGAGCAGCGCGCGCGCCGACATCAGCATGCCGGGGGTACAGAACCCGCACTGCAGGCCGTGCTTCTCCCAGAAGCCCTCCTGCAGCGGGTGCAGCGTGCCGCCGGGAGCGGCGAGGCCCTCGACGGTCTCGATGTTCGCGCCGTCGGCCTGGACCGCGAACACCGTGCAGCTCTTGACCGCCTCGCCGTCGAGACTGACGGTGCACGCGCCGCAGCTGGTGGTGTCGCAGCCGATGTGCGTGCCGGTCAGGCCGAGGTTCTCGCGGATGAAGTGGACCAGTAGCGTGCGGGCCTCGACGGAGCGGGTCTGCTTCTCGCCGTTGATCGTGACGGTGATCTCGTGCTGGCTCATGGCCGGCCTCCCTGTGCGCGCTCGATGGCGCGGCGCACGGCGCGCTTGGTGAGGATGCGGACCAGATCGCGCTTGTAGTCGATCTGGCCGCGAAGATCGGCGGACGGATCGCACTCGGCGGCGGCGGCCTTGCCGGCGGCCTCGAGCACGTCATCGCCCGGGTGCTTGCCGGCGAGCGCGGCCTCGGCGGCCTTCGCGCGCATCGGGACCGGGCTGACGTTGGTCAGGCCGATCCGGACGTGCTTGATCGCCTTGCCGTCGAGCTCGAGCTGCACGGCGACCGCCGCGACCGCGTAGTCGCCGACCTTGCGCTCGATCTTGAGGTACGCGCCGCCGCTGGCCTTGCCCGGCCGGGGGATCCGGATCTCGGTCAGGATCTCGCCGGCGTGCAGGCTGGTCTCGAACAGCCCGATGAACAGGTCGTCGATCGCGATCGTGCGCGTGCCCTGGGCGCCGCGCGCGATGACCTGCGCGCCGTACGCCAGCATGGTCGCCGGGTGATCGTTGGCCGGATCGGCGTGGGCGAGGTTGCCGCCGACCGTCGCCTTGTTGCGGACCAGCGGATCGGCGATCACCTTGGCGGTGTCGAGGAGCAGCGGGTAGGACGCGGCCACGACCGGCGACGCCTCGAGCGCCTGCTCGCGGGTCATCGCGCCGATCGCGAGGTGGTCGCCGCGCTCCTCGACGTACGCCAGATCGCGGATCCGGCCGATGTCGATCAGGGTCTCGGGCAGCGCGAGCCGGAACCGCATCGCCGGGATCAAGCTCTGGCCGCCGGCCAGGATCTTCGCGGTGTCGCCGAGCCGGCCGAGCAAGGCGATCGCCTCGTCGAGCGTCTGCGGCGCATGATAGTCGAAGGGCGCGGGGATCATGGAGGCTCCGGTGAGGGTGGGAGGTGAGCGAGCCGGTGAACGGACTAGTGGCGCAGCAGCAGCCAGACGATGACGAGGGCCTGGAGCACGATGATCGCGACCAGCACCGATCGCGGGAACAGCGAGCTGGCGACTTCCTTGGCGACGGCGTTGGCGACCGCCGACTGCTTGACCTTGACCGGCGTGAACGCGACCACGGGCCCAGCAGGCTTGTCGGCCTCCGGTGCCGTGGGCCGCGGCGACCTCACGGTGTCGGCCCCGGGCTCGCCGATGTAGGTCGGCGATGCGGTCTTGACCGTGGGCTCGCCGAACAGCGCGCCGTCGGAGCCGGCCGCGTCGGCCGGGGCCGTGCCCGAAGCCGCGCCACCCCGGCTCGCCGCGGCGACAGCTGCCGCCGCGCCACCGCCGGTCGCCACCTCGGCAGCCTCGGCCGCGGCCTCGGGAGACCGCGCAGACGCCGCCGCGGCCTCGCTGGTCGCTCCTGCGGTCTGGGCCGCCGCCGCCGCGACCTCGGGCAGGAACACCGCCGCGGCATCGCCCATCGCGCGGATCGCCTCGGCGGGGGGCGCGGCCGGGGCCGCCGCTGCCTGCTTGGCCGCCGCGTCGCGGTACGCCTGGGCGCGCAGCTTGATGTTGGTGTGCAGCCCGTCGAGGCTCTGGGCGACGATCGCGCGGGCCGAGGCCTCGAGCAGGCGCTGCCCGACGCTGGCGATCTTGCCGCCGACCTGCGCGTCGGTGTCGTAGTGCACCCGGGTGCCGGCACCCTCGGCGGCGAGCGTGACCTGCGCGGTGGCCTTGACGAAGCCCGGAGCGCCGCGGCCGTCGACGATCATCGTGTAGCTCTCGGGTTCGACCTTGTCCTTGAGATCGACCTTGCCGGTGAACTTGCCCTGGATCGGGCCGACCTTGACCTTGATGTCGCCGACGTAGTGGCCGTCGACGAGCTCGAGCTTCTCGCAGCCCGGCATCACCGCCGCCAGGATCACCGGATCGAACAGTGCGCTCCAGACCTCGGCAACGCTCGCCTCGAACAGGTAGTCGCCTTCCAGCTTCATGGCTCACCTCGGTGCCGCAACGGGCCGGTGTATCCAACCCCGCGCGGACCGACGGCCGCAAGCCCGAGGGCCCCGAGAACGACCGGGCGCTCGGCATGGATCGCGCCCTTGCGCCGCGGGAGCTGCCGGAGCCGGCGCGCGAGCTCGTGGAGCGAGCGCAGGTCGTGGATCGGCAGGAAGTCGTCGATGTGCGCGAGCGCGGCCGCCATGCCGCGGACCTCCGGAGCGTAGCCGGCGCGGCCGAGCAGCGGGTTGAGCCAGATGATGCGATGGGCGCGGCGCGCCAGCCGGCGCATCTCGGCCGCCAGCCGCACCGGATCGCCGGTGTCCCAGCCGTCGCTGATGATCAGCACCACCGCGCCGCGGCCGAGCACGCGGCGGGCGTGCTGGCGGTCGAACGCGTGCAGGCACTCGCCGATCCGCGTGCCGCCGGCGAAGTCGACGATCTCGCGCGCGGCGTGATCGAGCGCGGCGTCGACCCGGCGGATCTGGAGCTGGGCGGTGAGCCGGGTGAGCCGGGTCCCGAACACGAAGGTCTCGGTGCGGCCGTGGTGCTGGGTCACGCCGTGCAGGAACTGCAGCAGGATCCGCGAATACAGCTCCATCGAGCCGCTGATGTCGGCGAGCACGACCAGCGGCCGGCGGCGGAGCTTCTCGCGGCGGTGCGCCAGCGCGAGCACGGCCCCGCCGCGGCGGGCGGCGTCGCGGACGATCCGCGGCAGGTCGAGCCGGCCGCGGCGGCGCGACCGGACCCGGCGGCGCGACCGGCGCAGCGCGACGTCGAGCCGGAGCTCGCGCATCGCCCGCGCGATCGCCTCGAGCTCGGCCGGGGTGCATGCGGCGAAGTCCTTGCGCTGGAGCAGCTCGTGCCCGCTCGCCGCCTTCTCGTGCTCGGGGACGTCGACCTCGCGGGCGCTGGGCTCGGCGCGCTCGGCCATGTAGGACACCAGCGCGGTGCGAAACACCTGGTGCGGATCGTGGCGCGGCGCGAGCGGCGCCGGCTGACCGCGGCGCGGGGCCGGCCCGCCGAAGAACCGCGCGAACAGCTCGTCGAACACCGCGAGGTCCTCGCGGCGGCGGACCAGCGTCGCGCGCGCCGCCAGGTAGACTTCGCGACGCACCAGCGGGTCGACCCAGGTCAGCGCCTCGGCGAACGCCGCCGCCTCGGCGACGCCGACCGGCAGACCGGCGTCGCGCAGCGCGCGGGCAAACCCGACGATGTCGTGGCCGAGCCCCGGGCCGGTCATGCCGACTCCGCGAGCAGCTGCTGGGCGAGCGGCCCGCGCACCCGCTCGATGTCGTCGTGGTACTTGAGCAGGAGCCCCAGGGTCGCGTCGACCGTCGCCGGATCGAGCGTCGCGGCGTCGGCGACGTACGACAGCGCCTCGGCCCAGTCGACGGTCTCGGCGACGCCGGGCAGCTTCGACAGGTCCTCGCGACGCAGGCGCTGGACGAACGCGACGGCGCGGCGGCGCAGCTGATCGCCGAGCGCCGGGACCTTGCGCCGCACGATCTCGAGCTCGGTGGCGAACGCCGGGTAGTCGATCCAGTGGTACAGGCACCGCCGCTTGAGGGCATCGTGGACGTCGCGGGTCCGGTTCGAGGTCAGGACCACGATCGGCCGGTGCCGCGCCTTGATCGTGCCGAGCTCAGGGATCGTGATCTGGAACTCGCCGAGCAGCTCGAGCAGGAAGCTCTCGAACTCCTCGTCGGCGCGATCGATCTCGTCGATCAGCAGCACCGGCGCGCGCTCGGCGGCGGCGTCGATCGCCTGGAGCAGCGGGCGCCGCATCAGGAACGCTTCGCGGTACAGGCCGTCGACGTCGTCCGGCGCATCGCCGCCGCCCGGCTCCGCCGCGCGGTGGGACGCCTGGAGCGCGAGCAGCTGGCGCGGGTAGTTCCACTCGTACGCCGCCTGCGCCAGATCGAGGCCCTCGTAGCACGACAGCCGGTAGAGCCGGGTCTCGAACACCTCGGCGAGCACGCTCGCCAGCAGCGTCTTGCCCACGCCCGGCGCGCCTTCGAGGAACAGCGGCCGCTGCATGCGCAGCGCGAGGAACACGGTCATCGCTAAGCCGTCGTCGACGATGTAGCCGCGGGCGGCGAGCTCGGTCGCGAGCACCTGCGGCGAGGCGGCCCGTGCCGTCGCTGTGGCGGAGGGCCGCTCGGTCACCGCGCCGCTCCCGCCGACGGCGTCTCGAGGTATCGCTCGGGATCGGCGAGGAACTTGTCCTTGCAGCGCGGGTTGCAGAAGTACCAGGTGCGGCCGCCCCAGGCGCCGACGTGGCGCGCGGTCGCGATCGTGACGGTCATGTGGCAGATCGGATCGATCGCTGTGGTCGGGGCCGCGGCGACCGCGGGCACAGCCGCGATCGCCACCGGAAGCGCGGTGGGACCCGACGCCGGGGCCTCCGCCGCGGGGCGGGCCGCGTGCTTGTGCTGGACGATCTCGGCCAGGATGCTGAGCGCGACCTCCTCGGGTAACCGCCCGCCGAGATCGAGCCCGGCCGGGCTGCGGATCGCGTCGAGCGCGTGCGACGAGATCCCGCGATCGATCAGGGTCTGGCGCAGCACGGCGAAGCGCTTGCGGCTCGCGACCACGCCCAGGTACGCCGGTCGCATCGCGAGCGCCGCGGCCACCGCGTCCTCGTCATGCTCGCCCATCGAGGCCACGACCACCGAGGCGATCGGCGCGCCGGCGCGCAGCTCGGCCGCGGCCAGATCGGTGAACACCCGGTCGGCGTTGGGCAGCTCGGCGGGGTGGGCATCCGGATCGACCACGTCGACCAAATAGCCCATCGCCTTGCCGAGCTGGGCGACCGCGCGGGCCACCGGCGACACGCCGAACACGACCAGGCGCGACGCCGCGAGCACCGGCTCGAGGAAGATATCCACGGTTCCTCCGCTGTGGCAGGTCATCGGCAACGGCGTCACACCGGCGCGGACCTGCAGCTCGGGCTCGGGCGACAGCGCGATCAGCCGCGGCTTGCCGTCGACCAGCGCCTGCGCCGCCTCGCGCAGGACCTGCGGCCGCGTGCAGTTGCCGCCGAGCCAGCCGTGGTAGCTGCCGTCGGAGGTGATGATCGCCGAGTCGCCCTGCTGCGACGAGCTGTACGGCTCGCGGCGCACCACCACGGCGAACACGAACGACTCGCCGCGTCGCGCCAGCTCTGCCGCACGCTCTAGCAGCTGCTTGTTCATGGAGACTCCCTGGCAAGCAGATCGACGGCCACCGGGCCCGCGATCCGGCGGCGAGTCTACCGGATCGTCACCACGGCGGTGTTGCAAAACATGAACAGTGTGTCGCGAATCGTGTCAGCGGCGGGTCAGCGCCGCGTCTCCGGGCCGCCGCCGCGCAGCTCGGCGAGCGCGGCCGGCGTGTCGACATCGACGAGGATCGCCGGGTCGTCGATCGCGAGCAGCCGGACCTGATCGGCGTGGCGATCGATCAGCGCCCGGGCCCCGACATCGCCGCTGAGCTCAGCGATTTCGGTGAAATAGCAACTTGGCCAGAGCACCGGATTGCCGCGCTTGCGGTCGTAGGTCGGCACCACGATCTGGTCCGGGTCGCCGGCGGCGAACGCGTCGATCACCGCGTCGAGGTGGTGGGGCTCGAGCCTCGGCATATCCCCGAGGCACACCAGGGCCGCGTGGACCACGCCCGCCGCCGCGATCCCGGCGCGCAGCGACGTCGACATGCCGTCCGCGAAGTCCGGATTGTGGACGAACCGGACGTCGAGCCCGGCGAGCGCGTCGCGCACCGCCTCGGCCTCGTGGCCGGTCACGACCACGACCGGCCGGGCGCGCGAGCCGAGCACCGCCCGCACCGTGCGGCGGACGATCGGCTCGCCGTCGAGCTCGGCGATCAGCTTGTTGCTCCCCATCCGGCTCGCCCGGCCGGCGGCAAGCACGACGGCGGCGACCCGGCTGCGGTCCGCCCGGGCCGGAGCCTCGCTGCGCGGCGACGGGCGGACGCTGATCTCGTCGAGCAGGCCGCCGATCCCCATCGCCGCCACGTCGCCGGCCGCGATCGCGATGCCGGCGCATACCCGCTGCAGCACCCAGTCGAAGCCCGACGGCTTGAGCGATCGCGCGCAGCCGGGGACGCCGATCACCGACCCGGCGCCGAGCCGGCCCAGCATCAGCAGGTTGCCGGGATCGACCGGCATACCGAGCCGGACGATCTCGCCGCCCGCCTGCTCGAGCGCGCTCGGGATCACGTCGCGGCGGTCCATGATCGCCGACGCGCCGAGCACGAGGATCGGGTCGAGGCCGTCGCCGGCCTGCCGCGTGATTGCCGCGGCGACCGCCGCCGCGTCGTGCGCGACCACGAGCAGGCTGTCGAGCCCACCGCCGCAGCGCTCGAGCCGGGTGCGCTGCGCCGCGGCCGCGCGATCCAGCAGCACCTGGGGCGTGTCGGCGAACCGGGTCAGCACGAGCCCGCCGCGGCAGCCCCGCCACGGCTGGACCGCGACCCCGCCGCGCACGGCCTCGGTGGCCGCCGCGACCGCCGCCTCGGCGACCGCGAACGGGATGATCTTGACCGTCGCGACCATGTCGCCGCTGCGTGCCGGCGCGAGCGCGGGCACGGTCGCCACCGTGATCGCCTCGTCGATCGCGTTGGCCCGGGCGATCGCCGCGCGGTCGACCACGACGAGGCCGTCGAACGCGGCGTGGACGTTGGTCCGGCCGGTGTGCGTGCGCTCGAGCCGGGTGCCGGCGCCCGCGACCGCCGCCGCGATCCGTGCCGCCGCCGCATCCTCGGCGAGCTCGCCGGCATCGAGCCGCGCGCACACGACCTCCGCATGACCGCCCGTGGCCAGCGCCTCGACGTCACCGGCCGACAGCAGCCGGCCCTTCTTGAGCACGCGGTCGCCGGCGCGCAGGGTGTGGGCGAGCACCGCGCCGACGGCGTCGCGCACGGGCACCGCGCCGAACCTCATGCGGCTCCGGCGGCTCCGGCCGCCCCGGCGGCCTTCGATCCCGCGGCGCCCCCGGCAGCGCCGCGCAGTGAGGCGACGATCTCGGCGAGGATCGACACCGCAATCTCCGCCGGCGTCCGCGCGCCGATCCGGACGCCGACCGGGCCGTGCAGTCGATCGAGCGTGGCCGCCGCGATCCCGCGCTCGCCGAGCCGGGTCCGCCGCGCGGCGTGGGTCTTGCCGGAGCCCAGGCAGCCGACGTAGAACGCCGGCGACGCCAGCGCCGCGACCAGCGCCGGATCATCGAGCTTGGGATCGTGGGTCAGCGTGACCACCGCGGTCCGCGCGTCGGGCGCCAGCTCGGCGATCGCGGCGTCGGGCCAGCCGACCACCAGCGTCTGCCCCGGGAACCGCGCCGCGGTGGCGAACGCGCGCCGCGGATCGACGATCGTCACGGCGAACCCGGCGAGCGCCGCCATCTCGGCCAGCGGCTGCGCGACATGCACCGCGCCGACGAGGATCAGCCGCAGCGGCGCGAGGTGTGGCTCGAGCAGCACCGCCCCGCCCGCGGCCTCGACGACCTCGGCCTGGTCGCGGCGCGCGACCTCGGCAGCAGCCGCCGCCAGTGGCTCGCCGTCCGGCACCGGCGCGACCGCGATCAGCCGGTGCACGCCGCCGGCCAGCGGCGTCGCCAGCACCACCTGGTGGTGGCCGCTTCGGGCCGCGAGCAGCGCCTCGAGCTCGGCGCGCGCGATCCCGCGGCCGCCGGCCTCGCCGGCGTCACCGGCCTCCGCGGCCGGCTCCGGCACCACGGCCTCGACGAGCACCTCGATCTTGCCGCCGCACGCCAGCCCGACCTCCCACGCCGTCTCGTCGGACACACCGAACGACAGGAGCCGCGACCCGCCGGTCGCCATGACCTCGAGCGCCTCCTGGATCACCGCGCCCTCGATGCAGCCGCCCGACACCGAGCCGACGAACTCGGCCGCGTCGCTGACCGCGAGCTTGCTCCCCGCCGGCCGCGGCGAGCTGCCCCAGGTCCGCGCCACCGTCGCCAGCGCGACCCGGCGGCCCTCCGCCAGCCACGCCAGCGCCTGGGCCACCACCGCATCGGTGTCGTGCGTCGCCGGCAGCGTCGTTCGCTCGCTCACGCCCCCAGGCTAGCTCCTGGCCGCGCGCTTGGCAGCGCCGCGCTGCGCGATCTCTACTCGATCTTGCGATCGTTCAGCGGCTGGAGCTCGCGGATGTTGTGCGGGTAGCGCCGGGCGAACGCCTCGAGATCGGCCCGCGAATCGGTCGGCACCCGGCGCATCACGTTCCACAGCACGCCCTCGGCGCACGGCGGCGTGGTCAGCGAGCCGGTATAGCGAAACACCGTCCGGGTCTCCGGCAACAGCTCGCTCGGGTCGAACGGCTTGGCGAGCTTGTCCTCGACCCCGACCTTGCGCGGCCACTTCGACCACAGCCGGGTCAGCGGCCGGGACTCCGCGCCGGCGTCGTACAGCACGCTGATCACCGCCAGGTTGCCATCGGTGTCCTGGTGGACCAGGTGGACCTCGAGCGGATAGTGCTCGCCCGCGATCGTGTGCTCGCTCGGCGAGTGGAAGTGAAGCTGCAGCAGGCGATACGTCCGACCCGCGATCTCGATCGTGTTGCCGGGCGCCAGGTTGACCTGCAGCGTGTGGCCACTGTCGACGAGGGTCGCCGCGACCGGCTGGTAGTGGAACACGATCGGGCTCGCCTTCCCCGGCTTGGGCTCGATCTCGATCGGCGACTGCGCCTTGCCCTTGAGACACGCGCTCCACGCCGGATCGAGCGTGCCCCAGACCGGCGGCCCGGCCTTGCCGTCGTACGCCCACGCCGGCATGCCGCCCGGTTCCGCCGGCCCGGCGGGCTTGCCGGCCTGCGTCGACCTGGCCACGATCGCCCGGACCTCGGCCATCGCGGGGTCGTCCGGGCGCGCGCCGTCCGCCACGCTGGCGTCCACCACGCCGCCGTCGGCCACCGCCGTGTGCGCCTCGCCCGCGCTGCCGGAGCTACCGCTGCCCTCCCCCGCCGCCGCTGCGCTCCCCGATCCATCGGCGGTTCCGCTGCCGGCCGCTTCCGCCGCGCTCCCCGCGCTCCCCGCGCTCCCCGCGCTCCCCGATCCGGCCGCGCCGTCC
>DASWRS010000325.1:0-11059 GCA_036403075.1 Kofleriaceae bacterium
GCTTGCCGGGCGTGGCGGCGTGTTCGCCGGCGGCGCTCGCGGCAGCGCCGGTCGTCCGTTGACTGCTCCATGCGACGCTCATAGGACCTGCTCCCTTGGATGCGTCGGCGCATCGAGCAACGACGGTGTCATCGGTGACGCGAAAAACACGTAGCAAGCCGCGCACGCGGGTGTCAAGCAACGACTCGGAACTCGTAACCCGGACAACATGCGATCGGCGCGGTGAGCGCGATCGTCACGCGCAGCGGATGCTACCGACGATAATTCCAGCCGGAGCGCCACGACTCCGTTGTGTAACAGATGCGTGACCGATGCGTGATCGATGCGTGATCGCTGCGTGACGTACGCAGCAGGCTCGACGACGAGGTCACGCAACCGGCACGCGGCCGGTGATCAGCGCCCGGAACGCTCGCGCGTGCGACGACGTACGTCGTGGCCGCAGCATGGACACGAGATCATGAATAGCCCTATCGCAGAATGGCAGTCGCCGTGAAGATCGTGAGTGCGTGTTTCATCCGGGACGGCGTTCTCGCGGCCCGAGCCCCGTCACCGCGGCGGCAGCGCCCGTCGCGCGTGCGCGGCTTCGACGACGGCGGCGAAGTCATCGACCAGGACGGTCAGGCGCTGCTCGACGTCCGCCTCCAGGGTCACCCTGCCGTCGGACACCGCGAGCGTCTTGTCGAGGATGAACAGGCCGTTGACGATGTGGTGTGCGCCGAGCGCGACCAGGACGGGCCGCAGCGCGTAGTCGAGCGCGAGGACGTGGGCCAGCGTCCCGCCCGTGGCGAGCGGCAGGACCACCTTGCCCGCGAGCGCGAACTGCGGGAGGATGTCGAGGAACATCTTCAGCACGCCGGTGTATGACGCCTTGTAGATCGGGGTCGCCGCCACGACCGCGTCGGCGCGCTCGACCACCCGGATCGCCTCGGCGATCGCAGGATCGTCGGTTCGCCCGGTGACCAGCGCGTCGGCGGGGAGATCGCGAACGTTGATCGACGCGAGCTCGAAGCCGCGTGCGCGCAGCCGGTGCGCGACGTGCTGCGCGAGCGCGGCCGAGCGCGATGCCTGCGAGGGACTGCCGGTGATCGTGACGACCGAGATCATGGTGCTGGCTCCTGGAGTGTCGGTCAGGACGTCGCCGCGGGTGCGAGAAACGACCTTGACATCGCATCCGTTATAACGGATAACGCGAACAGATGACGGACTGGTTGCGCCCTACGTTCTCGATGATCATCGGTGCGGCGATCATGCTGGTCGGCGCCGGCGGTTGTCACGACACCCAGGCATCGAGCCAGCCGGGGTCCGAGACCGCCGGCGAGCCGAAGCGTCCGGCCGAGATCCGGCTCGACTACGCCACCTACAACCTCAGCAGCGTGGTCCTCAAGCGCAAGGGCTGGATCGAGGACGACTTCGCCCGGGACGGCATCGCCGTCCGGTGGGTGCTCAGCCAGGGCAGCAACAAGGCCAACGAGATGCTGGCGAGCGGCAGCGTCGATCTCGCGAGCACCGCCGGCGCCTCCGCGCTGCTGGCGCGCAGCAACGGCGTGCCGCTCAAGGTCGTCTACGTCTATGCCAAGCCCGCGTGGACCGGCGTGGTCGTGGGCGCCGGCTCGCCGATCACCACGGTCGCCGAGCTGCGCGGCAAGAAGATCGCCGCGACCCGCGGCACCGACGCGTTCTTCTTCCTGCTCCGCAGCCTGCACGCCGCCGGCCTCGGCCAGGAAGATGTCGAGCTCGTGCACCTCCAGCACGCCGATGGCCGACTCGCCCTGCAGCGCGGCGACGTCGACGCCTGGGCCGGCCTCGATCCGTTCATGGCCGATGCCGAGCTGCGCGAGCACGCGCGGGTGATCTATCACAACGGCGACTTCAACTCGTTCGGCACGCTCGATGCGCGCGAGGACTTCCTCGCGAAGTACCCCGAGCAGGTCCGGCGCGTGATCGCACAGTACGAGCGCGCGCGCCGGTGGATCCTCGAGCACCCGGACGAGGCGGCCGCGATGCTCGCCGCCGAGGGCAAGATCCAGCTCGACGTCGCGACCCGTCAGATCCGCGAGCGCACCGTGCTCGATCGCGACGTCGGCATCCCCGGCGAGGCGTTGCACGCGGCGCTCCAGGCGATCGTGCCGATCCTGAGCCGCGAGAAGCTCGTCGCCGCCGGCGCCGATCCGGCCCGCGCGCTCGGCGAGCTCATCGCTCCCGCCGCCGCGCAGGCGGTCATTCACTGAGCCCATTGGCATGACCGGCGCAGCAGCATCGCATGGCGCGCGCCACCGGGCGCGGCCGTGGCTCGGCGGACTGGTTCCGCTGCTGATCGTGCTGGCGTGGTTCGCCGCCACGTCGCTGTATCACCGGTTCCCGCCCCACCAGCTGCCCTCGCCCGGGCAGGTCGGGGCGACGGCGTGGCAGCTCGCGGCCGATGGCGAGCTGTCGCGCCACGTGCTCGCCAGCGTCGGACGCGTGCTCGCCGGGTTCGCGCTCGGCGCGTCGCTGGCGCTGGTCCTCGGCACGCTGGTCGGCCTGTCGCGCACCGCCGAGGCGATCATCGACCCGACGCTGCAGCTCGCGCGCAACGTGCCGTCGCTGGCGTGGGTGCCGTTCCTGCTGCTCTGGATGGGGATCGACGAGGCGCCCAAGATCACGCTGATCGCGATCGGCGCGGCGTTTCCGGTCTACCTGAACCTGGTCGCCGGGATCCGGCAGACCGATCGCGCGCTGATCGAGGTCGGCCGCGCGTACGGGATGGGCCGTGTCGACCTGGTGCGGCGCATCGTGCTGCCGTCGGCGTATCCCTACCTGCTGACCGGGCTGCGGATCGCGATCGGCCAGAGCTGGCTGTTCCTCGTCGCCGCCGAGCTGATCGCCTCGACGCGCGGCCTGGGGTTCCTGCTGATCGACGGCGAGAACACCGCGCGTCCGAACATCATGCTCGTCGGCATCCTGGTCCTGGCGGTGCTCGGCAAGCTGTCGGACACCGCGCTGCGCGGACTGGCGCGCCGCGTGGCCCCGTGGTCGGACGGGCTGGAGGCGCGATGAGCCACGCGAGCGCCGCGCTTCGCGCCGACCGCGTCACCCGGCGGTTCGGCGACCAGGTCGTGTTCCAGGAGCTGAGCCTCGAGGTCCGTCGATCGGAGATCGTCAGCCTGATCGGCCCGAGCGGCTGCGGCAAGTCGACGCTGCTCCGCGTGATCGCGGGCCTCGAGCGCGGCGATGCCGGCCGGGTCGAGATCGACGGCCGCGAGCTGCGCGGCCCCGATCGCGCGGTCGGCTTCATGTTCCAGGAGCCGCGGCTGCTGCCGTGGCTGACCGTGCGCGACAACATCGTGCTCGGGCTGCCGCGCGCCGGGCGGCGCGACGCCGGCGGCCTCGTCGACCGGCTGCTCGCGCAGGTCCAGCTCGAAGGCGCCGCGCCGCTGTGGCCGCGACAGCTATCGGGCGGCATGGCCCAGCGCGTGGCGCTGGCGCGCTGCCTGGCGATCGAGCCCAGCGTCGTGGTGCTCGACGAGCCGTTCAGCGCCGTCGACGCGCTGACCCGGATGGTGCTGCAGGATCTGCTGCTGGCGATCGCCCGGCGCACCGGGCTGACCATGCTGCTCGTGACCCACGACCTCGACGAGGCGCTCTACCTGAGCGACCGCGTCGTCGTGATGACCGGCCGGCCGGCGACGCTGACCGAGACCGTCACCGTCGCGCTGCCGCGGCCGCGCAACCGGCGGGCTCCCGAGCTGGCGGCGTGGCGAGGCGATCTGCTCGAGGCGCTCGACCTGACCGGCGCGGCGAGCCCCACGTGGCACGAGATCCACGGCCACGATCTCGACCCGCGCTACCCGAATCACCCGCCGCCGACACCCTCCTTCTCCTCGGGATTGCCATGACCTCATCATCGAACGAACCTGGAATCCGCTCCGTGCTGTGGTTCCTGCCGACCACCGGCGACAGTCGCTACGTCGGCTCCAACGTCGGCGCGCGATCGCCGACCTTCGACTATCTGGGGATGGTGGCGCGCGCCGCCGACACCCTGGGCTTCGACGGCCTGCTGGTGCCGTCGGGCCGGTGGTGCGACGACCCGTGGATCTGCAGCACGGCGATCGCGCCGACCACGCGGCACGTCGACTTCCTGCTCGCGCTGCGGCCGGGGTTGATCTCGCCGGTGATCGCCGCGCGGATGGTCTCGGCGCTCGATCGGCTCACCGGCGGCCGGGTCCGCATGATGATCGTCCCCGGCGGCGATCCGCGCGAGCTGGCCGCGGACGGCCTGCACCTGAGCCACGACGAGCGCTACGCGATGACCGACGAGTGGCTCACCGTCCTGCGCCGGGTCCTGACCGAGCCGGAGGTCAGCTTCGATGGCACGTACGTCAAGGTCGTCGAGGCCCGCTGCCCCTACCCGTGCGTGCAGAAGCCGCACCCGCCGATCTACCTCGGCGTGTCCAGCCCCGCCGGGCTCCGGCTCGCCGCCCGGCACGCCGACGTGCTGCTGTCGTGGGGCGAGCTCCCCGATCAGGTCGCCGAGAAGATCACGGCCGCGAAGCGCCTCGCCGCCGAGCACGGCCGTACGCTGCGCTTCGGCCTCCGCACCCACATCGTCATCCGGCCCACCGAGGACGAGGCCTGGCACGAGGCCGACGAGCTCATCAAGTACGTCGACGACGACATGATCGCTCGCCAGCAGACCTATTACGCCGGCATGGACTCGGTCGGCCAGCAGCGGATGTCCGAGCTCCACGGCGGCCGCCGCGACCGGCTGCGCCTCGGCCCGAACCTGTGGGCCGGCGTCGGCCTGATCCGCGGCGGCTGCGGGACCTCGCTGGTCGGCTCGCCGGCCAACATCGTCAAGCAGCTCGAGCCCTACGAGGCCCTCGGCATCGACATGCTCGTGCTATCCGGCTATCCGCACCTCGAGGAGGCCTACCGCACCGCCGAGCTGCTGTTCCCGGCGTTGCCGCGCTGGACCAAGCCCGATCCGCTGCAGCTGCCGGAGCTGCGCTCGATCCCGGCGTTCGCGGATCCGGGTCTGCCGGCGCGCGCCCGGTGAGCTTGCGCCGAGCGCACGGCGCGATGTCCACGACGCCGATCAGCCGAGCGCGGCGGCGAAGTCTTCGATCAGATCCTGGGTCGCCTCGAGGCCGACCGACAGCCGGACCAGGCCGTCGGTGATGCCCTGGCGCCGGCGGATCTCCGGCGGCAGGCCGGCGTGCGACGTCGTCGCCGGCCGGGTGATCAGGGTCTCGGTGCCGCCCAGGCTCGGCGCGCTGATCGGCAGCACGAGCCGCTGCATCAGCTGGTCGGCCGCGGCCACGCCGCCGGTGAGCTCGAAGCTCATCAGGCCGCCCGCCCCGGCGAACCACTGCCGCGCCCGCGCGTGGTGCGGGTGGCGCTCGAGCCCGGGATAGTTGACGTGGGCGACGCGCGGATGGCGCGCCAGGGTACCCGCGAGCTCGAGCGCGCTCTGGCACTGGTAGCGAACGCGCACCGCCAGGGTCTTGAGCCCGCGCTGCAGCAGGAAGCAGGCATGCGGATCGAGCGTGCCGCCCAGGTGATCGAGCTTGTGCTTGACCGCGGTCACCAGCTCGGCGCGCCCGGCGACCGCGCCGGCGACGATGTCGGAGTGGCCGTTCAGGTACTTGGTCGCGCTGTGGACCACGAGATCGAAGCCGTGCTCCACTGGCCGGTAGTTGATCGGTGTCGCGAGCGTGTTGTCGATCACCGACACCATGCCGCGCTCGCGCGCGAACCGCGCGACCTCGTCGAGCGCGACCACTTGGACCAGCGGGTTGGTGATGGTCTCGACGTAGAACACGCGGGTCCGCGGCGTGACCTGCGCGGCCCAGGTCTCGGGCCGGCTCGCGTCGACGAAGCTGCACGTGATGCCGAGCCGCGGCAGGTCCTTGGTCAGCAGGTCGAACGTGCCGCCGTACAGCCCATCGTGCGCCAGCACGTGATCGCCGGTCGACAGCAGCGACAGCAGCGTCGACGAGATCGCCGCCATCCCGCTGCCGGCGACCAGCGCCTGCTCGGTGCCCTCGAGCGCCGCGATCTTGGCGTGGAGCGCGGCGTGGTTGGGTGTGTTGTTGAGCCGGATGTACTGGACGTCGTGGTAGTCGGCCGCGCCCGCGTACTCGAACGTCGACGACTGATAGATCGGCATGGTCACCGCGCGCTGGTGCCCGGGCCGCGGTTCGCCAGCGTGGATCAGCTTGGTTTCGACTCGCATCGCAGAACCATGCGCCTGCCCCACGGCCAGTCAACCGCTGATCGATTGATCGCCCTGCCCGGCGATCAACTGTGCCGGCGCACGCGGTGGCGGCGGACTACACGCAGGCGCCGAGCTGCGATCGCGCGGCCTCGACCGTGAGCCCGGCCGCGGCGCGCGCGACGTCGTCGGGGACCCAGTCGGGGTACGGGGTGACGAGGTTTCGGTGCTCGCCGGTCGGCATGTGCTCCTGCTGGATCGCGGCCGCGCGGCCCCGGTCGATCGCGCCGTTGGCCGCGAGGCAGGCGAGCGCCGGCCACACCCGGCGGTGGACGAAGGTGACCTTGCCGTCGACCAGCTTGAAGCAGCGGACGTCGTCGGAGTCGTCGAGCTCGGACAGCGCGGCGAAGATCGCCCTGCCCTTGGGGTGGGCCCACCAGCTGCCGACGATCGGCTGGCCCGCGACCGCCTCGGCGACGCTCGGCACCGACCCGCGTGCCGAGGCCAGGACGACGCCGTGCTGCTCGACGAACGCCAGCCAGCGGCTCGGCCCGGTGCGCGGGGTCGCGGTCCGCCGCGCCGCGGGGCGCTTGGCGGGCGTGCGCTTGGCGACCGTGCGCTTGGCGACCGTGCGCTTGGCAGCCGGGCGCTTGGCAGCCGTGCGCTTGGCGGCCGTGCGCTTGGCGGCCGTGCGCTTGGCGGCCGCGCGCTTGGCAGCCGGGCGCTTGACCGCGCGGGACTTCGCTCTGTGCGTCTTGGCCTTCACCGGGGAATGACGAAGAGGAAATCACGGGGCGGGACAAAGCGATAGCCATCTTCGGTCACGCGGATGATCTCCGAGCCGTCCTCGCCCAGCAGGCGGCGGATCCGCATGATGTTGGTGAACAGCGCGGCATCGTGACGCAGCGGGTGATACTCGACGTTCCACACCGCCTGGACGATCGCCTCCTTGGAGAACACCTTGCCGGGGGCCGAGGCGAACAGGAACAGCAGGCGCTTGAGCAGCGAGCGGCGGCGCAGGTCGGCGAGCTCCTGGCCATGGCGCCAGATCACCTCGCGGACGCCGTCGACCGCGAGCGCGCGGCCCGACAGCCGCAGGATCTCGGGGTTGGCGTCGGCGACATCGCTCGGCACGCCCTCGGCGTCGATCACCCGGAACGGCCGCTGCGCGGTCAGGCCGAGGTCGGTGAGCAGGCGGGCGGCGCCCTCGATCGCGGTCGGGGCCATGGTCGCGGCGCTCGGCGCCGATGGGTCGGCGACGGCCTCCTGGCCGGCGATGGCGTCGAGCGCGGCGTGCGCGACCAGCCGCTCGACCGGCAGGCCGGCAGATAGCGCGAGCTCGGAGGCGTCGCGCGCGTAGGCCACCGCCGACGACGCGTCGTCGTCGTCGCGGGCGAGCGCGCACAGCGCGAGCAGCGCGTGGACCCGGACGCGGACCAGGCCCGCGGCCGCGGCCTCGCGGGCGGCGCGGCTGGCGGCGGCGCGGGCGTTGCCGCGGTCGCCGCGCGCGAGCTCGAGCCGTGCGACCACGACCAGCGCGGACGCCAGCTCGATCGTGCGGTGGGCGCGCTCGGCGAGCACCGCGGTGTCGCGCGCCAGCTCGAGCGCGACGCCGACGTCGCCGGCGGCGAGCGCGACCTCGGCGGCGGCGAGCCGGCGATCGAGCTCGTCGCGCGACTCGGCGCCGGCGTTCTGCGCGAGCTCGACCGCGCCGGTCCGGTGACCGCTGAGCGCGCGCGCGGTCGCGAGCAGCACGGCGACGTGGGCCGCCGAGGCGGCGTCGAGCGCGGGCTGGCCGTGCAGCTCCTCGAGCCGGGGCAGCGCGGCCTCGAGCCGCAGCTCGATCAGATCGATCGCGGCGACCACGGCGCTGCCGCGCGCGGCGAGGTGGCCGAGCTCGCGGCGCACGCTCGACGCCATCGCGGCGCTGGCGAGCTCGGCGGCGATCGCCGGCTGGCCGCGGACGATCTCGAGCTCGGCGAGGTCGAGCTCGGCGCGCAGGGCGCCCAGCTCGTCGCCGCGCTCGCGCCGGGCGCGGACCACGTCCTGGAGGTGGGCCGCGGCGGTGGTGCTGTCCCCGCGGCGGCGGGCGACCAGCGCGCGGGCCGCGAGCACCTCGTCGGCAACCGCGACCGCGTCGAGATCGCGCGCCGCGGCGTCGGCGGCGTCGAGCGAGGTCGCGGCCTCGACCAGCCGGCCCTCGCGCGCCAGGCCGATCGCGCGGCGCGCGTCGACGATCGCCGACAGCTCGCTGGCCTCGAGGCAGATCGGCACGCTCTTGCACGCGCCGTGGGCCCGGGCGAGCGCCGCGCGCATCGCGGCAACCCGGCCCTCGTACTCGTCGAGCCGCGCCGCCGCGAGGTGGACCCGCGCGCGGGCGAGCGGCTCGGCGGCCGACAGATCGCCCAGCGTCGCGAGCTGGGCCGTCGCCGCGTCCGGCTTGCCGGCGAGCAGCTCGAGCTCGGCGAGCATCGCCACCGCGCGGGCGCGGTCGCTCGGATCGGCCGCGGTGATCAGGCCGGTCAGCGCGCGGCGCGCGGCCGCGGCGTCGCCGGAGGCCAGCGTCAGCTCGGCGTGGAGCAGCGGTGACACCGCGCCGGGCGAGGCGCTCGCGCGCTCGAACGCCTCGGTGTAGCGCCCGCCGCGGACCGCGATCTCGATCCGCAGCGCGGCGAGCATGCGCGCGCGCTCGGGGTCGAGCGCCGCTCGCTCGACGAGGCCGTTCAGCACGTCGGGCCGGGTCTCGGCGCGGCGCCGCGGCTGGTCGCCGAGCGCGTCGAGCAGCGACTCGAACTCGCCGGCGCCGCCGCTGCGCGCCGCGAGCTCGCGGTCCGCGAGCAGCGCGTCGGCGGCCGCGTCGCGGTTGCCCGCGGCGAGCCAGTGCCACACGACCTCGCGGACCCGCGTGATCTGGTCCATCGCGCCGAACGCGCCGTCGTCGCCGGCCTGCCACGCAAGGCGCGGGCCGGTCGACGCCGCCGCGGTGCTGGCGACCAGCTGGGCCGCGGCGCCGGACAGCCGGTGCTTGTCGTCGAGCGACATGTGCGCGAGCACGTCGACCCGGACGACCTCGTGGACCACGATGCGGCCGTCGCCGATCGAGTCGACCAGCTGGCGCGCGATCAGGCCGGTCAGCGCGGCCTCGATGTCGACGCCGGGCGCGAGCGCGGCGACCGCGGCCGGCGCGACCGGCGCCCGCAGGATCGCCAGCGCCTCGATCGCGGCGCGCGCGGGTGGCTCGAGCGTGGTCAGGTCCCATGCAGGAGCCCCGAACCGCGCGCGGGCGTACTCGCGGCGCAGCGCGAGCGGCACGCCGCGGGTCCGCGACAGCGCGGCGTCGAAGCCCTGGGCGTCGCCGTAGGTGTCCTCGAGGTGCGCCCACAGCTGCCCGGCGGCCTCGCCGTCGAGGCCGTGCAGCTCGATCTCGGCGATCGCCGCACCCACCGCGGCGGCGAGCGGATCGCGCCCGACCACGACGACGCGGCCCAGCGCGGTCGGCCCGAGCAAGAGCGGCGACAGAAAGCTCGTCGCCTCGTCGGTCCGCAGGTGCTGGATGTCGTCGATCACGAGCACGCGCGACTGCTGCGACAGGGTCTGCGCCAGCGTGCCGGGCACGCAGCGCAGCGCCCGCTCGGCGCGCGACCGCAGCGCCGACGCGCGGTCACCGGGGTGGCACTCGATCAACGTGCACGGCGCACCCAGGCCGGGGGCGAGCTCGCCCACGAGCCGGGTCTTGCCCGAGCCCAGCGCGCCATGCAGCGACACCAGCGACACGATCGCCAGATGTTGCTTGAGCTCGGCGAGCTCGGGCTGACGGCCGACGAACGGCACCGGACCGAGTGGGATCATGGGATTTGTAATCTTGGAAGTGCGCCGCCGCATGACTGTAAGCGACAAGACAGCAAGGCGTGCGCCATCGCGCGACAACGGTCAGGGAAGATAAGCCGGATTGCAACCCCCTGAAGCCAGGTGGGTTTTGTAGCCTTCCTTGCGTTCCTGGAGAAGCTAGATCGGCAAGCAACGGATGAATCAGGGTCGTGGTGAGGAGATCGGCTGGGGGTGAAAGTCCCGGTCAGCCAGGTCCAGCCAGTGTCAGCGGGGAGGTGCATGACGCGTCCCGGTGGGCCGGGTCATCGCGCCGCGGCCGGATCGTCGACGGCCGGATCCCGCCCGGGCTGAGACGCGCCGCGTGAGTCCCCGCCGATCACGCGCACGGTCGTCATGACGCCCCAGCGTACCCCAACCGCGCCGGCGCGATCGCCGCGGGAACGCCGCGGATCGCCACGATGGTACCGTGGCGGTATGCGGCCCGGAGCAGCGCTGGCGGCCATGGTGGTGCTGGTCTCTGCGCGTGCCGAGGCGCAGCAAGGCCCGCGCGCCGGGTCGGCTGCCGGGTCGGCTGCCGCGCCGGCTGCCGCGCTGGATCGTGGCGATCCGTTCGCGGTGCTGCGCGAGGACGGCCGGAGCTGGAGCTACGAGATGACGAGCGGTGCCTCGCTGTCGGCGCTGGTCGTGCCGCCGCAGAGCCATCGATGGCGGTGCGAGGTGAAGCCGTGGACCGCGCCGGGGGCGGCGGAGCGCACGTCGCTGGTGTGCGGCGGCGATGGCGCCGCGCCGGACGGGCCGGAACCCGGAGCGGCGTGGACGTTCTGGCTGGTGTTCGATCAGGTCGGCGTGCGCCAGCTCGACGAGCCGGGCACAGACGCTGGCGACCGCAGCAAGACCCTGGGGTTCACGTTCCCGCGCACGCTCCGCGGCACGTGGAAGCTCGACGACAAGGCGCCGGACGGCGCGCGTGCGCGGGTCACCGTCCGCGAGCAGACCGCGACGGTGCGCGGCGTCGCCCGCAAGGTCTGGGTCGCCGAG
>DASWRS010000326.1:0-6667 GCA_036403075.1 Kofleriaceae bacterium
CCGCCGCCCGCACCGGCCACCGTGGCGAATGCCGCGGTGCAGCCGCCGGCGCCCCGCAGCCCGCCGCCCGCGCCGATCGCGGCAGCCCCGGTGCGGCGAGCGAGCCCCGCCACCCGCCCGCGCGGCGCAGCGCCGGTCGCCGACGCCGACGCGCTCGTGGCGACCGCAGCGGCGCCGGACCCGAAGCCCGCCGCCGGAACCGCGCCGCGGCGGGCCGACGCCCACGAGCTCGCGCCGCCGGCGCAGCTCGCGCGGCTGGACGCCACCGCCGTACGCACCCTCGAGCCCCTGCCGGAGCGGTCCGCCCCGGACAGCGCCGCGCGCTATGCAGCGGCGGAGCACCTGATGATCATCGATCCCGCGGCCGCGCGCGCGGCGCTCGGCGTGCTGGTGGCCGACGCGCCGCAGGCGCCCGAGGCCGGGCCCGCGATGCTCGACATCGCGCGGCTCGCCGCCCGCGCCGGCGATCTCGCCGCGGCGCGCGCGGCGCTCGAGCGGCTGCCGGCGCTGCCCGGCGGACCGGCGCTGGCGCTGCCCGCGGCGTACCTGCGCTGCGTGCTCGAGCAGGAGCCGATCCGGCTCGCCGCCTGTCTCATCAGCTACCGCGCCGCGTACCCGAGCGCGGCCAACGATGCCGAGGTGCTCGCCCGGGTTGCGGTCGCCCTGGCCGCCGCCGGCGACTGCCGCGCGGCCCGGCCGTTGCTCGTCGAGTACGGGCAGCGCTACCCGCACGGCGCGTCGGGCGCGACGCTGCAGACCTGGCGCGACGCGTGCTCGCGCGGCGAGCGCTGAGCCGCGCGCACGCGCTGGCCCCGGCGCGCCCGCTCGTGATCCACGCCGCGACCCGTGGCATAACGGGAACGTGATCAGACGCCTCGCAATCGTGGCTACCCTCGTCACCTCGACCGCCGCGTTCGCCGCGCCCAAGAGGGCTCCCGGCGCCCGGCCGCCGGCAGGTCCCCGGATGGAGCCCGATGACCTGCCGGGGCCGCAGCCCGAGGTCGCCCGGGACGGCGCGAAGCTCGAGGTCCCGCCGGTCCCCGAGTTCGAGCTGCCCGTCGTGGAGCCCGGGTTCCACGGCCCGCGCGAGCTGCGCGTGCACGGCCGGTCGGTGCTCGGCACCGAGATCAAGGTCAGGGGCTACATCACGTGGATCTACGACTGCGCCACGGCGCTCGCGGCGATCAACCCCCGCGCGGATCGCGCGCAGATCCTGCGATCGATCGACAAGGATCCGACGCTGTGCGAGCGGCAGAAGTTCTTCCTCGGCGACGCCAGGAACACCCCGCGCGACGCGTCGATCTGGGTGGTCGACGTGCCGCGGCCGCCGACCCGGGCCGAGCGCGGCAACCGCAAGCCGTCCGAGCTCAAGGGCTGGTGGCCCGAGGTGCCCAGGCTCGCGCTCGGCGACTACGTGGTGGTCACCGGGACCTGGGCGCTGTACTCGCCGCACGACGAGCACAACACCGCAGGCCTGGTGGTCTACAAGGCGCTCGAGCACGTGGCGCCGCCGGCCGGCCCGGCCGCGACCGCGCCGGCGACCCCGGCGAGCGAGCCCGACATCGCGGTCGTGACCAAGCCGCCGCTGCGCAAGCCGGTCGGCGAGGCGGTCCGCAACGCGTCGATCGAGCACCTGAACGCGTGCAACAAGGCGATCGCCGCCCGGCAGTACGACGCGGCGATCGCGGCGTGTCAGGCCGCGGTCAAGGTGTGGGACGGCAACCACCTCGCCTGGTACGCGTGGGCCAGCGCGCACATGGCCAGGAGCGAGTGGCAGAAGGCGCGGGACGCGGTCGAGCATGCAGTTACGCTGCGGCCCGATCACGGCATGTACCAGCTGTATCACGGCATCTCGCTCTACGAGGCCGAGCGCGAGCGGGTGCGCGACGAGCAGGCGCGCAAGGAGAACAAGAAGCCCGACGACGTCACGATCGACACCTCGCAGCTGCAGCTCGACGCCGCGCGCGACGCGCTCCGCCGCGCGGTCAAGCTCGCGCCGGATCTGTGGCGCGCCCACTACTACCTCGGCCGCGTCTACCGCGACCTCGACGACGTCAAGCGCGAGGCCGAGCAGTTCAGCGCCACGATCGCGACGCACCCGAGCTACCGCTTCGGCTACATCGCGCTGGTCGAGCTCTACCGCCAGTGGGACTACCTCGACCAGGCGCTGGCGGTCGCGCGGCTGGGCACCGCCCACGTGCCCGCGGCCGAGGCCGGCGAGCTGTGGTTCGAGGTCGGCATGGCGCACGACGCCCGGCGCGAGGACGACAAGGCGATCGAGGCGTTCGGCAAGGCGATCGCCGCGAACCCGGGCGACCTGAGCTCGAAGTTCCAGCGCGGCCAGGTCTACTTCCGCCGCGCCGACTTCGCGAACGCGCGGCGCGATCTCGAGGAGGTCGCGAGCTCGAACGATCCGCGGACCGCCACGACCAGGCCGCTCGCCAGCCAGATGCTGAAGCAGATCGCGAGCAAGCCGCGCTGATCGCCGGGGCGTGGCGCGGCGCCCATGACCACGCGGCGATCACGTGCGGGATCCGCGCGCGCGTGGGCGGCGTGCTCGATGCCCACCCCCGGCCCGCTGATTGATCCACGCGTCGCGCGTCGCGCGCCGACGCCGCCCGCGACCGCCGCAGATCACCCGCGAGCTGCGCCAGCGGGTCCAGAGCGACCCACCGCCCGGCTGGGTGGCAATCGGTAAGGCGGGATGCCCAGAACCACCTTGGTGTTCGCGACAAGGCCTCTCGCCGGGCGAATCTGCCCCACGGACCGGAGTAGGATGCGGCGTGCCCACCTCCGCAACCTCTTCCGGAGCTCCCGCCGTGTCCGGCGCTCGCCAGTCGACCGTCCGCACCGCGTTTGCCGGTTTGATCGGCAACGTCCTCGAGTGGTTCGACTTCGCGGTGTTCGGCTACTTCTCGGCCGAGATCGGCGCGAACTTCTTTCCGAGCTCGAACCCCACCGCCCAGCAGCTCAAGACGTTCGCGGCGTTCGCGCTCGGGTTCGGCGCGCGGCCGATCGGCAGCCTCGTGCTCGGACCGATCGGCGATCGCATCGGTCGCCGCGCCCTCTTGACGCTGTCGATCGCCGTCATGGGAGCCGCCACGCTCGCCGTCGGCCTGTTGCCGACCTACGCCCAGGTCGGCGTGCTCGCGCCGGTGCTGCTCGTGCTGCTCCGGCTGATCCAGGGGTTCTCGCTCGGCGGTGAGTTCACCGGCTCGATGGTCTACACCACCGAGCTGGCGTCGCCGCTGATGCGCGGCCTGGTGAGCAGCTCGACCGCGGCCGGCACTACGCTCGGGTTCTTCCTGGGCTCGGGGTCGTCGGCGCTGCTCGGCAAGCTGCTGAGCGCTCCGCAGAAGGAGTCGTGGGGCTGGCGCGTGCCGTTCATCGCCAGCGTGCTGCTGTGCCTCGCCGGCTGGCTGCTGCGCCGCGGGCTACGCGAGTCCGAGGAAGGCGAGAAGGCGGCGGCGGCTCGCCCGCCGCTGTGGTCGTCGCTGGCAGACGACTGGCGCCCGATGCTCCAGACCTTCGGCATCGTCGCGATGATCAACGCCGCGTACTACCTGACGTTCACGTTCGCCGTCGAGTACCGCAAGAGCCACGCCGGCCCCGATCAGCCGGACTTCCAGACGATCAACACGCTGGTCCTGCTCGTCGTGCTGCTCGCCAAGCCGCTGGGGGGCTGGCTGTCGGATCTGGTCGGCCGGCGCCGGCTGATGCTGCTCCTGACCTTCCTCGCCGCCGCGATGTTCTATGTCGGATTCGACATGATGCGGACCGGAACCGCGAGCCAGTTCGCGACCGGGCAGATCATGCTCGCCGTGCCGCTCGGCATGGCGCTCGGTCTCCAGGGCGCGATGGTCGTCGAGATCTTCCCGCTGCGCACCCGCGTGACGTCGATGAGCCTGGCGTACAGCATCACGCTCGCGCTGAGCGGCGGCATCGCGCCGTTCCTGGCGACCTGGTTGATCGATAGCCAGCACCAGCTCATGGGGCCGGTCTATTTGATCCTCGCGTACGGCGTGATCGGCGTGGCCGTGATCTGGCCGATGCGCGAGACCAACAGCCGCAAGCTCGACATCCTGACCGCGACCTGATCGGCCGCCCGGCGGCGGCCAGTTGCGACCTCGGCGCACGAGCCGGCGTCGATCCGTAAGCTGCCATCCGTAAACCACACCGGTTGTCGCGCCATTGGTCGAACCATCCAGAGATGGGGAACTACCTGGTTCCCTTTGGCGCGGACAGGCGCAAAATCGCGCGCGGAGGACGAACATGGATCGACACCGAGAGACGTTTTCGACGTGCGCCCGCCTGGTGCTGTGCGGGCTCCTCGCCAGCTGCGCCGCGCAAGGCGATGCGGACCCGCAAGCCGCCGACCCCGCGGATTCCACGGACACCGCGGACATCGCGGATATCAGCGCCGCCGCTCGCCACGACGACCGCGCGGCGATCGCGGTCACCGACAAGGGCCTCGTGCGCGGCACGCAGACCGCGACCACCCGCGTGTTCCGCGGCATCCCCTACGCCGCCGCGCCGGTCGGCGCCCTGCGCTGGAAGCCGCCCGAGCCCCACGCCCGGTGGCACGGCCTCCGCGACGCGACGCAGTTCGCCAACCACTGCCCGCAGCTCGCCGGAGCGTTCGGCCAGGCCAGCGGCACGGAGGACTGCCTGTTCCTCAACGTGTTCTCACCCGGCGGCCACGGCGACGATCGCGACCGCGATCGCGGCGACGACCACCGCGGCGGCCTGCACCCCGTGATGGTGTGGATCCACGGCGGCGCGCTGGTCACCGGCGAGAGCAACGACTACGACGCGACCCGGCTGGTCGAGCAAGGCGACGTCGTCGTGGTCACGATCAACTACCGGCTGGGCGCGCTCGGCTTCCTGGCGCACGCCGCGCTGACCGGCGAGTCGCCCGACCACGCGTCGGGCAACTACGGCCTGATGGACCAGGCGGCGGCGCTGCGCTGGGTCCGCCGCAACATCCTGTTCTTCGGCGGCGACCCGAACCGGGTGACGATCTTCGGCGAGTCGGCCGGCGGCCTCAGCGTCCACAGCCAGCTGGCCTCGCCCGGCTCGGCGGGGCTGTTCCAGCGCGCGATCGTCCAGAGCGGCGCGTACCAGCTGACCCAGCCGAGCCTGGCGACCGGTGAGGCCGCCGGCGCCGCGTTCGCGACCAAGGCCGGCTGCACCGATCAGACCGCCGCCTGCCTGCGCGGCCTGAGCGTCGCCCAGGTGCTCGCCAACCAGCCCGGCGGCACGTCGGGCGCCACGCCGGTGATCGACCACAAGTTCCTGACCCAGTCGATCGGCGCGGCGTTCGCGAGCGGCCAGTTCAACCGCGTGCCGATCATGGAGGGCGCCAACCACGACGAGTGGCGGCTGTTCGTCGGCATCACCGAGCTGCAGACCGGCGCGCCGCTGCCGGCGGCGGCGTACCCGGCGGCGATCCAGGCCACGCTCGGCCTGCCGGCCGCGGTGGTCCCGCTGCTGGTCGCGCAGTACCCGCTCGCGAGCTACCCGAGCCCGAGCCTGGCGCTGTCGGCGCTCGGCACCGACGCGATCTTCGACTGCAACGCGCGGTTCGCCGCCCAGAAGGTGTCGCAGTTCGTGCCGACGTTCGCCTACGAGTTCAACGATCCGGCCGCGCCCCAGCGGTTCGTGCCGCCGGTCAGCTTCCCGTACGCCGCCGCGCACGCGTCCGAGATCCAGTACCTGTTCACCCTGCCGGTCACGGTGCCGGCGCCGGGGTTCGACGCCCCGCAGCAGCGGCTGTCCGAGGCGATGATCGCGTACTGGACGACGTTCGCGCGCACCGGCCAGCCGACGTCGGCCAGGGCGCCGGCGTGGGCGCCGTTCCAGACCGCGAGCGATACGTTCCAGGCGCTGGTCCCGCCGCGGCCACAGCCCGAGACCGGGTTTGCCGCCGATCACCACTGCGCGTTCTGGGACTCGCTGCGCCGCTGAGCCGGTGAGCGGCACCCGACGCCGCCGGTGGATCGGGCATCCGTGCAGCTCGTGACCCCCGATCGGCGGCGGTTCATCTCCGGGTGACCGTTCGACCCGTCGCGGCGCGCGGCACCCGCGGCGCTCGGCCCGCGAGATCGCCGTGCGATCCGGCGTGGCTCGCCGGGCCGGTCGCGTGTACGGTCGCACCGTGCGCCTGGTGCTGCTCCATGGCTTTGCCGGCGATCCGGCGAGCTGGGACGACGTCGCGATCGACGGCGATCGGCTCGCCCTGCCGGGCCACCTCGGCGGCGGTCCGCTCGCCGGCGACTGGGCCGGCAACCTCGCCGCGATCGCCGCCCGGATCGGCCGCTGCGACGCGGTGATCGGCTACTCGCTCGGCGCCCGGGTCGCGCTCGGCCTGGTCGCCGGCGGCCACGTGCCGCGCGGCGTGCTGATCAGCGTCAACCCGGGGATCGCCGATGCCGAGCGCGCCGCCCGGCGCGCGTCCGACGCCGCCTGGGCCGAGCTCGCGCGCGGCCGCGGCATCGCGGCGTTCCTCGCCGCCTGGGAGGCGCAGCCGCTGTTTGCGACCCAGCAGCGCGCGCCGGCCGAGCGGCTGGCGGCCCGGCGCACGCGGCGCCTCGCGCTCGATCCTGCGCAGCTCGCACGCAGCCTCGAGACCATGGGCCTGGCCGAGATGCCGGACCACCGCGGCGAC
>DASWRS010000327.1:0-41807 GCA_036403075.1 Kofleriaceae bacterium
GTACCGCCGGTCGCGCTCGGCCAAGGCGTCGGCATACTGCTGGTTGCGCTCGGCGGCGGCCTCGGCGTACTGCCGGTCGCGCTCGGCCAGGGCCGCGGCGTGCGCGCTGGTCTGGTCCTCGAACGCGTCGCTGGCCGCGCCAATCGCCTGCTCGTGCTCGGTCTGCGCGGCGGCGAGCTGCCGATCGCGCTCGGCGAGGGCCAGGGCGTGAACGCTGGCCTGCTCTTCGAAGGCGTCGGTGGCGACGCCGATCGCCTGCTCGTGCTCGATCTGCGCCGCGGCGAGCTCGGCCCGGGCGTGCGCGAGCTCGGCCGTCAGCTCGACGACCTGCTGCTCCGCGTCCTGCTGGAAGCCGGCGATCTCGTCGTGGATCCGCGCGACCTCGGCCGCGGCGTCCTCGCGGGCCTGGGCGAGCTCCGCGGCGCGCTCGCCCTGCAGCCGGGCGATCACCTGGTGGTGCTCGTCGTCGATCTCGGCGACGGCGCGCTCGCGTTGGTGCACGGCGCCGGCGATCGCGGCGTCGCGCTCCTCGGTCAGCCGGGCGAGCGCGGCGAGCTGCTCGGCCCGGAGCCGGGCGAGCTCCGCGGCGTGCTCGGCCGCGCGCTGGCTCGCAGCGCGCTCGGCGGCGGCGGTGCGGTCGGCGCGCTCGGCGGCCACGGCGACCTCGACCGCGGCGGCGTGCTCGGCTTCGAGCTCGTCGCGCAGCTGCGCGATCGCGGCGTCGCGGGCGGCGGCGCCCTCGGTGCGCGCCCCGGCGAGCTCGGCCTGGTGGCGCGCGATCAGCTGCTCGCGCTCGAGCCGCAGCGCGCGCTCGGCCTCGGACGTGCTGGCCGCGCGCAGCGCGCGTTCGCCGGCGAGGTCGCGCTCGAGCTGGTAGCGCGCGGCCTCCGCGGCGGTCGCCGCGTGGCTCCGGGCATCGAGCTCCTGTTGCAGCGCGGCGAGCTGGCTGGCGCTCGCCCGGTCGCGGACCTCGAGCGCGGCGGCCCGGCTGGCGTCGGTCGCGGCGCGCTGCTCGAGCTCGCTGGTCCGGGCCTCGAGCGCGGCGCGCGCCTGCTGGAGCTCGCGCATCCGGTCGCCGAGCTCGGCGAGGTCGCGGTCGCGCGCGCGGACGTCGTCGCGGGTGCGCTGCAGGTCGCGATCCCGGGCGATCAGCTGCTCGCGCAGGCCGAGGAACTCGCGCTCGCGGTTGGCGCCGCGCGCCGAGGCGTCGGCCGTGGCGCGCGCGCGGTCGAGCTCGGTCTTGAGCTGCGCGATCTGGCGCTCGAGCTCGCCGATCTTGCGCAGCGCGCGCCGATCGAACACGCCGGAGTGATCGGTCGCGGTCTCGACGGCGGCGAGGTCGTCGAGCCCGAGATCGGGCACCGGCGCCGAGTTGTAGCTGCCGGTCGCGCGCTCGGGGCGCGCGGCGGACGCCACCTGGGCGCGGGGCTCGACCACGGTCGAAGCCTCGACGAACCGCGGCCGGGGCGGCTCGGGTTCGGCGGCGGGCGGAGGCGCGGGCGCGGGCACCGGCGCCTCGCCCTGCGGCGCCGCGCGCGTGTCCTCGACCTGGTCGAAGTCGTCGACGTCGATCGCGATCGGGGCCGCGGCCTCGGCGGATGCCGCGGCAGCCTCGCGGGCGACGTGCTGCCGGCGCGCGCGCGCGATCAGGTCGACCGGGGGCCGCATCGCCTCGCGGCTGAACGAGTCGAAGTCGATCCCGCCGCTGTCCTGCGGCCGACCGGTGTCGTGGATCGGCGCGGGCACCGCGGCGGTGACCATGCCCTGATCGTCGCCGTTCGGGTCGCCGTTCGCCCGGTCGCCCGCATCGTCGCTCGCCCCGTGGCCGAGCCGGGGGATCGCGTCGTCACTGTCCTCCGGCGGCGGCTCCGCGGGCGCGGCGGCCAGGGCGGCAGGCAGGTCGTGGTCGACCAGCGCGGCGAACGCGGCGTCGGTCTCGGCGTCGACCATCGAGTCCACCATCGACTCGATCCGGTGGCCGTCGTGCCCGGGCGCGCCGTCGCCGTCGTCCTCGCCGACGGTCTCCTCGAGCACCATGTCGTCGCTCGACAGCGGGATCTCGTCGACCTCGAGCGGCATCAGATCGTCGTCGTCGGGCATCGGCTCGCCCAGGCCGACCAGGCTGTCGATCTTGCCGAGCAGCTCGCCCTCGGAGATCGACCGCTTGTCGATGTAGTCGTCGGCGTGGACCTTGAGGCTGCGATGCTTGGCGAAGCTCTCGGGCGCGACGCTCGCGGTGACCAGCACGATCGGGACCTTGCCGAGCGCGCCCTTCTTGCAGCGCTGGAAGGTCTTGAACCCGGCCTTGTCGGGCTCCTCGACGGCGACCACGACCAGCGCGGGCGGCGCCGCCGAGGCCAGCGCGAAGGCCTGATCGGCGTCGGGCTCGGCCTCGACCTCGATGCGATAGCGCCCCAGCTGGTGCGCGAGCGAGGCACGAAACGAGGGGTCGGCGTCGATCAGGAGGATACGGCGGTTCACCGCCGCGGATGATACCCCGAGTGCGGCCGGCCCGAGTGTGTCGGCTCGCGCCCCGGGCGCGGGGTAGGGAAGCCGGCGCTGGCGTCGCCTCGGGTCGGAGGTCAGCGCCCGCGCTGCGCCCGCGAGATCAGGTCGGTCGAGACCACCAGCCGCATCAGCTCCTCGGCCGTCATGCGCTCGGACGCGAACGCGTACCCGACGTGGTGGAGCTGGTCGACGTAGGTCACCACGGGCATGCCATCGGCGTCGTGGACCCGCAGCACCAGGTCGCCGACCCGGTAGGCCTGGCCGCCGCTGAGGTCGTCGCTCCGGAGGTCCTTGAGCACGACCGCGGTCAGGGTCAGCCGGTTGGGGCCCAGCGCCACCACGTACTGCAGGAGCGCGGCGTCGTGGTTGGCGATGCCGTTGGGCAGGAGCCGGGCCCCGAGCAGGTCGGCGCCGGGCTCGGTGAACTGCGGCGGCTCGACCGGGGCGAAGTGGTTGCGCAGCCACGGGCCGGTGCTCGCGCCCTGGACCTCGAGCGGCAGCCCGCGGCGCTGCTGCTTCTGGACATCGCTCGCGATCTCCGGGCCGTTCCTCGAGCCCGGCGCGCCGGCCCCGAGGAACACCACCAGCGCGGCGGCCGCGGCGGCGATCGCCGAGCCGGGCAGGAACCAGCGCGACAGCCGGCGGCGCTCGCTGCGGATCGCCGCGGCATCCTCGGCATCGAGCGCGCGGGCGATCCGCGCCTTGAGCAGCGCCGGTGCCGGCGGCGGGACCAGGGCCTTGCGGATCAGATCGAGCTCGGCGCGCTCGGCGTCGACGCGATGGCGGCAGCTCGCGCAATCGAGCAGGTGGAGCTCGAGCTCGCGGCGCTCGGCGGCGACCAGCTCGTCGTCGAGCAGCGCCATCGACAGCGTTTCGATACTCTGGCACAGCGTCATGATTGCGAACCCTCACGCGCCGTACGCGCGGCGCGATACTTCCCGAGATCGATGGTCTCGTCGGGCTTGCCGGCGGGATCCGGCGAGTCTGGAGGCTTGGTGTCGGCGGGCTTGACGTAGCCCTCGGCGACGGCGAACTCGCGCAGCGTCGCGGCGAGCAGCTTGCGGCCGCGGAACAGCCGGCTCATCACCGTGCCGACCGGCGTCTGCATGATGTCGGCGATCTCCTTGTACGACAGGCCCTGGACGTCGCACAGCACCACGGCGGTGCGGAAGTCCTCGGGCAAGCCGTCGAGCGCGCGCTGCACGTCGTCGGACACGCTGCGCTCGAGCAGCGCCTGCTCGGGCGACTGGCGCTCGGTGGCCTCGGCGTGCATCAGCACGCCGTCGATCGCGTCCTGCTCGGCGCTCGCGGCGTCGAGCACCTCTCGGCTGCGCTTCTTGCGCTGGTACTCGTTGATGAACGTGTTGGTCACGATCCGCAACAGCCACGCCTTGCAGTTGGAGTCCTGCTCGAACGAGTCCCAGAACCGGTACGCGCGCAGCAGCGAGTCCTGCACGAGGTCCTCGGCGTCGCGCGCGTTGCGAGTCAGCCGGTAGGCCGCGCCGAACAGCGCGTCGGTATGGACGAGCGCTTGACGCTCGAACTCTGCGCGCTTCTCGCGTACGGCCAGCATTCGCTGATCTCTACCGTCCGCCATACGGCAATTGTTCCCGAAAACCCCCAGAACCCAACCTGGACAAAAAGCCCAGGTAAGCCGGTCAGTTGTCGCCGATCTGCGGGCAGCCGCTACGGCCGGAATGGCGCGTGCGCCACACCGAGCGCTTCGGCCACAGCGGCGTGAGGCACCGTGCCGCGGTACGTGTTGATCCCGGTGATGATGTGCGGCACCGCACTCACCGCCTTCTCGAGCCCGTGGTCGGCGAGCGTCACCACGTACTTGATCGTGGCGTTGGTCAGCGCGTAGGTCGAGGTCCGGGGCACCGCGCCCGGCATGTTGGCGACGCCGTAGTGGATCACGTCGTGGACGACGTAGGTCGGGTTGTCGTGGGTCGTCGGCCGCGCGGTCTCGACGCAGCCGCCCTGGTCGATCGACACGTCGACGATCACCGAGCCGGCCTCCATGTCCTTGACCATCGCCTCGGTGACCAGCCGCGGGGCGCGCGCGCCGGCGATCAGCACCGCGCCGATCACCAGGTCGCTCTCGTGGACCGCGCGCTCGATGCTGATCGGATCGGAGTACTGGGTCGAGATCCGGCCGGCGTAGATGTCGTCGAGGTAGGCCAGGGTCCGGAGGTTGACGTCGAGCACGGTGACGTTGGCGCCCAGGCCGACCGCGATCTTGGTCGCGTTGGAGCCGACGACGCCGGCGCCGATCACCGTGACCCGGCCGCGCTTGACGCCCGGCACGCCGCCGAGCAGCACGCCCTTGCCGCCGCGCTCGCGCTCGAGGTACATCGCCCCGGCCTGGACCGCCATGCGTCCGGCGACCGCGCTCATCGGCGTCAGCAGCGGCAGGTCGCCCGGCATCGGCTCGATGGTCTCGTAGGCCACGCCGTTGACGCCGCGGGCGAGCATCTCCTTGCCGAGCTCCTGCGCCGCCGCGAGGTGCAGGTACGTGAACAGCAGCAGGTCCTTGCGCATCAGCGCGAACTCGGGCGCGATCGGCTCCTTGACCTTGACCACCATGTCGGCGGCCCAGACTTCCTCGCGGCTGGCGACGATCCGCGCGCCGGCCTTGACGTAGGCCTCGTCGGGGATCGAGCTGCCGATCCCGGCGCCTTGCTCGATCAGCACGGTGTGGCCGTGCGACACCAGGATCGCCACCCCGGACGGGGTCATACCGACACGAAACTCTTGCGTCTTGATCTCTTTGGGAACGCCAATGCGCATGGGGACGCACAGCATCTCCCGGCGGTGGCACAAGATCAATCGCGGGGCAGATCAGAAGCAGGCGCCGTGGCGCGCAACAGATCGCGTGACGCAACGCGGTAGCCGGCGGAGCGGTTCTCCGTCGGGCGCGGGCGCGAGCGCACGGTTTACTCCGAGGCCGCGGCCTCTTCGTCCTTGCCGTGGCACTTCTTGTACTTCTTGCCCGAGCCGCACGGGCACGGATCGTTGCGGCCGACCTTGGGGCGCTCGCGCCGCACCGGCTCGTGCTTGACCGCCTCGCCGTCGCCGCCGCGCGCCGCCTGGGCGGCCTGGGCCGCCTGGCCCTGGCGCCCGCGTGCCGGCCGCCGGCCCTGGGCCGCGACCTGGCGCTCCGAGGTGTCCTGGGCCACGCCGGCGTCCTCGTCGGACTTGTTGGCCACGCCGTGCTCGGCCATCTGGCGCTCCTTGTGGTGGAGCTGCGGCACCTGCTCCTCCTCGCGCTGGATCTGGACCCGGAACAGCTTGGTCACCGTGTTGGCCTGGATCCGGTCCATCATCTCGCGGAACATGTCGAAGCCGATCCGCTTGTACTCCTTCTTCGGATCCTTCTGGCCGTAGCCCTGCAGGCCGATGCCCTCGCGCAAGGCGTCCATCGTCTTCAGGTGCTCGATCCACTGCTCGTCGATCTCGGTCAGCGCGAAGTCGCGCAGGAAGTACATGAGCCAGGCGCGCGACAGCTCCTTTTCGCGCTCGCCGAGCCGCTGCTCGATCACCGGCCAGACCTGGGCGGCGACCTCGTCGGGCGTGCCCGGGGAGATATCGAACTCGCTCGCGAACTGCTCCTGCAGCGCGTCCTCGAGCTCGTCCCAGTCCCACTCGTCGTCGGCGATCTCGGATGACAGCACGCGCTCGATCACCGCCGCCATGCGGGCGTCGGCGAGATCGTACATGCGCTCGCGCTGCTGGATCAGCGACGCCGCGACATCGCGGGTCACCGAGTCGAGCAGCTCGTCGCGATCCTTGTCGTAGCGCTTCTCGAGATCGAGCAGCACGCCGAACTGGCGCCAGACCTCGCCGCGCAGCACCCGCCAGCCCGGCCGGATGTCGTTGATCGGCTTGCCGCGGAACGTGGTCTCGCCCTGGGCGATCGCCTCGTCGCGGCCCTTGATCCAGTCCTTGACGGCGTCGATCATGCCGAGCTTGGCGGTGATCGCGACCGCCAGGCCCTTCTTGACGTCGTCCTTGCTGCGCGCCAGCGCGAATGGCCCGGGGGTCGCGCCGATCACGTAGTACGTGTCGCCGTCGACCAGGCCGTCGATCGGCGGCTCGCCGCCGGCGCGATAGACCACCGCGTCGCCGGTCGTCAGCCGGGGCGACTCGGGCAGCGTGATCGTGCTGTCCTTGATCGCGAGCTGCGGGTTGAACGCCGGCACGTCGTCGGCCGAGGCATCGGTCGAGGCCTCGGCAGGCACCAGCTTGTGGACCGCGGTGTGGCCGCCGAGCACGCGGCGCAGCTCGGGGGTCAGCGACTCGATCGTCCAGTCGCCGCTCGAGGTCACCGGCTCGGGGACGATGTCCTTCTTGGCCTCGTCCTCGGTCGGCTCGCGGTGGTAGCGGCCGTCGAGGATCTGGCGGCGCAGCGCGTAGATCGTCTTGCGCTGCTGGTTCATCACGTCGTCGTACTCGAGGACGTTCTTGCGCTGATCGAAGTTGCGGCCCTCGACCTTCTTCTGCGCGCCCTCGATCGATCGCGTCACCATCGGCGACTCGATCGGCACGTCCTCCTCGAGCCCGAGCCGCTCCATCAGGCCGGTCATCCGGTCGAGGCCGAAGATCCGCAGCAGGTCGTCCTGCAGCGACAGGTAGAACCGCGACGAGCCCGGGTCGCCCTGGCGGCCGGCGCGGCCGCGCAGCTGGTTGTCGATGCGGCGCGACTCGTGGCGCTCGGTGCCGACGATCTTGAGCCCGCCGGCCTTGAGCACCTCCTCGCGCTCGAGGTCGCACTGCGCCTTGAACATCGCGAGCAGCTCCTGGTAGCGAGCCTCCTCGTCGAACCTGGGCTCGGTCGAGCCGCGGTAGGGCTCGCGCGGCTCTCCCGACTCGGCCGCCACCGGCTGCGCGCCGTCGACGGTCTCGGCGAGCCGCGCCTTCTCCTCGGCGAGCATGTCCTTGGCCATCGCCTCGGGGTTGCCGCCGAGGATGATATCGGTGCCGCGGCCGGCCATGTTGGTCGCGATCGTGATCGCGCCCTTGCGCCCGGCCTGGGCGACGATCGACGCCTCGCGCTGGTGGTGCTTGGCGTTCAGCACGTTGAACGGCAGGCCCTTGGCCCGCAAGAGATTGGCCACGACCTCGGACTTCTCGACCGAGACCGTGCCGACCAGCACCGGCTGGCCGCGCTCGTAGCAGTCCGCGACGTCGGTGACGACCGCGCGGAACTTGCCGGCCTCGTTCTTGTAGACCAGGTCCGGGTGGTCCTTGCGGATCATCGGCTTGTTGGTCGGGATCACCGAGACCTCGAGCTTGTAGATCTGGTGCAGCTCCTGGGCCTCGGTGTCCGCGGTGCCGGTCATGCCCGCGAGCTTCTTGTAGAGCCGGAAGTAGTTCTGGAACGTCACCGTGGCGAGGGTCTGGTTCTCTTCCTCGACGGTGACGCCCTCCTTGGCCTCGATCGCCTGGTGCAGGCCGTCGGACCAGCGCCGACCCGGCATCGCGCGGCCGGTGTCCTCGCTGATGATCACGACCTTGTTGCTCTCGTCGATCAGGTAGTTGACGTTGCGCTTGTACAGCGTGTGGGCGCGCAGCGCCTGGGTGACGTGGTGGACGAGCTGGATGTTGCTCGCCTCGTAGAGGTTCTCGACGCCGAGGAGCTTCTCGATCCGCTCGACGCCGTCGTCGGTCAGCATCGCCGAGTGCGCCTTCTCGTCGACGGTGTAGTCGACCTCGCGCTTGAGCCGCGGGATCAGCCGGTCGACCTTGACGTAGAGGTCCGCCGACTCCTCCGCGGAGCCGGAGATGATGAGCGGCGTCCGGGCCTCGTCGATCAGGATCGAGTCGACCTCGTCGACCACGGCGTAGAACAGGCCGCGCTGGACCATGCGGTCCGGCGACTTCTTCATGTTGTCGCGCAGGTAGTCGAAGCCGAACTCGTTGTTCTGGCCGTACGTGATGTCGCAGTTGTAGTTGTTCTGACGCTCGTAATCGTCGAGGCCATGGACGATCACGCCGGTCGTCAGGCCGAGCGCGCCATGAATGCGCCCCATCCACTCGGCGTCGCGCCGGGCGAGGTAGTCGTTGACCGTGACCACGTGCACACCCTGGCCGCTGAGCGCGTTCAGGTAGGTCGGTAGCGTCGCGACCAGCGTCTTGCCCTCGCCGGTGCGCATCTCGGCGATCTTGCCCTGGTGCAGCACGATGCCGCCGATCAGCTGGACATCGTAGTGCCGCATGCCGAGGCGGCGGACGCTGGCCTCGCGCACGGTGGCGAACGCCTCCGGGAGGATCTCGTCGAGCGTGGCGCCCTTGTCGAGCCGCCGCTTGAACTCCCCGGTCATCGCCCGGAGCTCGTCCTCGGTCTTGGCCTTGAAGGTGGGCTCCAGGCCGTTGATGCGATCGACGATCGGCTGGAGCCTCTTCAGCTCGCGCTGATTCCGGCTACCGAAGATCTTCTGAAAGATTCCCATGGGCGAAGTCCCGGTCTACCACGTTCCACGTGGCCTGCTGCCGAGTTAGATCCCACGGACCCGCAGGGTTAGCTAGCTGATCGTCCAGCTTCCGAAATGCGGATCTCACGCGGGCCGGGAGCCTGCGAGCCATGCCAGGTGGGGCGGTCGGCCCCGCCGAGCCAGCGTCAGGGTGTGTCCTCCTGATCCTGGAGATGTCGTCGACGCAGCGCTGCCAACGGGTGTGATCTCAATCTGAACGCCGGTTTGGCGGGGCTCTGCTCTATTCGCAGCCACTCAAGAGGAGGACGGAATGTCAACGAAGTTTGGACGGATTGCGGGGCTGTCGGCGTCGTCAGTGGTCGCAGCGGTTGCGATGCTCGGCGCGCCTGCGGCTGCGCTGGCGGGGCCAAGCCTGCCGGCCGCGACCGACCTCGGGCCCACGCCCGCCGCGGCGACGATCACGGCATCGCTGGTGCTCAAGGTCAAGCACCCCGAGGCGCTCGAGGCGTTCGTGGCGCTGAGCCAGGAGCCCGGGCTGCCGACCTATCACCGGTTTCTTTCGGTCCGCGAGTTCGCGGATCTGTTCGCCGCGAGCCAGGGCGAGATCGCGACCATCACGCGCTACCTCGCCGGCTTCGGCATCACGGTCAACGAGGTCTACGCCGACCGCCTGGTCATCAAGGCCACCGGCACCGCCGACGCATTCCAGCGCGCGTTCACCTTCGACATGCACGACGTCCGCCACGACGGCAGGCGGTTCCACCGCGCGCACCGTCCGCCGGTGATCCCGATCCTGCTGCGCGACCTGCTGGTCTCGGTGCAGGGCTTCAACACCGAGCCGCTGTTCCGCCACCGCCACCACAGCGTCACCGAGATGTCGCCGCTCACCGCGCCGGCGCCGGTGCTGCCTCGCAGCGGCGCGGTCGCGACCGGCGTCCCCGGCAGCTTCACCGTCGGTGACGTCGCCAACATGTACAACATCAACCCGCTGTACCAGGCGCACGTCGACGGCACCGGCCGCACGATCGGCATCGTGACCCTCGCCAACTTCGATCCGGCCGACGCGTTCACCTACTGGAACCTGATCGGCCTCTCGGTCAACCCCAACCGGCTGACCCAGGTCCACGTCGACGGCGGCGGCGAGCTCAGCGCCGACGCCGGCACCGGCGAGACCTGCCTCGACGTCGAGCAGTCCGGCGGCCTCGCCCCGGGCGCCAAGATGATCGTGTACGACGCGCCCAACAGCGACGCCGGCTTCATCGATCTGTTCTACAAGGCCGCGTCCGATAACCTGGTCGACACCATGTCGGTCAGCTGGGGCCTGGCCGAGGAGTTCTTCTTCGAGCAGGTCGTCGGCGAGGATCGCACGCCGCAGCTGACCGCGTTCCACCAGGCGTTCCTCGAGATCGCCGCGCAGGGCATCTCGGCGTTCGCGGCCTCGGGCGACAGCGGCGCGTTCGACATCAACAACGGGTTCAACGACCCGGTCGCCAACGTGCTCACGGTCGACCACCCGGCGGCCGATCCGGCGATCACCGCGGCCGGCGGCACGACCACACCGCTGACGCTCAACGCCGGCCCCGGCACGCCCGACCTCGTGGTCTCGCAGGAGCAGGTCTGGGGCTGGGACTTCATCGAGAACTACCTGGTCGCCGTGCTCGGCCCGCAGTTCGAGCACGCGCTGTTCCCCGCCGGCGGCGGCGGTGGCGTCAGCACGTTCTTCCGCGTCCCGGGGTACCAGCGCGGCGTCGCCGGCATCCGCAAGACCGAGCCCAACCAGAGCATCATCTTGGACGACGGCACCGGCCCGGTCGACCTGATGGATCTGCCGGCGGGGTTCGCGGGCCGCAACGTCCCCGACGTCTCGCTCGACGCCGATCCGTTCAGCGGCTACCTCGTGTTCTCGACTCCGGACGGCGGGCTGATCTCGGGCTTCGGCGGCACGAGCTTCGTCGCGCCGCAGCTCAACGGGATCGCCGCGCTGGTCTCGCAGGCCGCGGGCGGCGGCCGGCTCGGCCTGGTCAACCCGATGCTGTATCGCTTCAAGCGGATCACCGGCGCGCGCGCGCCACTCGTCGACATCACCGCCGGCAACAACTGGTTCTACGCCGGCGTTCGCGGCTACAACCCGGGCGCGGGCCTGGGCGTGCTGAACGTCGCGAACCTCGCGGCCGCGGTCGACAGCGAGCGCCACGGGCGCCACTAGGCCTGCCGCCAGGCGCTTACAGGCGTAGCGCGCGAAGAACGCGTGCACGCTCAGCGGGCCGTGGCTGCTGCGCGGATGGGCGTCGGGGCCGCGCCCGCCGGAGGACCACCCGGCATGCGCGGGCTTCGCGAGGTATCGGCGGGGCAAGCCCCGGCCAATCCAAATCACGGTCGCGGCCCCCGACCCCATCCGCTCGCGGACACCCACGGCGCGCCGAGCGTTGGCGTCTCGCGTTCCGGAGGAGCGGTGATCGCCGATCCCCTGATGCAGCTTTACGGTGTCGCCGATCCCGCAATGCAGCTTTACACGGCGGCGGGCTTCGTCCAAAGTTCGCTACTTCCGTGCCAGGGGACCAGCTCTCACAAGATCTCGCGTCGTTGAAGATCGATCGCGGGGTTCGTCCACCGGGGCGGATGTCCCGGATCGTGGTCGTCGTCGCCGCGACTGCGGCGATCGCCGGCGCCGCGTACGGCTTCGGCTATCGCCGGCTGCGCTCGTCGCTGACCACGCCCACGATCAAGACCGGGGAGGTCGCGCTGGTGTCGCCGGTGCAGTCCCAGGTCCAGCTCACCGCCACCGGCTACGTCGTCGCGCTGGTCTATGCCAAGGTCGCGTCCAAGGTGCCCGGCCGGATCGCCGAGATCTTCGTCGAAGAGGGCCAGACGATCGAGAAGGGCGCCCGGGTCGCCCGGCTCGAGGACATCGACTTCAAGACCGCGCTGGCCACGTCGCGCGCCCACGCGGCGGCGGCACGCGCGAAGGTCGCGGTCGCGCGCGCCAGCCTGACCGAGGTCCGGGTTCAGATCGATCGCGAGGTGCCGATGGTCGAGAAGGGCGTCACCGCGAAGGCGACGCTCGACGACCTGCAGGCGCGCCGCGACTCGGCGATCGCCGCGGTGCGCGCCGCCGAGGCCGAGGCCGCGGCCGCCGACGCCGAGACCAGCGCGCTCATGGTCCAGCTCGGCAGCTACGAGATCATCACGCCGATCTCGGGCACCGTCGTCGACAAGCTGGTCAAGGTCGGCGAGGGCGTGTCGCCCGGCTTCGGCACGCCCGGGGTCATCGAGGTCATCGATATGACGTCGCTGGTGGTCGAGGTCGACGTACCGGAGGCGCGGCTGTCGCAGGTCGCGGTCGACGGCCCGTGCGAGATCGTGCTCGATGCCTACCCGGCCAAGCGCTACCGCGGCGCGGTCAAGGAGATCGGCCGGCGGGTCAACCGCTCGAAGGCGACCGTGCCGGTGAAGATCCGGTTTGTCGATCCGCCCGGCGATAAGACCAAGCTCGAGATCCTCCCCGAGATGGCCGCGCGGGTCAGCTTCCTGTCGCAGGCGATCGATGCCCGCACGCTCGACACGCCGCCCAAGCTGATCGTGCCGGCCGCCGCGATCACCCAGCGCAACGGCCGCGACGTGGTGTTCGTGGTCGACGACGACCAGGTCCGCCAGACCGCGGTCCAGCTCGGCCCGCCCGCCGGCGCCGGCCGCGAGCTCGTGACCCAGCTCCCCGCGGGCACCAAGGTCGTGCTCGATCCACCGGCCGATCTCGGCGACGGCGAGAAGGTCAAGGAGAACAAACCCTGATGAGCGAGACCAGCCAGATGAGCGAGACCAGCACCACCAGCGACAAGGCCGGCCATCCGGTTCGCGGCCAGAGCCGATCGATCGTCAAGCTGTCCGGGATCGCGAAGACGTTCTATCGCGGCTCCGAGCCGATCCAGGTGCTCGACGGCCTCGATCTCGACGTACCGGACGGCTCGTTCGAGGCGCTGATGGGGCCGTCGGGCTCGGGCAAGTCGACCCTGCTCAACATCATCGCCGGGCTCGATCGTCCGACCGGCGGCACGGTGATCGTCGCGGACGCCGACCTCACCCGGATGTCGGACGGCCAGCTCGCGAAGTGGCGGTCGCAGACCATCGGCTTCGTGTTCCAGTCGTTCAACCTGATCCCGGTGTTGACCGCGGCGCAGAACGTCGAGCTGCCGCTGCTGTTGACCTCGCTGTCGCGGTCGCAGCGCGCCAAGCACGTCGCGACCGCGATGCGCATCGTCGGGCTCGAGGACCGGATGCACCACTACCCGCGCCAGCTCTCGGGCGGCCAGGAGCAGCGCGTCGCGATCGCCCGCGCGATCGTCAACGATCCGAAGATCATCGTCGCCGACGAGCCGACCGGCGACCTCGATCGCAAGAGCGCCGATGACGTGCTGACCCTGATGGAGCGGCTCAACAAGGAGATGAACAAGACGATCTTCATGGTGACCCACGACCCGGCGGCCGCCGAGCGCGCCGGCGTCCGGCGCAAGCTCGACAAGGGGGCGCTGCAATGAACCTCGCGACCTACGCCCGCGCCAACCTGTTTCGCCGGCGCGGCCGCGCGATCCTGACGGTGATGGCGGTGACGGTCGCCGTCCTGATCTTCTGCCTGATCCGGACCGCGGTGGTCGCGTGGAACGCCGGCGCCGACGAGGCCGCGACCGACCGGCTCTCGACCCGCCACAAGGTCTCGATCACGATGTCGCTGCCCAAGCGCTACATCGACGAGATCCGCCAGGTGCCCGACGTCAAGGCGGCGACCTGGGCCAGCTGGTTCGGCGCCAAGGACCCCAAGGAGCGGATCCCGTTCTTCGCCGGGTTCGCGGTCGATCACGAGAGCTGGTTCGACGTGCTCGACGAGATGAAGGTCCCCGCCGATCAGCTCGCGACCTGGAAGCAGACCCCCGACGGCGCGATCCTCGGCGACCTGCTCGCCAGGAACCTCGGCGTCAAGGTCGGCGACCGCCTGGTGATCACCAGCGACATCTACCCGGGCGACTGGCCGCTCACGGTCGTCGGGATCTACACCCCGCTGCGCAAGACCGCCGATCGCAACACCCTGGTGTTCCGCTGGGATCACGTCAACAACGACCCGCGTGCGGTGTACTCCAGGGACAAGATCGGCTGGATGGTCTCGCGGATCACCGACTCGGTGCACAGCGCCGACATCTCGCGCAAGATCGACGCGAAGTTCGAGGAGCACGATGACCAGACGCTGACGATGAGCGAGCGCGCGTTCCAGCTGTCGTTCCTCGGTGGGTTCACCGCGGTGCTCGGCGCGTTCGACCTGGTGTCGCTGGTGATCCTGTTGATCATGACGCTGATCCTCGCCAACACGATCGCGATGAGCGTGCGCGAGCGGACCCACGAGTATGGCGTGCTGCGCGCGATCGGGTTCCCGCCCGGCCACATCCTGGGCTTCATCCTGGGCGAGGCGCTGCTGATCGCGCTGGTCGGAGGCCTGGTCGGCGTCGCGCTCGTGATCGGCGTCATCAACCACGGCCTGGGACCGTTCATGGAGGAGAACATGACCGGGTTCTTCCCGTACTTCCGCGCTCCGGCCTCGGTGCTGCTCCTGGCGCTCGGCGCGTCGGTGGGGCTCGGCGTCGTGGCCGGCGCGATCCCGGCGGTCCTCGCCTCGCGGCTCAAGGTGACCGACGCGCTTAGGAGGGTCGACTGATGGTGCCCATCCAGTACAACGCTCGCAGCCTCCTGGTCCGCAAGGTCACCTCGCTCGCTACGGCGGGCGGCATCGCGCTGGTGGTGTTCGTGTTTGCCGCGGCGCTGATGCTCGGCGAGGGCGTCAAGCACGCGCTGACCACCGCCGGCCGCGCCGACACCGTGATCATCCTGCGCAAGGGCTCGGACGCCGAGCTGTCGAGCGCGATCGGCAACGACTACATCGGCCTGTTCCGCGGTCCGGCGCAGGTCTCGCAGGCCGGCGGGGTGATCGGCGAGATCGTCGTGGTCATCACCGCCGAACGCGCCGGCGCCACGGGAGTATCCAACGTGCTGGTCCGCGGCACGCCGCCCGACGGCATCGCGTTCCGCCCCGAGATCAAGATCACGAGCGGCCGCGCCCCCCGGCCCGGCACCAGCGAGGTCATCGTCGGCAAGGGGATCAGCGGCCGGTTCAAGGGCATCGCGCCGGGCGGCAGCTTCGAGCTGCGCCGCAACCGGCCGCTCCAGGTCGTCGGCGAGTTCACCGCCGACGGCTCGTCCTACGAGTCCGAGGTCTGGGGCGATCTCGACGTCATCCGGAACGCGCTCGGTCGCGAGGCCGTGGTGTCGTCGGTCCGCGTCCGGCTCAACCGCCCGGCGGACTTCGACGCGTACCGCCAGACGATCGAGACCGACAAGCGGTTCAGCATGAAGGTGATGCGCGAGGCCGACTACTACGAGAAGCAGTCGCAGGCGACCTCGGGCTTCCTCAAGGGCATCGGCCTCGCGGTGGCGATCATGTTCTCGCTCGCCGCGATGATCGGCGCCGCGATCACGATGAACGGCGCGGTCGCGCACCGCACGCGCGAGATCGGCACGCTGCGCGCGCTGGGGTTCTCGCGCCGCGCGATCCTGACGTCGTTCGTGCTGGAGGCGATCGTTCTCGCGATCGCCGGCGGCGTGATCGGCAGCGTCCTGGTGCTGCTGCTGTCGTCCGTCAGCTTCCCGGTGCTGAACTTCCAGACGTTCTCCGAGATCGTGATCCGGTTCCGGGCCACGCCCGCGGTGTTCGCCTGGTCGCTCGGGTTCTCGGCCTTCATGGGTCTGGCCGGCGGGCTGTTCCCGGCGATCCGCGCCTCGCGGGTGTCGCCGGTCGAGGCGATGCGCGGGTAGCCGGCAGCGATCAGCAGCGCTTGAAGCTGCGCAGGAAGCTCCAGCCGTCGCGCCGCAGATCGAAGTGGGTCTCGCAGGTGCCGATCCGGCGGTGATCGGCGTCGAGGATGTCGGCCGGCAGGTGCGTGAAGCTGTGGATCGGCATCCGCCACCGGATCGCCTTCTGCCCGACCAGCTCGTAGGACTTGCCGTCGTCGCCGGTGAACCGCAGCTCGTAGCGGATGATCCGCGCGCCGAGCGGCCGGATCGTGATCACGCCGTCGGCCGGGGCTGCCCGGGTCAGCGGCGGCGCGTGGACCGTGCCGCGCAGCGTCGCCTTGCCGTCGCGCAGGTGATCGCGGGTCGAGTCGGCCTCGGCGGTCACGTCGAACGAGAACGGATGCTTGACGCCCGGCTGCGCGTCCCACTCGACCGTGCCCTGCATGGTCTCGGCGAACTGAAAGCCCATCGCGACCCAGGATAGCGCAAACGCAAACAGGTCGCTCCCGGGATGGAAGCGACCTGCGGCACGCGCGGGACGTGGTGGGGTCAGTCGACCGGTTCAGGCGACCGGTCGGGCGATCGGTCAGTCGACCGGGATGATGCGCGTCGCGTTCTGGCCCTTGGCCTCGCAGGTCGCGAACGTGAACGAATCGCACGTGCAGTTGAGGTCACCGGCCTGGCACGCGGTGCCGTCCGGCTTGTGGCAGCCGTGACCGTTGTAGACCGTCGAGCAGTCCGCGTTGCGGGTCAGGCAGTCGTTCTCGTGCTGGAGCGCCGGACACTCGGGCGCCGCCTCGCAGGCGGTGATCGCGCGGCACTGGCCGGTGAAGCAGCCGTCCTTGCGCAGCGCGACCTGGCCCTCGGGGCATGCCGGCGCCTTGGTCGTGCAGGAGATGGCGCCCAGGCACGCGCCCGCCGGATCCGCGCCCTGCATGCAGGTCGAGCGGGCCTCGTCACACCAGCCGAAGCCCTTGGTGACCGCCTCGGCGTCGTTGGCACACTTGCAGGTGGTCACGCACTTGCCGTTCGCGGCGTCGCACGCCGCGCCCTGATCACACTGCTCGTTCTGGGTGCACTTCGGGTTCGGGATGCAGGACGACCGGGCCACGTCGCAGTGGAAGCCGGTGCCGCAGTCCTTGTCCGAGCCGCAAAAGCCGGCTTCCGTACAGATTCCGTTCTGGCAGAAGCAGCCGGCGGCACACTGCGCGTTGCTGTTGCATTCGAAGCCCGGCGGATTGCCTCCGCTGGAGGTGCCGCTGCCGCCGCTGCCGCCGCCGCCTCCGCCCGAATCGCTCGAGCCGAAGTAGAGCTGGCAACCGGCGAGCAGCGACATCGTGGCGACTGCGATCGCAACACCGACTGAAGAAAGCTTGATCATGGAGGGTGGTCCTTTAGGCGTGCGGTAGGTAGCGCGAAGCACCGGTCGTGCCATCGCGGCAACGCGTTCCACGCGTGGCGAATCCGGCGACGAGACAGCGCGAGCCGGACCGCATGGCGTCGGCCGGCGACGATGATCTGACAAAAATGCCCGAAACAATGCAACGGGCATTTCGTCGGACGGCGCCGCCGTGCCGGTGCTTGCCGAGCGGCGGCGGTGGGGGAGATGTCCCACCTGTCGGTGTCGTCGCGGCGAGTGTGAACAGCCGGCCACACCTACTGTATCGAGACGCCACGCTGTAGTGGGTCCGGCCGGCCGACGGGATGACGAGCGATCGGGCAAGCTGTCTTGCCGCGCGCCGCGGTGGCTACGCCGGCTCGTCGACGGCGTGGATCGTCTCGCGCAAGCCGAAACGTGGGCGGAACCCCAGCTCGGCGGCCGCTCGCCGGCCGTCGACCATGCAGATGTAGCGGATGAAATCGAGCTCCGCGACGGGGAAGCTCGAGATCCCGAGCCGGAAGGCCAGCGACAGGACCGGCTTTGCCACCGGGTGTGGGATCTGCACGGGCTCGCGGCCCAGCTCCTTGAGCACGGCCGACAGCGGCACCTCGCCGGGGCCGACGATGTTGTAGATCCCACGCCGGCCGGGCACGAGCGCCGCGACGATCGCGTCGGCGGTGTCCTGGTAGTGGACGAGCTGGACCATCGGATCGAAGCCGAGCAGCACGGGCGGCCGCTGGATCCGCAGGTAGTTCGACGGCGCGTTGTGCACCGGCCCGACGATGTGGACCGGCCGCAGGATCACGGTCTCGACGCTCTGCGCCCGCCACAGGAAGGTCGACACCATGTGATCGATCTCGACCAGGTCGCGCATCTGGGGGAAGCGCTGGGCGGCGAGCAGAGGGGCGTCCTCGGTCAGGAACTGCGGGTTGTCGGGCCGGGGGCCGTAGACGTTGGCCGAGGACAGGAGCACGACCTTGGGCACGCGGTAGGCCTGGCAGTACTCGAGCAGCTTGGCCGTGCCGGTGATGTTCCAGGAGTAGATCTCGGCCGGCCGGGCCCGCGGGTCGTGCATGACGCCGAGGTGGATCAGCGCGTCGACGTCGCCGGCGCGGAACACGTCGCGCGCCTTCTTGCTGCGCAGGTCGACCTGGTGGTGCTCGATGTCCTTGGGCCGCCCCGGCATCGGCCGGCGATCGAGCCCGACGATCTGCCAGTCGAGCTCGTGGTGAAGGCGGCGCGCGACGATCCGCCCGAGCCGCCCGGAGATCCCGGTGACCACGACCTTGCGGGGCCGCGGATCGCTACCAGAAGACATGCGCGCGCTCGCGGAGCCCGAGGTGGATCATCGACTGGATCCGGGTCTTGACGATCCGCGCCTTGTCGGCGAGCACCTCGTCGTCATCGTCCGGATCGCCGGTCATCTGCATCGGCTCGCCGAAGTACAGCCGGTACTTCACCGGCAGCGGCACGAGCGGCACGAACGGCGGGTACGGCACGACCGGGAACGACGGCGCGCGGAACAGCCGGGCGAGCGGCTTGACGTTGACCGCCGGCGCCTGCTCCTCGGCGCCGATCACCGCGATCGGGACGATCGGCGCGCGCATCTCGAGCGCGAGGCGCAGGAACCCGGTGCCGAACTCGGCGAGCTGGTAGCGCTTCGAGAAGCTCTTGGAGATCCCGCGCGTGCCCTCGGGGAACACCAGCACGGCCTCCTCCGAGGCGAGCAGGCGGCGGCAGTTCTCGGGCGTGCCGGTGATCTGGCCCCAGCGCGCGAACAGGTACGACGCGAACGGCACGGTCGGCACGAAGTACTCGACCATCGAGCGCACCAGGCGCGGGGTCTCGGGCTCGAGGAAGCAGGCCGCGCCGATCACCAGGCCGTCGAACGGCAGCTGGCCCGAGTGGTTGGCGACGAACAGCACCCGGCCGCTCCGCGGGATGTGCTCGATGCCGAACGCGCTGGCGCGGAAGTAATGACGGTACAGCCAGCGCGCGACCCGCATCGCGCCGCGGAGCGAGTCGCGCGACAGCCCGAACTCGTCGTAGCCGAACTCGTTACCGTGCACGATCAGCGCCTCGGTGCGGCCCGCGATATCGTCGTCGGGCACCGTGCCGCGGAGCTTCTGCAGCCGATCGAGCAGGCTCACGGGCGGAAGTATGCACGGCCGGGGTGCGATATGATCGCGGCGTGCTCGAAAGCTTCGTCGACCTCACGTACCGCGGGCTCTCGCTCGGCCGGCGGGTCCGGCTGTCCCAGGTCCGGCCGAGCTCGGGGTTCCTCGAGCTGCCGGCGCCGATGCCCGTCGGCACGCCGATCGGCGTCACCACCGACGACGGCGCGACGTTCGACGCGATGGTGACGTCGATCCACGAGCAGGTCGCCGGCAGCGATCGCAGTCCCGGCATGACCGTGACACCGGCGCTCACCGGGCACGCGGCGGCGGCGTGGTGGGCCGCGCGGGTCAGCTTGCCCGACGACGCCCGGCCGCGGACCGTGACCGCGGGCGGACGCAGCCGGCCGGTGACGGTGCGGCCGCGCTCGCACTCGGCCACGGAGGCGCTGCGTGCGGCGGAGGCCGCGAGCACCGACGAGGTCCCGACGGTCCTCGCCGATCTCGATGCGGTGGTTGCCGCGGCGGCGGCGGCCGCGGTCGCCACCGGCGCCGGCGACGTCACCGATGCGCGCACGATCGTGATGCCGGTGATCGAGCTCGAGGCCGGCGGCGACCCGGGCGCAGACCTCGCGGCGAGCCCGGCGCGGACGCTCGAGGTCCCGATGATGCGGCACACCGCCGAGCACGCCGTGGTCGATGACGGCAACCGCACGATGATCATGGAGTCGATCGATCCGGCGACGCTCGGCATCGACCTCGGCACCGCCGGCGACGACGATTCCGACGACGCCGACGACGCCGACCTCACGGATCCCGGCGACCCCGACCCCGTGGGGCCGACCACGATCCCGGACGGCGGCGCGATCGAGCCGTCGGGCCGCGGCCGCAAGAAGCGGAGGTCGCGGCGGTGAGCGCGGCCGTCCCGGTGATCCCGCCTCGGGTGGGCAAGGGCCAGACCGTGGGCGTGGTCGCGGCGTCCGGCCCGGTCCGGCCCGACCGGCTGCGCCGCGGCCTGACCTGCCTCGGCGACGTGTTCGCGCTCCGTGTCGCCGACAGCGTGACCGCGCCGCGCGCGCCGGGTACGCCGAGCTACCTCGCGGCCACGGACCGGGTCCGCGCCGCCGAGCTCAACGCGATGCTCGCCGATCCGGATGTCCGGGCGATCATCCTCGCGCGCGGCGGCTACGGCGCGATGCGGATCCTGCCGGAGCTCGATCCGGCGCTGCTTGCGCGCGATCCCAAGCCGATCGTCGGGTTCTCCGATGCCACGGCGCTGCTGGCGTGGGCGCACCGCGCCGGCGTGCGCGGGATCCACGGCCCGATGATCGCGCAGCTCGGCGATCTGCCCGCGTCCGACGTGGCGCACCTGGTCGCGCTGTTGACCGAGCCGCGTCCGCTCGGCGAGCTGCCGTGGCGGCTGCAGGCCCACGGCCGCGGCCGCGTGCGCGGGCCGCTGGTGCCGGCGAACCTGACGCTCGCGTCGTTGCTGGTCGGGACGCCGTGGCCGCTGCCGCTCGCCGGCGCGGTCGCGCTGTTCGAGGAGGTCAGCGAGCGGCCCTACGAGATCGATCGCTACGTCACCCAGCTCGCGCTGACCGGCGCGCTGGCGAGCACCGCCGCCGCGGTGATCGGCGAGCTCACCCGGTGCACCGACCCGAGCCCGCCCAGCGGTGACGCCGATCCCGACGACGCCGCGCTCGTGGCCTTGCTCGATCGGCTCGCCGCCGCGGGGGTGCCGACCGCCACGGGGGCGCCGGTCGGCCATGGCGGCCGCAACCAGGCGGTGCCGTTCGGCGCGCTGTGCGAGCTCGATCTGGATCGCGGTGCGCTGACGATCCTCGATCCCGCGGTCGCCTGAGCCGGCGATCGGCTCGCACCGACATCGCCGCACCCGGGAGCTCCGGACCCGCCAGTCTGGCACTCGATGTCCGCGCAGGGCGGCCGATGACCTACGCGATGGCACGTGTGAAGAACCTCAGACTCCGCCTGTCCGCGGGGGCCCTGCTGCCGCTGATCGTGGCGGTCGCGACCCAGGCCGCCTATACGCTGGTCAGCCAGCGAGATGCGATGAGCGAGGGCCTCGAGAACAAGGCCCGCGCGCTCGCGGCGCTCATGGTCAACGTCGCCGGCCCGAACATCGCGTTCGACGATGACAAGGCGGTCGCCGACGGCCTGGGCTACGTCGCGAACGATCCCGACTTCGGGTTTGCTGCGGCGATCGCCGGCGGCAGCGCCGGCCGGGTGATCGCGTTCCGCGGCGACCATGTCGACCGCGCCGCGGTCACCGGGACGATGACGCCGGCGTCCGAGCCCGCGGTGCACCGGCAGGGCTCGCTGCTCGTCGCGGCGGCGCCCGTCGTCACCGACGGCCGCCAGGTCGGCACGGTGTTCATCGGCCTGCGCGACGAGGCGGTCCGCGCCCAGGTCACGCACATGGCCGCGTGGGCCGCGGCGATCTCGATCCTCGGCATCGCGATCGCCGTGGTGGTGGTGCTGATCCTCGCCGGCAAGATCGCGCGGCGCAACGCGCAGATGCGGGTCGTGCTCGACAACGTCGAGGAGGCGCTCGCGACCGTGCACCCGGATGGCACGCTCGAGCCCGAGTGCTCGGAGGCGTTCAACCGCTGGTTCGGCACCCCCGGGACCGGCCACTTCGCCGCGCAGATCGCCGCCGGCGACGCCCGGATGCGCGCGATGCTGACGCTCGCGTGGGACGAGATGGTCGAGGGCGCGATGCCGCTCGAGCTGCTCGTCGACCAGTTCCCGAGCCAGCTCGATCGCGACGGCCGGCACTTCCGGATCGACATCAAGCCGCTGACCGAGCGCGACGCGCTGACCGGCGCGCTGCTCCGGATCCGCGATGTCACCGCCGAGGTCGAGACCCAGCGCGTGCTGACCTCGCAGCGCGAGTACGTCGCGGTGTTCGAGCGCGCGATCGGCGATCCGCACGGCGTCCGCGAGTTCATCGAGGACACCGGGAAGCTCGTCGGCCGGCTGCCCGCCGACGGCGACCCGGTCGACCGCAAGCGCGCGGCGCACACGATCAAAGGCAACGCCGCGCTCTACGGCGTGACCTCGGTCGCCGAGATCGCGCACCGCCTCGAGGACACGATGGCCGAGTCCGACGAGATCGACCCGGTGATGGTCCAGGAGCTGGTCGCGACGTGGTCGGCGTTCGCCACCCGGGTCGAGCACCTGCTGGGCGACGGCCGCCGCCAGCACATCGACATCCCGCGCGACGACATCGAGGCGCTCGCCGATCTCGCCGAGCGAGGCGGCGCCGCGGCCGCCGAGCGGCTGCGCGCGCTCTTGCTCGAGCCGGTCGCGGTGCGGCTCGACGGCTTCGGACGCCAGATGGCCCGGGTCGCCGAGCGCCTGGGCAAGCCCGCGCCCGAGGTCGTGATCGACGCCGAGGGTGTTCGGCTGCCGGCGGAGCCGCTGCGGCCGTTCTGGAGCGCGTTCTCCCACCTGGTGCGCAACGCGCTCGATCACGGCATCGAGATGCCTGACATCCGGCGCGCCGCCGGCAAGCCCGAGGCCGGCCACATCGAGCTCCGCGCGCGCAGCGCCGAGGGTACGATCTCGATCGAGGTCATCGACGACGGCCGCGGCATCGACTGGGACCGCCTGCGCGACAAGGCGCGGGCGGCGGGCCTGCCGGCCGAGACCCGCGACGATCTGATCGCCGCGCTGTTCGCCGACGGCGTGTCGACCGCCGGCGCGGTGTCGCAGACCTCGGGCCGCGGCGTCGGCCTGTCCGCGGTGCTCGCCGCGGTGACCGAGACCCACGGCCGCGTCGAGGTCGACAGCGAGCCCGGGCGCGGCACCCGGTTCGCGTTCACGTTCACCGTGCCGTCCCCGGCGCCGCGCCCGCGGTCCGCGACGCGCCGATCACTCCCGCCGCCGACCAAGAGTGGCGTGCTCCCCGTGCTTCAAGGAGATCACCGATGAGAACCCGGATCCAGATCGTGTCGATCGCGAGCGTGCTCGCGGCCAGTGGCGCCGCGCGCGCCGACGTCACCCTCAACTTCTTCGGCGACATCGACTACGTGGTCGAGCACGCGGCCGAGACCTCCAATACCTTTCAGGCGGCCACGCTGGACGTGTTCGCCAGCCAGACCGAGGGCAAGTTCTCGTTCATCGGCGAGATGATCATCGAGGCGGTCGGCTCCAACCAGTTCGGGATCGACGTCGATCGGCTCGAGGTCGCCTACAAGCCGACGTCGTGGCTGCGGTTCCGCGCCGGCCGGTTGCGCAGCGCGTTCGGCTACTACGGCGACGCGTACCAGAATGGCAAGTTCTTCATGACGCCGGTGTCATGGCCGGAGATGTACGAGAGCACCCAGTTCGACGGCGTGGTGCCGAGCCACGCGATCGGGCTCCACGGCGACGTCGCCTATGGCCTGGGCCAGGATCGCGGCAAGCTCACGCTCGACGCCGAGCTGCTCAACGGCCGCGGCAACGGGCTCGATGACGTCCCGGTGTTCCAGGACGCCAACAACGGCAAGGCGGTCAACCTCCGGCTGCGCTACGTCGGCGAGGGCAGCCTCGGCGGCTTCATCGTCGGCGGCAATGTCTACGTCGACGACATCCCGGCGATCGACGTCGATGGCGACGCCGCCGCGGATCACCCCGCGATGCACGAGCTCGTGCTCGGCGGTCACGCCGCGTACGTCGACGACCACTTCCACCTGATCGGCGAGCTCGTGTGGTTCCGGCACCGCGCCCACGGCGACGTCATGACTCACAAGACCGTGGCGGCGTTCGGCGAGGCGGCCTACCAGTTCGGCGACGTCACGCCCTACACCCGGTTCGAGTACACCCACTTCGGCGACGAGGATCCGTACTTCGTCGGCTCGGGCATTCCCAACGTCGACGTGCAGATGCTGTCGGGCGGCGTGAAGTACGCGGCGAGCGCCAGCGTGGCGGTCAAGCTCGAGGCGGCCGCGGATCTCAAGGAGAGCCACCGTCACGTGCTCGCGCAGGCCGCGTTCGCGTTCTGAGGAGCCCGCCATGACGCATCGATCCGTCGCCGCGCGACTCGTCCTGTGCGCCTGCCTGCTTGCTCTGTGGGCGGGCCAGGCCGACGCCGGCTTCATCGTGGTGAAGAACGCCAAGAACGCGACCTCGAAGCTGACCAAGGACGCCGTCAAGGGCGTGTTCAACGGCAAGACCAAGACCTGGGGCAACGGCGACCCGATCGTCCTGGTGATCGGCACCGAGGACTCGCCGGCGATGCAATGGCTCGCCGATGCGATCTTCCGGGTCTCGGCCAAGACCTTTCTGTCCAAGCTCAAGCAGGACGTGTTCAAGGGCGACGTCCCGCATCCGGTATCGGCCAACGACGACGCGGGGACGATCAAGCGCGTCCTCGCCGGTGCCGGCGTCGTCGGGCTGATCTCGGATGCCGGCGCGAAGTCGCTGCCTGCGGAGCTCGCCGTGATCGCGATCGAGTGACGTCGCTCCCGAGACCCGCGCAAAAACTCTGTGCGGGCCGCTACCCTCAGCGCGCCCGGTGACTGTGTCTTGAACGGAACAGCGGCCGCGCCGCATGACCGCGATACGCTTCCGCGAGATCTGACGTAGAGTCCGCCGCATGTGGATCCCACACGGGGGAGGGACATGCGGCGAGCTCGTTCGTGCGTTCGACTGGGCCCGCACGCCGCTCGGCGCGCCCGAGACCTGGCCGAGCAGCTTGCGCACGATCGTGCAGGTGCTACTCGAATCGCGCCACCCGATGTTCCTGTGGTGGGGCCCCGAGCTGATCCAGATCTACAACGATGCGTACGCGCCGAGCCTCGGCCACGACAAGCACCCGGCGGCGATCGGCCAGCGCGGCCGGGACTGCTGGGCGGAGATCTGGCCGATCATCGGCCCGCAGATCGAGGGCGTCATGCAGCGCGGCGAGCCGACGTGGCACGACAACGCGCTGGTCCCGATGTTCCGCAACGGCGGGATCGAGGAGGTCTACTGGACGTACGGCTACTCGCCGGTGCTCGACGAGACCGGCGGGGTCGGCGGCACGCTCGTGGTCTGCACCGAGACCACGGCGCACGTGATCGCGATGCGGCGCCAGGCGCTGTTCCGCGGGCTCGCTGAGCAGGCGTCACCGCTCGACACGCCGACCGCGGTGATCGAGAAGGCGGTGGCGACGTTCGGCAGCAGCCCCGAGGACATCCCGTTCGTCGCGCAGTTCGATGCGGCGGGCGCGCTGCAGCGAGCGACGGGGGTCGACGGCGCGGCCGTGGCGATGCTCGCCGAGCACGTCCGCCGGATCGCGCCGCTGTCCGTCGCGACGCGCGTGACGCTCGACGCAGCGCTCCCGGTCGGTCCCTGGCCCGAGCCGGTGCGCGAGGCGCTGGTCGTGCCCGGCCTCGGCGGTCTGATCATGTTCGGGCTCAGCTCCCGGTTGCCGTTCGACGCCGCGTACCGCGACTTCCTGGTCCAGCTGATGGAGTCCGCACGGCTCGCCCACGATCGCAGCGAGGCGTTCGCCGTGCGCGTCGCGGCCGAGACCGAGATCGTGCGGGCGCGCGACGAGCGCGTCGCGCTGATCGCCGATCTCGAGGCCGCGAACCGAGCCAAGGACGAGTTCCTCGCGCTGCTCGGCCACGAGCTGCGCAACTCGCTCGCGCCGATCGCCACCGCGCTCGACCTCGTCCGCGCCCGGTCGCACACCGCGCTGTCGCGCGAGCACGAGCTGATCGAGCGCCACGCCGGCCACGTCACGCGGCTGGTCGACGACCTGCTCGACGTGTCGCGCGTCGCGCGCAGCAAGCTCGAGCTCCGGCGCGAGGTCGTGGCGATCGCCGACGTCCTGTCCAAGGCCACCGAGATGGCGGGCTCGCTGATCGAGCAGCGCGAGCACCACCTGACCGTCGACCTGCCGCGCGAGCCGATCCTGTGGTGGGGCGATCCGATGCGGCTCGCGCAGGTCGTGGCGAACCTCTTGACCAACGCCGCGCGCTACACCGATCGGGGCGGCGAGATCTGGCTCGCGGCGGCGCACGTGCCGGGGGCGCGCATCGAGATCAGCGTCACCGACAACGGCCGCGGCATCGCGCCCGAGCTGATGCCGCGGATCTTCGACCGCTTCGTCCAGGGCGAGCGCTCGGGTGAGTCGTCGCAGGGCGGCCTGGGCATCGGCCTGACGCTGGTCAAGAGCCTGGTCGAGCTCCACGGCGGAACCGTGACGCCGTACAGCGACGGCGTGGGCAAGGGCAGCTGCTTCGTCGTGTCGCTGCCGGTCGAGCATGCCGTGCAAACCGCGGTGGCCGCGTCGCCGGTGCCGGCCGCTCACGTCGGCAAGCGCGTGCTCGTCGTCGATGACAACGTCGACGCCGCCAACCTCATGGCCGAGCTGCTGCGGGTCCGGGGCCACGACGTCGAGGTCGCCTACGACGCGCTCTCGGCGCTCGAGGCGCTGCCGACGTTCCAGCCCCAGGTCGCGGTGTTCGACATCGGGCTGCCGGTGATCGACGGCTACGAGCTCGCCCACCGGGTCGCCGCCGTCGATCACACCGGCTGCCGGCTGATCGCCGTGACCGGCTACGGCCAGGAGCGCGACTCGGCGCGCGCCAAGCAGGCCGGCTTCCACCGCCACCTGGTCAAGCCGGTGAAGATCGACGTGCTGCTCGACGCGATCTCCGAGCCGTAGCCCGGGCCGCTCGTGCCTGCGGCTACTTGACCTGGGGGGCCACGACGATCAGCTCCGAGTCCTTCGAGTGCGAGAGGTAGACCCGACCATCGCCGGTGACCACGCCGTTGCGCGCACCTTCCTTGGTCGGCACGGAGGCGAGCACCGCGAGGTGGCCGGCGGCGTCCAGCGACGCCACCGTGAGCTTGGCGGCCTTCGCGGCGCCGACGTACACGCGATGGTCCTTCGCGGAGTAGTCGAAGTCGTCGACGCCCTCGCCGGTGTCGATCGAGCCGAGCTGGGCGCCGTCGTGCATGACATCGAGGCTCTCGAGCCGAGCGGTGCAGGCGACGAGCAGGACGCCCTGGGCCTCGATCATCCGCAGGCCGCGGGGACCCTCCTCGCCGCAGCCCGACTTCCAGGTCGCGACCACCTTGCGCGATGCCAGGTCGATCGCCAGCGTCACGTCCTTGTCCTCGAGGTTGGTGTAGAACCGGCCGCGGGCGTTGTCGACCGCGAAGCCCTCCGGGCCGCCCTCGAACTCGATGCGCGCCTTCTGCGCCAGCGTGGCGGCGTCGAGCACGCGGATCGACTTGTCGCGCGGCGTGGTCACCCAGACCTCCCGCGTGCTCGCGACGTAGAGCACGCCGTCGGGCGACGAGTCGAGCTTGCCGCAGGTGCCGATCTGGAGCGCGGCTTCGTCGACCGCGCAGATCGACGAGTCGCCGCGGTTGCCGACATAGACCGTGCCGCGGTCGCCGAGCGCCGCCGCGCTCGGGCCGACGCGCCGCTTGACGCCCTGGCGCTCGACCTCGCGCGTCGCGAACCCGGCGATCGGCGTGACCTTGCCGGTCGCGACGTCGATGACGTCGACGTTGGCGGTGTTGCCGGCGGGGACCCAGACCGTGTGGGTCCGCGGGTTGTAGAGCAGGTAGTCCATCGCGACCCCGTCGGGGCCGCCGCCGGGCAGCGCCACGGCGCTGGTCGAGAACCCCGCGGGCACGGCGGCGGCGGGGCCCGCGGCCGGCTGCGCCGCGGTGGTGGTGGTGGTGGTGGTGGGCGGCTGGTCGCGCTGCGGCGATCCACAGCCGAGCAGGGTAGTGCCGGTGGCAGAGAGGAACGCGACGGCGGCGACGGTGCTGGCTCGCATGGCCGGCACGCTGTCACGAACCGACGCTGCCGACCAGCGCGGCCCGGCCAAATCACGGAGCTTCATCGGGCATTCATCTGCCGTTCATCCGGCGGCATCGGGGTCCTCGCGAGCTTGCCGGCGATCAGCGCGGTCAGGCCGGGCGTCACGATCAAGGTGATGAGCGTCGCGAGCGTCAGCCCGCCGATCACCGCGACCGCGAGCGGGCGCTGGAGCTCGGAGCCGGCGCCGATCCCGAACGCCAGCGGGGCAAGCCCGGCGAGCGTGGCGGCGGTGGTCATCAGGATCGGCCGCAGCCGGCGGCGCGCGGCGGCGGTGAGCGCGGCCTCGAGGTCCATGCCCTCGGCGAGGTGGTGCTGGGCGTTCTCGAGCAGCAGGATGCCGTTCTTGACCACCAGGCCGACCAGCAGGATCAGGCCGGTCATCGACGACACGTCGAGCGGGATCCCGGTCACGGCGAGGATCACCAGGCCGCCGACGGTCGACAGCGGCGCGCCGATCAGCACCACCAGCGCGTAGCGCAGCGAGTGGAGCTGCAGGATCAGGATGATCAGCACCAGCATGGTCGCGGTCAGCGCGACGGTCACCAGCTCGGTGCGGGCCGCGCGCGCCGACGCCGCCTGGCCGCCGATCTCGACCTGCGTCCCCGCCGGCACCGGGAGGTCGCGGAGCGCCGCGCGCACCGCCGCCTCGGCGCCACCGAGGTCGCCGGTCCGGGTCGCCGCGGTCATCACCACGGCCGAGCGCAGGCCGTCGCGGCGCAGCACCGCCGGCGCGAGCGGGCGATCGAACGCGACGATCTGGCCGAGCAGCAGCGCCCGGGGGCCGTAGGCGATCGGCGAGCGCGCGAGCGCCTCGGCGCTGTAGCGGACGTCGTCGGGGTAGCGCAGCCGGACGCCGATCGCGCGCTCGGGGCGCAGCACCTGCGCGACCTCGCGTCCGGTCAGCGCGATCGACAGGTCGTCGCCGATGGCCTGGGCGTCGATACCGAGGCGCGCGAGCTGCACCGGGACGCTGCGTGCCGCGAGGATCGGGGTCATGCCCTCGCGGCCGTCGAACACGTCGACCAGCTCGGGGAGCTTCGCGAGCTTCTCGCCGGCGGCCTCGGCGTAGCGGTCGAGCGCGCGCGGGTCGTCGCCGAGCAGCTTGATCTCGAGCGGGGCGGGGCTGCCCGCGAGGTCGTTGAGCACGTCCTGCAGCACCTGGACGTACTCGAACCGCGCCTCGGGCACCTTGCCGTGCAGTTCGTCGCGGATCCGGTCGATCACCTCGCGGATCCCGTCGCGCTTGCCGCGCGGCACCAGCCGCACCATGATGTCGCCGCGGCTCTGCATCGTCGCGGTCGCGGGTCCGAGCTCGGTGCCGGTGCGGTGGGTGAAGGCCTGGACCTCGGGGGTGTCGGCGAGCACGCCGTCGACGATCTCCGTGGCGTGCGCGGTCTCCTCGAGCGAGGTCCCCGCGGGCAGGAAGAAGTCGATCACGAACGCGCCCTCGTCCATCTGGGGCAGAAAGCCGGTGCCGAGCTGGCTCCACGCCGCGTAGCCCGTCACGACCAGCGCCGCGACCACCGCGGCGGCGACCGCGCGCCGGCGCACCAGCCAGCGGATCGCGCGGCCGATCCGGTCGGTCTCGCCGGCGGGCTTGGGCGGGCGCGGCCGCAGCCGGACCGCGAGCACCGGGATCAAGCTCAGCGCGATCACCATCGACAGGAGCACCGCGATCGCCAGGGTCATCCCCAGCGCGCCGAGGAAGCTGCCGGTCACGCCGGTGAGCAGCGCGAGCGGCGCAAACACGACCACGGTGGTGAACGTCGTCCCGATCACCGCGGCGAACATGTCCCGGGTGCCGGCCGCGATCGCCTCGCCGACCGCCAAGCCGTCCTCGAGCCGGCGCACGATGCCCTCGGTGACGACGATCGCGTCGTCGACCACCAGGCCGATCGACACCGCGAGGCCGCCGAGCGACATCAGGTTGAGCGTCACGCCGGCCCAGCGCATCACCGCGAACGTGCCGAGCAGGGTCAGCGGCACCGGCACCGCCGCGATCAGGCCGGCGCGCCAGTCGCGCAGCGCCAGCGCGATCACCAGCAGCGACAGCGCGATGCCGATCAGGATCGCGTCGCGCACGCTCGCGATCGACTGGTCGACGAGGTCGGCCTGGTCGTACACCGGCACGAGCTCGACGTCGGGCGGCAGCGTGTGGCCGGCGCGCAGCTGGGCGAGCGCCCCCTGGACCCCGGCGACGACCGACGGCGTGCTGGCGCCCGGCAGCCGCGCGACCGAGACCGCGACGACCTCGCCCCGCGTGCTCCCGATGATCACGTCGGGATCCTCGTTGCCGTCGCGGACGTCGGCGACCACCGAGAGGGGCACCGGGCCGGCCGGTCCGGTCGCGATCGGCAGCGCGCGCAGCGCGTCGAGGTCCGTGGCCTGGGCGTCGTACACGACCGGCAGCGTCTGGTGCTGGTCCCACACCCGGCCGGCCGCGATCACCTGGTCCGAGGCCTCGATCTTCTGCGCGAGCTGCGACGGCGTGAGATGCAGCGCCGCGAGCTCGGCCGGGCGGATCACCAGCTGGATCTGGCGGACCCGACCGCCGCTGACCTCGACGCCGCCGACCCCGGGCACGCGCACGATCGCCGGCCGCACGATGCGCTCGGCGACCTCGCGCAGCCGCCGCAGGTCGGTGGCGACGGCCTTCGGTGCCACCAGGTTGAACGTGATCACCGGCACCGACGTCGGCAGCACGCGCTCGACCACAGTGGTCGCGCCCCGGGGCAGCGCCACGTGATCGACCGCGGCCTGGCAGGCGTACTGCGCGGTCAGCGGGTTGGTGCCGTCGGTGAGCAGCAGCGACAGCTCGACCGCGCCGCGGATCGTGCGGGCGCGGACGTGGCGGACCCCGGGCACGACCGCGAGCGCCTGCTCGAGCGGCCGCGTCATCTGAGCCTCGACCAGATCCGGCGACAGCTGGCCGGCCTTGGCGACCACGACGACGCGCGGGAACTGCATCTCGGGGTAGATCCCGCTCGGCAGCTGGAAGATCGACACGGCGCCGAGCGCCGCCAGCCCGAGGACCGCGATCCACACCAGGCTCGTGTGGCGCCGCAGCCAGCCGACGAGCATCATCTCGAGGCTCTCCCCTTGCCTTCGGCGACGAGCGGCTGACCGTCCTGCAGGCCGAGCACGTGATCGATGACGATCTCCTCGCCGGGCTTGAGCCCGTTCTTGATCGCGACGCCCTGCTCGCCGCGCTGGCCGACCTCGACCTTGCGCACGTGCGCGGTGCCCCCGGCGCAGACCACGACCTCGTCCTCGCCGACCATCGAGCGCCGCAGCGCGCTCGCCGGGATCCGCACGCCCGGCTGGCTCGCGATCGTGATCTCGGCGGTCGCCGCGACCCCGACCTTGATGCCCTCGCTGCTCGCGAGCGCGATGCGGACCACGCCGAGCAGCGTGGCCGGGTCGACCGCCGGTGCGACCCGCACGATCGTGCCGGTGACCGGCGCGTCGCTGCCGAGCGCGTGCACCGTCGCCGCCATGCCGTCACGCAGCGGGCGCAGCGCGGCCGGCGGGGCCTGGGCGTGGAGCTCGAGCGTGGTGAGGTCGGCGATCTCGGCCAGCGGCGTCGCCGTGGTGCCGTCGACGCTCTCGCCGACCTTGCGCTGGAGGTGCAGCACGGTGCCGGCGCGGGGCGCGCGGATCTCGCGCCGCGCGAGCTGGGCGCCCGCGAGCCCGAGCTTGGCGCCGGCGGAGGCAACCTCGGCGGCCGCGGCCGCCTGCTTGGCGCGCGCGTCCTCGAGATCCTTGCGCGCGCCGATCCCGGCGGCCACCAGCCGGTCCTGGCGTGCGACCTCCTGGTCGGCCGCGAGCTTCTGCGCCGTCGCGCTGTCGGCCGCGGCCCTGGCCTCGAGCGAGCCGGCCGGCAGCGCCGGATCCTCGATCACCGCGAGCAGCGCGCCGGCGGCGACCAGGTCGCCCTCGTCGACCAGGACCTGCGCGACCCGCCCGGCGATCGGCGAGCTGACCACCGCGTCGCGCTTGGGCGGCGGCGCGATCACGCCGGTGACGTCGATCGTGTCGTCGATCGTCGCGGCCGTGACCGAGCGGCACGCGACCGCGGCCGCCGCCGGCTTTTCCTCCTCATCGCCGCCCCCGCCGCCGCGGCACCCGAGCGCGAGCCCGGGCCACATCGCAATCACCAGCCAGCTAGCTCGCATGGACATCCTCCCCGAGTGCGACCGCGAGCTCGGCAAATGCCAGCGCGGCGGTGGCGCGCGCGTCGTTGAGCTCGGCGCGCGCGGTCGCGAGATCGCGCTGAGCGACCAGCGCCGACGATAGATCCCGCGCGCCTTCGCGGTAGGCCTGCATCGACAGCGCCGCGGCCCGCTCCTGCGCGGGGAGCACGACGCGCTCCAGCGCCGCGAGTTGCTCCGCCGCGGCCTGCCAGCGGCGGTAGGCCGCGTACAGCCGGCCATCGAGCTCGGCCTCGATCGCGGCGAGCCGAGCGCGCTGGGCCCGCGCGGTCGCCTCCGCTGCCCGCGCGCGATCGCCGGTCCGCGCGAACACCGGCAGGTCGAGCGACACGCCGACGTGCGCATCCGTGCGGTCCCACGCCGTCCGGCCCTCGGTCACCGAGCGGTCGTCGTAGTCGAGCTCGCCTTCGAGCGCGAGCCCGGGCCAGCGCTGCGCGTTCGCCTGGGCGACGCTGGCGTCGGCCGCCGCGACCCGCCGCGACGCGGCCGCGCGCTCGGGGTGCCGGGCGAGCCGGCCGCGCAACGCGGCGATCGCATCCCCGGTCGCGTCCCCGGGCTGGCCCGCCGGCCCCCCGGGTGGTCCCGATCCGCCGACCGCGGGCCCGACCACCGGCGCACCCTCGGCGCGCAGCGGCCGTGTCGGATCCCAGCCGAGCAACCCGGCGAGCTCTCCCGAGGCGGCGTCCTCGGTGCGCTGTGCGCCGGCGGCCGTGACCTCGGCCCGGGCGCGCGCCGCGATCGCGACGGTGACGTCGACCTCCGCGCCGGAGCCGGCGTCGAGCCGGCCGCGCGCGACGCCCTCGAGGTCCCGCGCCTGGCGGGCGGCGACCTGCTGCGCCGCCAGATCGTCCTGGGCGCGTGCCAGCTGGATCCACGCGACGACCACGCGATGGCGCAGATCGCGCAGCGCGAGCTCGCCCTCGGCCCGCACCACCTGGGCCTCGGCCTCGGCGACGCGCCGTGCCGCACCGACGGTGCCGAAGATCGGCAGCGGCAGCGTCGCGCCCGCGATCAGCCGCGCGGTCAGCCGGTTGGTGCCGACCCGCAGCGATGGGTTCGGCCACGCCGAGGCCGCCGCCGCGGTGGCCTCCGCCGCCGCGATGTCCTGGCCGCTGACCTGGGCCGCCGGCGCCTTCGCCGCAGCCGCGACCACCTGCGCCAGCGTCACCGGCCGTCGATCCGCGCCCCCGGCGTCACCGTGAGCCGGGCGCACGGCGCCGGCGGCGCTCGCGACCACGACCAGGATGACCAGGGTCTTCATGCCCGGAGCCTTGCCGAGCCGACCTGAAGCCACGATGAATTTCGGCACGAATTCACCTCGGACCGGTGAGACCCCGGCACCCCGAGCGAGATCGCCCGGACAGGTGAGCGCCCGCCGTTCATTCACGTTTCATCCGTCATGCGTAGGTTCGAGCCATGGCTCACATGATGCGATATCTGGTCCTCTTGTTCATCGCCACGCCGGCCTGGGGCGATGCTCCTCCGGCCTGTCCCGCCGCCGTGACCCGGGCGGTCGCGACGGCATTTCCCAGGGCCACGATCGGCGCATGCAAGGCCGAACGCGAGCGCGGCAAGGAGCTGTTCGAGGTCAAGGTCACCAGGGCCGACGGCAGCAAGGTGGAGATCGACGTGGCGCCCGACGGCGCGATCCTGCAGATCGAGGAGGGGATCGCGGTCGATGCGCTGCCCGCCGCGGTCAAGAAGGCGTTTGCCGCGAAGTACCCCAAGGCCACGGCCGACCGCGCGGAGAAGCAGACCGCGGGCAAGGTGATCCGCTACGAGATCGCGTTCCAGCTCGACAAGGCCCGCAAGGAAGCGACGTTCGCGGCCGACGGCGGGTTCATCGAGGAGGAGTAGCCGCGTCGCCGGGCGGCATCGGCGCGATCCGGAAGCGCACGCTGCCGTCGTCGCGGCTGGTCGCGGTCAGCGCCAGCCCCAGGCATGCCGACAGCGAGCGCGCGAGCGCCAGGCCGATCCCGGCGTGGACCCCGGCGGCCGAGCGCGCGGCATCGCCGCGCCACATCCGGTCGAAGATCCGATCGAGCTGCTCGGCCGGGATCGGCGGTCCGCTATCGACGACATCGAGCAGCGCGCCGGCGCCGGTGGCGACCTCGATCCAGCCGCCCGGCGCGGTGTACTCGACCGCGTTTGACAGCAGGTTGGCGAGCACGATGCGCAGCTTCTCGCCGTCGGTGGTCGCGACCGCGGCGTCGGGCACGCGGTTGCGCAGCGCCAGCCCGCGCGCGGCCGCGGCGGCGTTCAGCGGCGTCCAGCACTCGTCGACCAGGCGGCGCAGCGCGACGCGATCGCGCGCGACCTCGAGCTGGCCGGCGTCGAGCCGCGCCAGCATCAGCAGGCTCTCGACCATGCCGCACATCTGCACGACGACCGCGAGCGCGGCCGCGTGATCCGTGGGCGACGGCGCGCGTGCGGTGACCTCGAGCAGCGTGCGCAGCCCGGCCAGCGGCGTGCGCAGCTCGTGGCTGACGTTGGCGGTGAACTGCCGCTCGCGCGCGAACGAGGCCGCGAGCCGCTCGAGCAAGGCGTTCAGGGTGCGCACCGGCACGGCCAGCTCCGCGGGCTGGCCGTCGACCGGCAGCCGCGTCGCGAGGTGACGGTCGTCGATCCGGGCGAGCGCCGCCGTCAGCGCGGCGAGCGGCCGCAGCCCGCGCGCCAGCGACCAGGCGGTCAGCACGCCGACCAGCGCGAGCGCGATCGCGCCGAACGCGACGAACCGGGTGCGCACCGCCTGTCCGGCGGCCTCGACCGCCTCGGTACCTTCGGCCAGCACCAGCGTGATCTCGGTCGGCGGTCGGTGGAGCTCGTCGCGCGGCGAGAACCCGAGCCCGATCGCGCGCCCGGGGCGGCCGTCAGGCAGGGTCAGATCGAATGCGCCGGTGCGCGCCGGCAGGTCGCCGCTCAGGCCCGGCGACCGCGCGAGCACGCTGCCGTCGGGGCGCCACGCCTCGGCAAACGCGCCCGGCAGCGCCGGCAGATCGAGCTCGTAGTCGCCGCCTTCGCGCTCGGCGATCGCGGCCAGCGCGCGCGCCCGCGCGACCAGGCCGTCATCGTGCTGCCGCCACGCGATGTCGCGGACGCCCAGGTACAGCGCGGCCGCCAGCGCGCCGAGCACGCCGGCGACGACGGCGACCAGCGCGACGGTGAGTCGCGCGCGGATCGATGTCATCCGGATCGATGTCATCCGTCCCCGCCGAGCATGTAGCCCTGGCCGCGCCGGGTGTGCAGCAGCTTCCTGGTGTGGCCATCGTCGATCTTCTTGCGCAGGTGGCCGATGTGGACGTCGAGCACGTTGCTGCCGGGCTCGGCGGCCTGATCGTAGACGTGATCCCACAGCTCGGTGCGCGATACGATGTCGCCGGGGCGGTGCGCCAGGTACTCGAGCAGGGCGTACTCGCGCGCGGACAGCGTGATCATCTGACCGGCGCGCCGCGTCCGGCGAGCGCGGGTATCGATCTCGAGGTCGTCGATGCGGATCACCGGATCGACCTTGTCGTAGCGGCGGCGCACCATCGCGCGCAGCCGGGCGAGCAGCTCGTCGAACGCGAACGGCTTGACCATGTAGTCGTCGGCCCCGAGGTCGAGGCCCCGGATGCGGTCGGCGACGGCGTCGCGCGCGGTCAGGACCAGCACGTGCACCGAGTTGCCGGCGATCCTGAGCGCGCGCAGCAGCGCGAACCCGTCGAGGCCCGGCAGCATCACGTCGAGCACGATGGCGTCGTAGGGGTGGTTCTCCGCGTACCACAGGCCTTCGCTGCCATCGCCGGTCGCGTCGACGGCGTAGCCCGCGTCGCGCAGCCCGCGCGCCAGCGCGTCGCGGAGCACCGGGTAGTCTTCGATCACGAGCAGCCGCACCCGCGGACCATACCCGCAGTCCGGGCCGTGGTGGAACACCGGCTAGTGGAACACCGGATCGTCGTCGGAGCTGATGTCGATCGTTCCGAACCGCTCCTCGTAGCGCTCGAGGTTCTTCTGCAGCGCCTGGAGCAGGCGCTTGGTGTGGCGCGGCGACGAGATCACGCGCGACCGGACCTTCGCGCGGCCGTTGCTCGGCTGGATGAACGCGAAGTCGAGGACGAACTCGTTCTCCGTGTGATTGAGCAGCACCAGGTTCGAGTACACCCCCTGCGCGATGTCTTCGTCGATCTGGACCTGGAGCTTGGGAGTGCTGGGCTCGTCCGACATGGCTGCACGGTATCGCATGACGCCGCCGTGGCTCGGTCGCGGCCGACCGCGAAATTCTTCCGCCTCGAAACCTTCCCTCGCTGCCGAGCCACGAACTTCCGTCATCCGGGGGGTGGTTACTGGACTGGACAGACTGAGAACAGCCGGTGACAGACTCCGCCCAGAGTCAGGGCGCCAACGTCGGGTTTTGCACGACACCGCCCATGTAACCGCTGATTTTTTCGTCGAGCAGATCTCGAGGTGCCCTCATGCCCGCGCTGGCCCGAAATCTGCTCCAAGAATCGAACAACGAGCCGCCGACCGTTCCACCCCGCCCTCCGGCGCGGCACCTGTCGGGTTCGGCAACAACGAAAGGTTTACACGCGCGACGCAGCTGTCCAAAGTTTCGACTCGATAGATGATCGGCGGTTCCCCTCCCCCTCATCCCGCTGATCTCCCCCACTATCTGAGGCAACAAGTAGCTCTGCGATCTGCGCCCCGGCCCTCTTGGTCCCCCCCAAGAGGGCCTTTATTTTTCCGGACACATGCGTGTGCTAGCCCTCGACGTCGGGAGTAAGACGATCGGCGTCGCGATGACGGACGAGGCGCTGATCGCCGCGCACCCCCTCACCGTGCTGTCGCGCATCGGCCATTCCGGCGATGCGCGCGCCGTCGTCGCGCTGATCCGCGAGCACGGGGTGACCGACGTGGTCGTGGGGGTGCCATTCGAGCTATCCGGAAAGCTGGGGCACCGCGCGCGTCGGGTGAATGATTTCGTGGCGATCCTGCGCGACCAGCTGCCGCCCGGCGTGGCGTTACACGAGCAGGACGAACGCTTCACCACGGCCCAGGCCGAGCGCGCGCTGCTCGCTGCCAATGTGCCGCGTGCGCGACGGCGCAGTGTGATCGACCAGCACGCTGCCGCGCTCATTCTTCAGGGCTGGCTCGACGCGCACCGCTCCCGCGGTTAGTGTGGGCGCGTGTCGAAGCGCTCGTTCCGCACCGCGCTATTCGTCGTGCTCGGTTCGCTTCTGATCATCGCCGGGGTCGCGGGTTGGGCGGTCACCCGGGCGCTCGCCTACCCGGGTGATCGGCACGGCGGCACCGGCAAGGACGTCGAGGTCGAGGTCAGAAGCGGGATGAGCTTCCCCGCGATCGCGGCGATGCTCGCAGAGCGCGGCGTGATCGACAAGCCGAGCTGGTTCCGGATCTACGCGATGTGGGAGGGCGACACGACCAACGTCAAGACCGGCAAGTACGTGCTCAAGGACAACCTGGCGCCGAGCCAGGTGCTCGCGGTCCTGGTCGCCGGGATCAAGGAGGTCGTGACCAAGGTGACGCTGCCCGAGGGCAAGCACATGCTCGAGTTCTTCGCGTTGCTGCAGGCCGCGCGGGTCGCCAAGGCCGCCGAGCTCGAGGCGCTGGCCCGCGACAAGGAGTTCCTCGGCCGCCACGGCATCATCGGCGACACGATCGAGGGCTACCTGTTCCCCGACACCTACGAGTTCCGGGTCAACGAGAAGCCGGGCGTGGTGCTGCAGCGCCTGATCACGCACCACCAGGAGATCTGGAACGAGCTCCTGGCCAAGCACTCGCGCGATGCTGCCCGGGTCAAGGACAAGCTCGGCTGGACCGATCGCGAGGTCCTGACCATGGCGTCGATCGTCGAGAAGGAGGCGGTCGATCCGGCCGAGCGGCCGCGGATCGCGCAGGTGTTCATCAACCGGCTGACCTCGCCGAGCTTCCATCCCAAGCGGCTCGAGACCGATCCGACGATCCGCTACGGCTGCATGGTGCCGGTCCAGAAGTCGGCGGCGTGCCAGCAGTGGGACAAGCACGACCGGCTGCACCGCGCGCAGCTCGACGACAAGGACAACCCGTACAACACCTACCAGCACGATGGGCTGCCGCCCGGCCCGATCGCCAATCCGGGCAAGGGCTCGATCGAGGCGGTGCTCAAGCCCGACGGCAGCGACTACTACTACTTCGTGGCCAAGGATGCGCGCAACCACGCCTTCGCCCGCACGCTCGACGAGCACAAGCGCAACGTCGAGAAGTACATGAAGTGAGGAAATGCGCAGCGGCGCAGCGCAGCGCTTCGCCGCTGCGGCCGTCCGCGCGGAAGGTTAGCGGGGTCTTACCTGTCATGCATGGCGCTGCCCTTCGGCGGTCGCCCCGCAGCATCGGTATCGCGCCGCGGTCGGTCGGCATCGGCGACCCGTGACGCATTTCCTCCTCGGGTGCGGCGGCATCGAATGTGGGTGCGCCGCACAGTCGCCGGTGCCGCGGAGCGGTGCACGCGACGCACAACACCGACGAGCGGAGCGGGACGCCCGAGTGGGTGTGTGGTACGGTCGATGCCATGACTCTCGTGGGACAGATTGCGGAGCTGCAGAACCTCAAGACCTACAAGGAGCTGTCCTGGGAGGGGTCCTTCGAGGACTACCTCGATCTCGTCCGCAAGAACCCGCACGTCACCCGCAACGCGTATCAGCGTCTCTACGACATGGTGCTCTCGCACGGCGTCGAGGAGTACATCGACAACAAGAAGAAGCTGACGCGCTACAAGTTCTTCCGCGACGAGACCCACGGCGGTCGCGACGCGGTGTTCGGGCTCGACGTCGCGTTGATGCGGCTGATGAACGTGCTCAAGAGCGCCGCGCAGGGCTACGGCACCGAGCGCCGGATCATCCTGTTGCACGGCCCGGTCGGCTCGGCCAAGTCGACGATCGCGCGCCAGCTCAAGAAGGGCCTCGAGGATTACTCGCGGACGGCCGACGGCGCGCTGTACACGTACTACTGGACGCTGCCGGGCGCGCTGTCCGAGCTCGCCGGCGGCTCGGAGACCTTCCCGTCGCCGATGCACGACGAGCCGCTGCGGTTGATCCCGCGCGAGTGGCGCGAGCAGACGATCCAGCGGCTCCGGCTCGGCACCGACGACTTCCGGCTCAAGATCGAGGGCGACGTCAACCCGGCCTGCCGCCTGATCTTCAAGGAGCTGATGCGGCACTACGACGGCCACTTCGAGAAGGTGATGAACCATATCCGGGTCAAGCGCCTGGTGCTGAGCGAGCAGGACCGGATCGGCATCGGCACGTTCCAGCCCAAGGACGAGAAGAACCAGGACTCGACCGAGCTGACCGGCGACATCAACTACCGCAAGATCGCCACGTTCGGTTCGGACTCGGACCCACGCGCGTTCAACTTCGACGGCGAGTTCAACATCGCCAACCGCGGCATCCTCGAGTTCGTCGAGATCCTGAAGCTCGACGTCGCGTTCCTCTACGACCTGCTCGGCGCGACCCAGGAGCGCAAGATCAAGCCCAAGAAGTTCGCGCAGACCGACATCGACGAGGTCATCCTCGGCCACACCAACGAGGCCGAGTACAAGAAGCTGCTCAACAACGAGTTCATGGAGGCGCTGCGGGACCGCACGATCAAGGTCGACATCCCGTACATCACCAAGGTCAGCGAGGAGGTCCGGATCTACACCAAGGACTTCACCTCGTCCAAGGTCGGCAAGCACGTCGCGCCGCACACGCTCTACGTCGCCGCGCTGTGGGCGGTGCTGACCCGGCTCGAGGATCCCAAGAAGCACTCGCTGTCGCTGATCCAGAAGGCCAAGCTGTACGACGGCAAGACCTTGCCCGGGTTCACCCAGGACAACATCAAGGAGCTGCGCAAGGAGGCCAACCGCGAGGGCCTCGACGGCATCTCCCCGCGCTACATCCAGGACAAGATCGCCAACGCGCTGGTCAGCGACAAGGCCGACGGCGCGATCAACCCGTTCATGGTGATGAACGAGCTCGAGAGCGGCCTGCGCAGCCACTCGCTGATCAACTCCGACGAGCAGCGCAAGCGCTACGCGGAGATGCTGTCGGTGGTCAAGCAGGAGTACGAGGACATCGTGAAGAACGAGGTCCAGCGCGCGATCAGCGCGGACGAAGATATGATCGCAAAGCTGTGTGCGAACTACATCGACAACATCAAGGCCTACACCCAGAAGGAGAAGGTCAAGAACCCGTACACCGGGCAGGACGAGGAGCCGGACGAGCGGCTGATGCGGTCGATCGAGGAGAAGATCGACATCCCGGAGAGCCGCAAGGACGATTTCCGGCGCGAGATCATGAACTACATCGGCGCGCTCGCGATCGAAGGCCGGACGTTCGACTACAAGACCAACGAGCGGCTGCACAAGGCGCTCGAGGCCAAGCTGTTCGAGGACCAGAAGGACTCGATCAAGCTGACCTCGCTGGTCTCGAGCGTGGTCGATCGCGACACCCAGGCCAAGATCGACGTGGTCAAGCAGCGGCTGATCAAGAACTTCGGCTACGACGAGGTCTCGGCGACCGACGTCCTGAACTTCGTGGCATCGATCTTCGCGCGCGGCGACGTCAAGTCGTGACGCCCGAGGCGCTGCATGACTGACCCGCGCGGCATCGGCCCGGTCACGATCGAGCTCAACCACACGCTGGCCGAGCTCCTCGCCCGGCTCTGCGTCGAGCTCGAGACCGAGGACGCGACCGGCGTGATGTCGCGCGCCCTGGGTCTGCTCGAGATGGTGCAGCACACCAAGCGGCACGGCGGACGGCTGTGCTTCGTCAACGACCGCGGCGATCTCGCCGACGTGGTGTTCTAGGAGGCGAGCATGTCGCAGAAGATCGATCTCGACCACGGCCGGTTTCGCCAGATCATCCGCGGCAAGATCAAGCAGAACCTCCGCAAGTACATCTCGCAGGGCGAGATGATCGCGAAGAAGGGCAAGGACCGGGTCTCGATCCCGTTGCCGTCGGTCGACATCCCGCATTTCAAGCACGGCGACAAGCAGCAGGGCGGGGTCGGGCAGGGCGAGGGCAACGTCGGCGACTCGCTCGGCGGCGACGGCGAGCAGGCGCCCGGCAAGGGCGAGGCCGGCGATCGCCCGGGCGACCACCTGCTCGACATCGAGGTCTCGCTCCAGGAGCTCGCCGAGATCATGGGCGAGGAGCTCGAGCTGCCGCGGATTCAGCCCAAGGGCACCGAGAAGATCGTCGCGTGGAAGGACAAGTACTCGGGGATCCGCACCACCGGCCCCGAGTCGCTGCGCCACTTCCGCCGGACCTACAAGCAGGCGATCCGGCGCCAGATCGCGATGGGCACCTACGATCCCAAGAACCCGGTGATCGTGCCGATCCGCGACGACAAGCGCTACCGGTCGTGGCGCAGCGAGCCGCTGCCGCAGTCCAACGCGGTGATCATCTACATGATGGACGTGTCGGGCTCGATGGGCGACGAGCAGAAGGAGATCGTCCGGATCGAGAGCTTCTGGATCGA